>NZ_LYVN01000010.1 GCF_001990265.1 Sphingopyxis sp. KK2
CGTTGGCGGCGCGGCGCTGGCCTTTACCCGCCGTCGCAAGGCTCGCGACGAATGGGCCGAAACGACGGTCGAATATAACGATGTTCCGGTCGCCGCGCCCGTCGCTCCGCACATCGTTCGCGAACCGCAGCCTGCCCCTGCCCAGCCCGCTTACGCACTCAGCGAAGAGCAGGTCATCGCAACGCCCGCGCCCGCGCAGCGCTCGACCCCGGCCTTTGCCGCCGCGCCGAGCGGCAGCATGGGCCGCCATGAGGCGATGGCGCTCGTCGGTCCGACCGCGGACAATCCCTTCCTGACGCTCAAGAAGCGGCTCAAGCGCGCACGTTTCTATGACCGCAAGGAGCGCCACGAATATGAGGGCCTGCTCGACCAGCCGCAGGTCGCTCGCCAGCCGGTCAGCGCATGGGAGATCGCGAACCGTCCCGAACCCGCGCCCGCCAAGCAGACGACGCGCCGCCCCGACCAGGCGCCGCTCTTTCCCGGCCGGCTTCGTCCCGGATATGCCGGCAGCTGATCAGCCGCCAGCGATATCCGGAAACAGAAAAGGGCGGCGCCTCGCGGCACCGCCCTTTTCCTATTGCCTTGCCCCGGCCCGCAATCGGACCGGGAAAAACATTACTTGAGTTCGACGGTCGCGCCGGCAGCTTCGAGCTTCTTCTTCAGCTCTTCGGCTTCCGCCTTGCTCACGCCTTCCTTGATCGCCTTGGGAGCGCTTTCGACGAGCGCCTTGGCTTCGCCGAGGCCCAGGCCGGTGATCGCACGGACTTCCTTGATCGCGTTGATCTTGTTGCCGCCGTCACCGGTCAGGATGACGTCGAATTCGGTCTGCTCTTCAGCAGCCGGGCCAGCAGCGGCAGCGGCCGGAGCGGCAGCAACGGCAGCGGCAGCCGAAACGCCCCACTTTTCTTCGAGCATCTTCGACAGGTCAGCCGCTTCGAGGACGGTCAGGGTCGACAGTTCTTCAACGATCTTTGCAAGATCAGCCATGTTCATTCTCCATCAGAACCGGGAAATCCCGGTGGTAGTTTCAAGGGTTAATTCAAAATCACGCTGCGTCTTTGGCGGCATATGCGCCAAAAACCCGCGCCAACTGGCCGGCCGGGGCTGCGGCAATCTGCGCAACCTTGGTGGCCGGAGCCTGCACCAGACCGATGATCTTGGCACGCAGCTCGTCGAGCGAGGGAAGCGAAGCCAGCGCGGTAACGCCAGCCACGTCGAGCACCACGTCACCCATGCCACCACCAACGATTTCCAGCTTGGGGTTGGTCTTGGCAAATTCCACCGCGATCTTCGCAGCCGCGACCGCATCGGTCGAGGTTGCCAGCGCGGTGGGGCCGGTCAGCAGTTCGCCGATGCCGGTGTAGGACGTGCCGTCGAGCGCGATTTTGGCAAGACGGTTCTTCGTGACGCGAAAGTCGGCCCCGGCATCACGCATCTGCTGACGCAGCACCGTCGACTGAGCGACGGTCAGACCCAGGTTGCGGACGACCACAACCGAGGCAGCTGACGACAGGGTAGCGTTCAGCGAGGATACGGCTTCGGCCTTTTCCGTACGATCCATGCCTATACTCCACTCTGTGCCCGGTATCGCACGCGCAAGCGCACGCTGCCGGGCGGCTAAACCACGCAAAGGCCGGACCAGCCGAGGCTCGCCTGTCCTTTGCGCAACGATGTCCGATGGGGTCGGTCAAGCCGCGTCACCTGTTGCACAGGCGGGCGACCGATAAAGACTGTTCCCCGTCTCGGCTGGAAATTAAGAAGGGCATATTCCCTTCACCAACTGTCTCGGACGGAATCGCCGCTGCCGGAGCAGCGACAATGTGCGGTGGCCAATAGCGTCGCGGCGAACGAAGTCAAGGCGCGATGGCGCGACCGAGCGACGCGACTGTCCTGCAATTGACCCAAAAGGCCGCCAACTGAGCCATGACAGGGGCCCCGAAATCTGATAAGCCATTGAAACTTGATGCACCCCCCTTGCGCATCTCCGGCTTCGACAGGAGGGACCATTGGGTATTCTGGACATGTTTGGCGGTCGCCGCGCTGCCCGCAGGTTGGCGGACGATCTCGACGCGCTGCAGCAGATGCGTTTGAAGCATGGGGACAATACCCGCGCCGAACTCCAACGGCGCGCCGCCGATCGCGGGCTCAACGGCCGAGATCGCCGGCATTGGCAGCGCCTACTCGCCCTCGCCCTCGAAGACAATATCTGACCAAAATCTGAGGATTTTTGCACGAAGCCCCTTGCACGACCAATTATAAGATATATCTTAGAGCTATCTAGAAACACTCTAAGGACAATGATGATGATATATTTCGTAAAAGCGGGCGGGCGTGGCTGCGGCAAGCGCCACGGCATGCCTCGCGGCGGCGGACGGGGTTATGGCCATGGACGCGGCTTTGGCGGACGCGATGGCGAGGATGGCGGCCGATCGCGGCGCCGGATGTTCGACAGCGGCGAATTGCCGCTTGTCCTGCTTCGCCTGATCGCCGACGAACCGCGTCATGGCTATGACCTGATCCGCCGGATCGAGGAGCTAACCGGCGGCGCCTATGCCCCCAGCCCGGGGGTCATCTACCCCACCCTCACCCTGCTCGACGACATGGGTCAGATCGCGGCGCAGCAAAGCGACGGCGCGAAGAAATTGTTCGCGATCACCCCCGAGGGGCAGGCCGAGCTCGATGCCAACGCGGATCTCGTCGCGGCGCTGATCGCCCGGCTCGCTGCTGTCGGCGAAGAGCGGCAGCGGACCGACGGCGGATCGGTGCGCCGGGCGATGGGCAATCTGCGCAACGTCCTGGTCAATCGGCTGGGCGACCGCGACATCGACGAAGCGACGCTCCACGAGGTCGTCGCGCTGATCGACGAGGCGGCGCAGAAGATCGAGCGGCTTTGAAAGGAACAACGACCATGACCATCTCGGCAACCGCCAGTGTGCCCACCGCGCATGCGAGCAAATATCTGCAGCAGCTGTGCAAGCATTGGCAGCATAATCTGGCGGTCGAGTTTACCGCCGACCATGGCACGGTGACCTTCCCCAAGGACGCACGCGGGGCCGACTGGCCCGGCGACGGGCTCGTCACCTTCGATGCCGGCGCCGACGCGCTGGCGGTCCGCATCGACGCCAGCGTCGACGGCCAGCTCGAGGGATTGAAGGGCGCGGTCGCCCGCCATCTCGACCGCTTCGCCTTTCGCGAGGCACCGCTGGCGTTCGACTGGCAAGCAGCCTGACTCGCGATATATCGTTTTTCGATAATATCGATTGACGATATCGAAGATAAGAAATATATCGTTCTTCGATAATTAATCTATCGGAGAACGATATGTCCAAAAATCATTCGACGCTGCTCGCAGTGACGCGTGGGCTGTTGTGGCTGATGCTGACGCTGATCGCTGCGGCCTTCCTGTTCGTGATCGTCTCGGGCGGCGCGCTCGCGGTCATGTGGCCCGAGATCGCGGTCGAGGCGAAGAACAGCCAGATCTTCCTCGACGCGGGGAATATCCGGCCGCAGCTCTTCGCCCTCCTCGCGATCCTCGCCGCAGTGCTCGCCGCCGCCGTCTATATCGTCCGCAAGTTGCAGGCGCTGATCGCCACGGCGGCGACCGATCCGTTCATTCCCGCCAATGCGGCGCGGCTTCGCCATATCGGCTGGGCGCTCGTCGCGGTACAGCTGCTCGCGTTGCCGCTTGGATCGGTCGCGCGGAGCATCGCGGTTTCGACGAGCCAGTTCGCCGACATGGGCGGCATCAACCTGCAGAGCATCCTCGCAATCCTGCTCGCCTTCGTCCTCGCCGCCGTGTTCGAACGCGGCACCGCGATGCGCGACGAGCTGGAAGGAACGGTGTGATGGCGATCGTCGTGAAACTGGACGACCTGCTCCACGCCAAGCGGATGACGCTGACCGACCTGTCGGACCGCATCGGCATCACGCTCGCCAATCTTTCGATCCTCAAGACCGGCAAGGCCAAGGCGATGCGCTTTTCGACGCTTGAGGCGATCTGCACCGAACTCGGCTGCCAACCGGGCGACCTGCTGGCCTTCGAGCCCGACTAGCGGGGCGCCGCACCCGCCGCATCCTTGCCCCACCCCGCCTCCCCGGTCGCGGCGGGGCCTGTTTATCGGGGGCTTGGCGGAACGCGAATCCGGCATACAACGTTCAAGCATCGGCGGTCGCTTCTGGCCGCCTTTTGCATGACCAGGAAAGGAAGTTTTGTGACCGATTCCCAAGGGCTGTTATGTCCGACCTGCCGCGTGAATCTGACGATGTCCGAACGGCAGGGGATCGAGATCGACTATTGCCCGCAATGCCGCGGCGTATGGCTCGATCGCGGCGAACTCGACAAGATCATCGAGCGCAGCGAAGCCGCCAATGCCCCGCAGCAGCAGGCCGCCCCGCCGCCGCCGCCCCAGCAGCCGCAATATCGCGAGCAGGAATATCGCGGCGGCGAGCGCGGCTATGACGACCGCTATTATGGCAAGCCCTACAAGAAAAATTACAAGAAGAGCTTCCTCAGCGAATTGTTCGACTGACGATCATCCTGCGACGGCATTGCGCCGGGCATAGAGGAAATAGACACCCAGCCCGACGACATTCCAGATCAGGAACCAAAGCTGCGTCTGCGCCGGGAGGTTGAAAAAAAGATAGGCGCAGCCGAAGACCGCCCCGAGGCCGACCACCCACGGCAGCGGCGCGCGGAAGGTGCGCGGCGCGTCGGGGGCGCGGCGGCGCATGATGAGCATGCATATCGCAACGGCGGTGAAGGCCGCGAGCGTCCCGGCGTTGGCGAGCGCGGCAAGTTCGTCGAGCGGGATGAAACCCGCGAGGATCGCCACGACGATCGCCGTGAAGATGGTGATACGCACCGGCGACCCGCGCGACGACAGCTTGGCGAGGCTCGCGGGCAAGAGCCCGTCGCGCGCCATGGTGAAGAAGATGCGGCTCTGCCCATAGAAAAAGGCGAGGATGACGGTCGGCAGGGCCACCGCCGCCGAGACCCCGAGATACCAGGCCGCGCCGGGCTGGCCGAGTTCGCGCAGGATCAGCGCCAGCGGTTCGGGGCTGTTGGCGAATTTGCTGTAAGCGATCGCACCGACCGCCGCGACCGCGACGACGACATAGATGGCGACGCAGGCGATCATCGACCCGATGATCCCGATCTTGAGGTCGCGGTCGGGATTCTTGGTTTCCTCGGCCGCGGTCGCGATCGCATCGAAGCCATAGAAAGCGAAAAAGATGATCGCCGCGGCGGCCATGACGCCGCGCTCGACCCCGTCGGGGCCGACATGCTTGGCAAAGCCGAAGGGATTGAAGGGCTCGAGATTGGCCGCGTCGAATGCGGGCAGCGCGACCGCGACGAACACCGCCAGCGCGATGATCTTCACGACGACCAGGATCGCATTGACCGTCGCGCTCTCGCGCGTGCCGAACAACAGCATGCCCGCGACGACCGCGATGATCGCGATGGCGGGCAAATTGACGATGCCGCCGAGTTCGGGGCCCTGCATCAGCGCCATCGGTACCCCGACCGATGCGTGAAGCAGCGGCGCGACATAGCCCGACCAACCGACCGCAACGGCGCTGACAACCAGCGAATATTCGAGAATCAGGCTCCAGCCGACGATCCAGGCGATGAGTTCGCCGATGACGACATAGCTGTAGGTATAGGCGCTGCCCGACGCCGGGATCATCGTCGCCATTTCGGCATAGGCGAGCGCGGCGAAGACGCAGATAAGCCCGGCGATAGCGAAGGACAGGATCACCGCCGGGCCCGCCTTGGCGGCGCCAACGCCGATCAGCGTCAGGATGCCGGTGCCGACGATCGCGCCGACGCCGAGAGCAATGAGGTGCGGCCAGCCGAGCGTGCGCGCCAGCCCCTGTCCTTCGTGCGTTTCCGGAACGATGGTTTTGCGGCGCAGCAGGCTGTTCGACATAGAGGCTCCCCTGATTTTCGTTGCTTGTGAAACGGGATTTGGGAGAAGGCAAGTCGCGCCGTCAGCCGGCGTGAGCGACCTTCCCCGCCCGCCAGGCCAGCGCGGCGGCGAAGGCCGCCGCCAGACCATAAGCCGCGGGCGCCGACCACAGAACCGTCCGCGCGCCGACGATGGCACCCGCAACCAGCGCACCCCATAGCAGCAGATGCCCAAGCCAGCGGCCGTCGTCGCCGCCGCGGAGCGCATTGGCGATCTTGTGCCCCAATTGCACCAGCGTGCCAGTCATGTAGGTAACGCCGACAATCGTACCATTGCGAGCCGGAAGCGCGGCATTGACGGCGCCCATGGCAAAGGCAAGGCATAGGACCGGCGGCCACCCGGGAAGCGCCAGCCGCAAACCGATCGCCGCGGCCAGAAGAACCGCAACCGACGCCAGGACGATGCGCGACTGCCGCGGCCCCGATCGCGCCGCGACCAGCGCTCCTGCGACCACGCCGGCCACGAACATGATGATGATTCCGCCGGCAATCGCCGCTGCACCCTGCCATTGCGCCAGTCCAACGGCCAGCCGGGTCGAATTCCCCGTCATGAACGAGACGAAGAAGCCCGCCGATTCCACAAAACCGATCGCATCGACGAAGCCCGCAAGGGTCGCGATGCCGACCGCCAGGTGCTGATGGCTGCGTTCGAAGCGGATCATCGCGCTAGAGCAGCGCCTCGATCGCCTCGGCGAGCTTTGCGTCGCGCTCCGACAGCCCATCGGCGTCGTGCGTCGTGAGCAATATGTCGACGCGGTTGTAGACGTTCGACCATTCGGGGTGATGATCCATCTTTTCGGCGATGATCGCGACACTTGCCATGAAGCCGAAGGCCTGCGCGAAATCGTCGAATTTGAAGCGGCGGGTGATCGCGTCGCGCTGCGGTTCGTGCGTCCAGTCGGGGAAGCGCGCGAGCAGGGCGTCGCGCGCGGCATCGTCGAGTTTCTGGACCATCGCTTCGTCTCCCTGCTGGTAATGGCGCGACGCTCCCCATAAGGAAGGGCGCGATGAGCGACAAGACCGCCCTTTCCTCGCTTCCCGCCGGCTGGACCGGAATGGCCCCCGACACCGACGCCCTCTTCGCGATGGCCGAGGCCGCGCTCGACAGCCTGCCCGCGGTGTTCGCGCCGCATATCCGCGACGTCGTGATCGCGATCGAGGAATTCGCCGACGACGAGGTTCTGAAGTCGGTCGATATCGAACATCCCTATGACCTCACCGGCCTTTATGAAGGCCGCCCGCTGACCGAGCGCAGCATCGATGCGAGCGGCGGCATGCCCGACCGCGTCACCCTCTATCGCATCCCGATCCTCGTCGAATGGATCGAGAGCGGCGAAAGGCTCGACTGGCTGGTCCGCCATGTGCTGATCCACGAGATCGGGCATCATTTCGGCTTCTCCGACGACGACATGCACGCGCTGGAAGATATGGCGTGACCGAGCTCCTGCGGCTGGACCGGGTGGCGTGCGTTCGCGGCGACCGGCTGCTGTTCGAAGGGCTGACGCTGGCGCTGAACCGCGGCGAGGCGCTGTGGCTGCGCGGCCCGAACGGCGCCGGCAAGTCGAGCCTGATCCGCGTCGCAGCGGGGCTGCTGCGCGCCTCGGCCGGCACGGTCGAGCGCTTCGGCCGCGTCGCGCTGATCGACGAGGCGGCGGCGCTCGATGCCGAATTGCCACTGCGCCGCGCGCTCGATTTCTGGGCGCGCGTCGACACCGTCGATGGCCACACCGTCGACCGCGCGATGGAGGCGATGGCGCTGCACCCGCTCGCCGAGGTGCCGGTATCGATGCTGTCGACCGGGCAGCGCAAGCGCGCCGCGATGGTGCGGGTGATCGCCAGCAGCGCGCCGATCTGGCTGCTCGACGAGCCCGCGAACGGCATGGACGATGCGGCGCAGGCGCGACTGGTTGCGGCGGTGGCGACGCACCGGGCGAACGGCGGCGCGGTGTTGCTGGCGTCGCATTTCGCGCTGGGCATTCCCGATCTGGCGGAGCTCGACATGGGGGCGCTGGCGTGACGATGCTGATCGCCCTGTTCTGGCGCGACCTCCGGCGCGCGTGGGGCAGCGGCGCGCTGTGGCTGCCGGTGCTGTTCTTCCTGCTCGTCGCGACCGCCTTTCCCTTCGCGGTCGGCCCTGATGCGCCGCTGTTGCAGCGGGCGGGCGGCGGCATGGTGTGGGTCGCCGCGCTGCTCGCGGCGCTGCTGCCGATCGACCGGCTGGTGCGCCCCGACCGCGATGCCGGGGTGCTCGACCAGCTTGCGGTGCGCGGGGTCGCCGACGAGGTGATCGCGGCGGTGAAGATCCTGGCGCACGCGATCGGATTTGGCCTGCCGCTGTTGATCGCGCTGTTCCCGGCCTCGGCGCTGCTGGCGCAGGATGCGGGCCGGGTCGAGACGCTGGCGACGGGGATCGCGATCGCCATCCCTGCCCTCGCCTCGCTCGCGGTGCTCAGCGCCTCGCTGACCGCGGGGCTCAAGGGCGGCAATGCGATCGGCGGGCTGCTCGTGCTGCCGCTCGCGGTGCCGCTGCTGATCTTTGGTGCCGGCATGCTCGACCCGTCGGGACGCGGCGCGATCAAGCTGCTCGCCGCGGTGAGCCTTCTCCTGACGGTGATCGGACCGTTCGCGGCGGGCGCGGCGCTCCGCGGACTGCGCGAATGACGCCGCAATCGCTCGCGCATGTCGCGCTGGTGGTGCGCGACTATGACGAAGCGATCGATTTCTATGTCGGGACGCTGAGCTTCACGCTGGTCGCCGACGAATATCAGCCGGCACAGGACAAGCGCTGGGTGCTCGTCGCGCCGCCGGGGAACCCCGAGGGTGGTACGACGATCCTGCTGGCGCGCGCGGCGAACGCGGAGCAGGCGGAGTTTATCGGCAACCAGTCGGGCGGGCGCGTCTTCCTGTTTTTGCAAACCGACGACTTCGCCCGCGACTATCAGCGCCTTCTCGACAAGGACGTGCGGATCGAGCGCGAGCCGATCGAGGCCGATTACGGCACCGTCGCGGTGTTCCTCGACCTCTATGGCAATAAATGGGATTTGATCGAGTTTCGCCGGCCGGCGTGACGATCGATGGATGGTTTCCCACCTTAACGAGACAAAAGATACGCATGGGCGCGTCCGGAATGTCTCCTTTGTCGCGTTAAGGCCTGGAATGGCGAAGGACATCGTCGCGACGCTGTTCGAGGCAAGCGAGTTGATCATCCACGAGGGTAGATCATGGCGCGATTTATTAGGAAAGAGTTTTATCGAGATGTCCGCTAGCGACCGGTTGCGGGCGTTCACCCTTGCTCTCAGGATTATGTTCGAATAGCGGCGTAGCATGGTAGACACTGGCTTATCCGTGACCCTCAATGCAGATCAGGCTCTGGTTCTTTTCGATCTTTTAGCTCGTTGGGAAGGTGACAAGGATGCGCCTAGACCGTCTGACGAATGTTTTGAAAGCGCGGCGGAAGTAAGAGTTCTTATCGACTTGTTTCAGAAGCTGGATGAAGAGCTTGTGCCTATGTTGTCCGCCTGTGAGCAATATGAAGACGCGGTTCGCCAAGCGCGTTTACGCGTTGCGAGCGGCGACGGCGTCGCGCTGCTCGGCCCGTTCCGCAACGGCAGCTAGCCACCCCAAAGCAGACATAAGAAAAGGGCCGGAGTTTCCCCCGGCCCTTCGCTAAATCGCAGTGCCTGAAATCAGGCGCCGGTGACGTCGGCGGTGTCGACCTTGACGCCCGGGCCCATCGACGACGACAGCGCGATCTTGCGGACATATTTGCCCTTCGCGCCGGCCGGCTTGGCCTTGACGATCGCATCGACGAAGGCGTCGAAGTTCTGGCGGAGCTTTTCCTCGCCGAACGACAGCTTGCCGAGGCCGGCGTGGATGATGCCGACCTTTTCGACGCGGAATTCGATCTGACCGCCCTTGGCGGCCTTCACGGCTTCGGCGACGTTCGGGGTCACGGTGCCCAGCTTCGGGTTCGGCATCAGGCCCTTCGGACCCAGCGTCTTGCCGAGGCGGCCGACGATGCCCATCATGTCCGGCGTCGCGATGACGCGGCCATAGTCGAGGTTGCCCGCGAGCATGTCTTCCATCAGGTCTTCGGCACCGACCTTGTCGGCGCCGGCGGCCAGCGCCTTTTCGGCATTGTCGCCGCGCGCGAACACGGCGACCTTGACGTCCTTGCCGGTACCGGCGGGAAGCGTCACGACGCCGCGGACCATCTGGTCGGCGTGGCGCGGATCGACGCCGAGGTTCATCGCGATTTCGAGCGTTTCGTCGAACTTGGCCGAGGCCAGCTCGCGAACGGTCTTGATCGCTTCGTCGACAGCATGAAGCTTCAGCGTGTCAACCTTGCCCTCAAGGGCCTTCTGCTTCTTGGTCAGCTTTGCCATCGGATCAGCCCTCCGTCACTTCGAGGCCCATCGAGCGCGCGCTGCCCTCGATGATCTTCGTCGCCTGTTCGATATCGTTCGCGTTGAGATCCTTCATCTTGATCTCGGCGATTTCGGCGAGCTTCGAGCGCGCGATCTTGCCACCGCTGATCTTGCCGGGTTCCTTCGAGCCCGACTTCAAGTTCGCGGCCTTCTTGATGAGGTAGGTCGCCGGGGGCGTCTTGGTGACGAACGAGAAGCTCTTGTCGGCAAAGACGGTGATGATGGTCGGGGTCGGGGTGCCCTTTTCCATGGAATCGGTCGCGGCGTTGAACGCCTTGCAGAATTCCATGATGTTGACGCCGCGCTGACCGAGTGCCGGCCCGAGCGGCGGCGACGGGTTGGCGGTGCCGGCGGGCACCTGCAGCTTGATGTAGCCGCTGATCTTCTTAGCCATGATGGCCTCCTGTCTTTCTGTCGCCCCGGATGGATCCGGGGCTCAAAATTAGCGGTCAAGCAGAAGGGCATCACCCCTTCCTCCCGCGCGGAATCACGCCCGTATCTGACGCGAAGCGGCGCCGTTAGCGGCAAACCGGCCACGAAGCAAGGCTTTTAGCCCTGCGGCACCATCCGGATCAGCCCTTCCTGAACCGCCGAAGCGATCAAAGTGCCGTCCTGACGATAGACCAGCCCGCGGTTGATCCCGCGGCCGCCGCCCGACCAGTCGCTGTCCATGACATAAACGAACCAATCGTCGACGCGGATGTCGTCATGGAACCACATCGCATGGTCGAGGCTGGTCGAAAACAGCCCCGGCTGAGTCCAGGTCAGCCCGTGCGGAACCATGGCGGACGACAGCAGCCCCATGTCCGAGGCATAGGCGAGCAGCGCGCGGTGGGTCAGCGGATCGTCGCCGACCGGCGCGGCGATGCGGAACCATTCATAATGCATCGTCGAGGCGGCGCCCGGCGCCGGGCGGAAGCTGCGCACCTCGAACGGGTGGTTGGTCGCCATCTGCTCGAGCCGCGCATCGTCGATCAGCGGATCGGCGGCGATGACGTCGCCGAAATCGCGGCATGCCTCGGGCGGCAAGAGGTCGGGCATCGGCGCTTGGTGCGCAAGGCCCTGCTCGGGCGCCTGGAACGAGGCGGTGAGGTTGAAGATCACCTTGCCGTCCTGGCGCACGACGACGCGGCGGTTGGCAAAGCTGCGCCCGTCGAAGTCGCGGTGGACGCGAAAGTGCAACGGCTTGGTCTCGTCACCGCCGCGCAGGAAATAGGCGTGGAGCGAATGGACGACCTTGCCCGGATCGACCGTGCGCGCCGCGGCGACCATCGCCTGCGCGATCACCTGCCCGCCGAAGATGCGCTCGCGCGTCGGCTTCTTGAAGGCGGGATAGGTGAATTCGTCGGGTTCGTCGGCGGCTTCGAGATCGAACAGCTTGACGACGCGGCGGACGACGCGTTCGCGGTCGATCGACGCGTGAATGTCGCGGGCGCGATCCGCCCGGGCCTGAATCTCGGCGGGAGTCAGGCTCATATCATCATCCAATCCATTCGGGGAGCGATGGCCAAGGCCATCACTTCATGCGTTCGACCTGTTCGAAGTCGAGTTCGACCGGGGTCGCACGACCGAAGATCGAGACGCTGACCTTGACGCGCGCCTTTTCGAAATCGAGCTCCTCGACCAGCCCGTTGAAGCTGGCGAAGGGACCGTCGAGCACCTTGACCTGGTCGCCGATTTCGTAATCGACGCGAATTTCCTGCTTCGGACGGGCTGCGGCCTCTTCCTTGCTGTTCAGGATGCGCGCGGCTTCGGCTTCGCTGATCGCCTGCGGCTTGCCCATCGAACCGAGGAAACCGGTGACCTTCGGCGTGTTCTTGACGAGGTGATAGACGTCGTCGGTCATCGTCAGCTTGGCGAGGACATAACCGGGGAAGAATTTCCGCTCGGCCTGAACCTTCTTGCCGCGCTTCACCTCGGTGACCGTCTCGACCGGCACCTCGACCGATTCGACGAGCTGCGACAGACCCATGCGTTCGGCTTCGGCGATCACCGAGTCGCGGACCTTGTTCTCGAAACCCGAATAGGCGTGAATGATGTACCAGCGCGCCATGTCTATATTATCCCTGTAAGCCTGCGCGGATCAGCGCGCGAGCGACGTCAGCCAGGTGACGATCGCGTGGAAAACCGTGTCGACGCCGAGGAAGAAGAAGGAAAGGATCGTGGTCATGATCAGCACCAGGATCGTCGTCTGCACCGTCTCGCGGCTGGTGGGCCAAACGATCTTGCGCGCTTCGTCCTTCACCTGATTGATGAATTGGCCGGGGCTGGTCTTCGCCATGATCCTGCTGTCCTCGTAAGCGTCCGAATATCCGCCAGATGGGTTGCCCTGCCCCAAGCGTCAACTCTGCTTTGGGCAATAGTCCGCCCACCCTCCCCGAGCATGTCGGCGAAAGGCGGAAGGAAAACGGCGCATCTGTCCGAATGGTGCGGCCTTTACTTGCGCGCGGGAGCGATTGCAAGTCAAAGGCTGGCGGCGCGATGCGGCATGTGCGGGCGCATCGCGAGCAGCAGGAAAATCATGATCGTCCAGCTCGTGACCGGCTGGAGCACGAAGAGCAGGTGCAGCGCACCGGCCGACGCCTTGCCGTCCTGCGGATCGAAGCCGACGAGGCCGAGCAGCGCGTAGCTGACCGCGATCGCGGCGGCGACGCCGAATTTCTGCATCAGGTTCAGGAGCGCGAAGAGGAAGGCCGAGCGGCTGCGACCGCAGCGCGCGGCATCGCGCGGGACGAGGTCGGCAAGCATCGAATAGATGAAGAGCAGCCCGACGAAGCCGGTGCCGAGCAGCAGCGAAAAGCCCGCCGCCTGGACGAGCCCCTGCGGCTCCTGCGCCAAGGTGCCGAGCAGGAGGGTCGAGACGAGCAGCGCCATCGCGACCATCGTCGCGGGCTTGCCGAAACGCCGCGCGAGGATCGTCCAGACCGGCGAGGCGATGGCGCCGCCGATGAAGCTGGCGAACAGCAGCACCGCGCTCTGCGCGTCGAGATCGAGCACCGCGGCGGCAAAGAAGATGAAGAGCGAGGTCAAAGAACCGAAGGCGAAGCTGTTGAGGAAGGTCACCCCGAACAGGAGCATCAGCGGTGCGAAGCCGAGCGAGGCGCGGATCTCGCTGCGCCAGCCGATGCCGGGTTCGGCGACGACCGACCGGAGCGGCACCTGGCGGATCGCGAACAAGGCGATCGGCACCATGACGAGGAACAGGCTGGCATAAGCCAGGATGCGCCCCTGCAGGCTGATGCCGGGCATCAGCATCTGCGCCGCCGCGGGTGCGGCGAAGGCGGCGATCAGCGCGAGCTTCGCGAACCAGTCGCGCATGCCATAGAGTAGCGCGCTGTCCGCCGGGCTGCGCACCAGCGCCGCGCCCCACGACAATTGCGCGACCTCATAGAGGCTGTAGCTCGAATAGAAGAGCACCATCAGCAGGAAGAGCGCCGCGAAGGGCAAGGCGTTGCCGATGGTGACGATGGTGAGGAGGAGCAGCGCGAGCGGCACGAGCGCGAGCAGCATCCAGCGCCGATGCGCGCCGAGTCCGGTGCGGACGCGGTCGATCATCGTCCCGATCAGCGGATCGACGACGCCGTCCCAGATCGTGGTGAGCGAAAAGAGCAGCCCGACCAGCCCGACCGCGATCACGCCCCCTTCGGCGATATAGGGCGGCAGATAGACGCTGAACGGCAGGCTGAGGATCGCGGTCGGCCCCGCGGTCGCGGCAAAGGCGGCGACGGTGCGCGGGCGCAGCGACGCGTCGGGCGATTCGCGCGGGTCCGCCGGGGGTGCTGCCGTCGAAATATTCCCCACCCTGCCGCTCTCCGATCCGCCCCGACGCTTTCAGTAATTGACACTGATGTCAACATAGGTGCGCCATGATGGCAGGCCGGACCCTAAAAACTATTGGCGTTGCCTTCGCCGGGCGGGGCCAATAGCCCGACGATGGGGTTCAAGGGGGCATGGCGTTGAAAGTTCACCATTCATGCGCTGCGGCGCGGCGCCCGACCGGCGTGCGGCGATGCCGCTGAAACGCGTGCTCCCGGCATCGGCGGCTGCCGGCTTGCTGCTGGCCGCTTCGCTGGCCTTTGCGCAGGATATCATCATCGGTATCCCGCGCGATTCCTCGACGCCGCGACCGCCCGCCGAACGCAGCGCCGCACAGCGCGAGCGCGACCGGGCTATCGAGGCCGAAGTGTCGCGACTGGGCGAACATCGGCGCCAGGAGGCCGAGCGGCTGGTCGATATGCGACTGAAGGCCGAAGCCGCGCGGAAAAAGTCCGTCCCCGCCGCTGCCTTGCCGCAACCGCCGCCATATCCGGCCTATGTGCCACCCCCGGCATTAGCCCAGACGCAACCGCCCAAGGGATATGTCGATCTCAGCGACTCCAGGCCCATCAGCGCCGCCAATCCGAATGAGGCGCGCATAGCCTTTGAAAAGCTCCAGCGCTGCGATCACGGTCCCATCCAATATCCCGTCAGCCCCGCCTGCTATCCCGACGGGTCGGGAAAATATAATTGCCAAGCGCGGATACGCTGCCCGCTCCGCCTCGGCCCGGGCGGAGCGAAGCAGGAATGACCGCCGGGATGCTGGCCCGGGTTCTCGCCACGCGCGTCATCTTTGCGACGACCTTCCCGAAAGCCCGCTGCAATCCTGCGACGATCTCGGCTCCCGGCGCGAGGATGCGTCGGCGCCAACCCCGACGGAGTTCCACGATGAAATCGATTGTCCGCCCGAGCCTGCTCCTCGCCATCGCCGCCGGGATGTGGACCGCCGCTCCGGCCACCGCGCAAACCGGTCAGCAAACGCCGGAAAATGCGCATCGTTTCCTTTCAACGCTGGCGAACGAAAACCGCATCGGCTTCGAGACCCCGAGCTATTTCTACGAGGTGAAATTCTATAGTTCGACCGGCTATAATGGCGAGTATCGGATAACCAGCCGGCTCGATCGTTTCCCGGCGCCGGGTGGACGGCTGACCATGCGCTTCCTGGGGAGCGGCGGTTGCAAATCGACGATCGAGCCCTTCCCAATCGCCTTTCAGGCCTATCAGCGTGAAGCCGACACGCCGCGGCGAAATATAACGATCCCCGGCCGCGAGAGCTGGCACGATTACATTCCGCACCTCGAATATATCAACGCCAACGGGATCGACTGGTCGCGGCTGAGTTCGGTCGCCCCCGACGGCGCGAAACTGACCCTGAACGGCGGCGCGTTCAGCGGCGGGGCGATCTATCTCTATTTCGAGTCGCCCGAAATGGCGACACGCGCCGCCTATGCGATCGAGGTGATCCGCCAGTCCTGCGACCCGGTCGCCAGCACCGGATTCTGAGACCGCCTTGGCGACATCCCTTTCCGCGATGGAGTTTCCCCGATGAAATCGAACATGCGCTCGATCCTGTGCCTGTCGCTTGCCGCAGCGGCATCGACCGCCACGCCGGCAGCGGCCCAGACCGGGCAACAGACGCCCGAAAACGCCAAGAAATTCATCGAATTGACGATGCTCGGTGCCGAGATCAGCCCGCGCGATTATTATCCCTATCAGATATATATCAGGCTGGTTCCGACCGGGCAGGGTCCCTATTCCAATGGCCTCTGCTATATCAGCTTCAGGGTGACGAAGACCGTAAAATTGCGCGGCGAGCCGGAACAGTCCTACACCGACGGGACGATCGGACTGGATTTCCAGTCGATGTCCGATGTCCGCAGCGAAGGATCGGTCGTGTTCATGGCGCAGCCCGCCCCCATGGATTACAGCCTCAAGACAGGGCTGTCGGCGGTCCATCTTCCTTCCGAGGATCTCGCGACGCGCCTCGCCTTCGCGATGACGTTTCTGAAGGCGCACTGCAACCCGGCGGACAATCTGGGCTTTTGATGCCGGCGCGCCACAATCAGGCGGGCGACGAGAGTTTCATCAACACAAGCCCAGCGACGATGAGCAGCGCCGCGACGATGCGCGTCGCGCTCGCCTGTTCGCCGAGGATGGCGATGCCGACAACGAAGGCACCGACCGCGCCGATGCCGGTCCAGATCGTATAGGCGGTGCCGAGCGGCAGCGATTTCATCGACAGCGACAGCAGCGCGAAGCTCGCGATCATCGCGGCGATGGTCACCGCCGACGCGGCGGGGCGGGTGAAGCCTTCGGACTGTTTCATCGAAAAGGCCCAGACGATTTCGAGCAGACCGGCGATTGTGAGATAGATCCAGGCCATGGGCGGCGGCCTCCCTTAAAGAGCCGCCGGGCCGTCCCGGACTTGATAACCCGCATCATGCAGGCGAGGACGTGGCCCCTGTCGGCGCCCAGATAGGACCGACAGGGTGCGCGTTCAAGCCGCAGATTTTCGCCGCACGATCGTCTGCGCATTGGTATATTCGAGCAGGCCTTCGAGCCCGCCCTCGACCCCGACGCCCGACTGTTTCATGCCGCCGAATGCCGCGGTCGGCGACAGATGCTGGGTTTCGTTGACCCACACCGTCCCGCTCGCGATGCGCTGCGCGATGTCGAACGCCTTATCCTCGTCGCGGCCCCATACCGAGCCGCCGAGGCCATAGTCGGTCGCATTGGCGCGCGCGACGACATCGTCGAGATCGTCGAACTTGAGCAGCGGCAGCACGGGGCCGAACTGCTCCTCCTGCACGATACGGCTGTCCTCGGGCGGGTTGTCGAGGATGGTGATCGGGATGAAATAGCCGGGCACGTCGGCGGCCTCGCCGCCGACAAGAAATGTATAACCCTTGTCCTTGGCATCCTCGATCAGTTCGAGCACGCGGCGGTACTGCGCCGCATTGTTGATCGGACCGATCTGCGTCCCCTGTTCGGAGCCATCGCCGACCTTGACCGTCTTCGCATAGGCAACGAGCGCGTCGCGGAGCGGCTCGTAGATGTCCTTGTGGACATACATGCGCTTGGTCGCGATGCAGATCTGGCCGTTGTTGCGGAACGCGGCCCAGAACAGCTCCTCGGCGACCTTTTCGACATCGACGTCGGGCATCACGATCGCAGCGTCGTTGCCGCCGAGTTCGAGCGTCACCCGCTTCAAGGTCGGCGCCGCCGATTCCATTACGCGGCGCCCCGTCGCGGTCGATCCGGTGAAGCTGATCTTGTCGAAGCCGGGGTGCGAGGTCATCCACGGCCCCAGCGCGTCGCCGCCGGTGACGATGTTGAGCACCCCCGGCGGCAGCATGTCCTTGACCAGCTCGCCGAATTTCAGCGTCGCGAGCGGGGTGAAGGGTGAGGGTTTCAGCACCATCGTATTGCCCGCGAGCAGCGCCGGGCCGACCTTGAACATCGCGAGGATCATCGGGAAATTCCACGGCGCGATCGCCCCGACGACACCGAGCGGGACATGGCGCGTCTCGCTATAGCGTTCGGCGCTGTCCTCGTTGACCGTGACCGGCAGGTCGAGGCTCGATGCGCCCATCAGCCAATAGCCGGCGCCCATGATCTCGCCTTCGGCCTCGCTATGCGGTTTGCCCTGTTCGGCGGTGAGCAGCCGTTTGAAGGCGTCGGCGTTGGCCATGACGGCCTGTCCCATCGCCATCAGCGCGGCCTTGCGGTCGGCGATCGGGGTCGCCGCCCAGCCGGGGAAGGCCGCGCGTGCTGCCGCGATCGCGCGGTCGAGGTCGTCGCGCGTCGCGTCGGGGACGCTCGCGATCGCCTGCTCGGTTGCGGGGTTCAGCACGTCGAAGCGAGCACTGCCGTCGTCGAGCTTGCCGCCGATCAGCATCTTGTAGTCACGGTCGAAATCCATCGTCTCTCTCCTTTGGCTCGCCCCGGGACGGCGTCAGCTTGTTGACCTGTTCACGCGCAATTGTCGGCGCGTCCTGTTTTCACAACTCCCAAAAGCGCGGAGTTGCTATGGTATCAGCACGACCTTGATGCACTCGCCGCGCGCCTGTGCCGCCAGCGCTTCGTTTATCTCGGCGAGCGGGAAGGTCCGGATCAGCCGATCGAACGGAAAGCGCCCCGCGGCATGATGCGCGATCAGTTCGGGGATGAAGGCCTGCGGGTCGCTGTCGCCCTCGATGATCCCGATGATGCGGTGCCCGGGGGTCATCAGCGCCGCGATATTGACGCTGATCGCGGCGTCCGCCTTCGACGGCACCCCGACCAGCCCGATCGCGCCATGGCTGCCGAGCGACGCCAGTCCGGCCTCGATGACGGGAACGATACCGCTGGTGTCGAAGGCGAAGTCGAGCCCGGCGGGGACGATTTCGCGCAGGGCGTCGGCTAGATTTTCGGCCGCCGCAGGGTCGATGACATGCGTCGCGCCCAAATCCCGCGCGATATCGCGCCGCGCTGCGATCGGTTCGACGAGGATGATCGTCGCACAGCCCTGGATGACCGCGCCCATCACCGCAGCAAGCCCGACGGGGCCGCCGCCGAAGATGGCGATGCTCGATCCGGCCGGGCACGCGAGCGAGTTCATCACGCCGCCCGCGCCGGTCTGGAAACCGCAGCCCAGGGGTCCGAGCAGTTCGAGCGCGACGTTCGATGTATCGACCTTCACGACGTTGCGCGCGCGCGTGACGGTGAGCGCCGAGAAGGAGGACTGGCCGAAGAAATGCGAGGTGACGCGCTCGCCGCCCTTGGCATAAGCGGTCGAGCCGTCGTCGAGCCGCATCCCGGCATAGTTCAGCGGCACGAAGTTCTGGCAATAGCTCGGCAGATGCTCGTCGCAGCGCGGGCAGGCGCCGCAGCTCGAAAAGCCGACGACGACCTGGTCGCCGACCGCGAGCCCCTCGACGCCCTCGCCGACCGCCTCGATCACCCCCGCGCCTTCGTGGCCGAGCACGCCCGGAAGCGCGAAGGGCGCGAACTGGTCGCGGAAGATCAGGTCGGTGTGGCACAGGCCGACGCCGGCGATCGCCACGCGCACTTCGCCCGCGCGCGGCGCTTCGACCTCGATCGTCTCGATCGTGAAATCGCCGCCGGGCTGCCGCACCACCGCGGCCATCGCTTCGCTCATATCCTTCTCCGTTCAGTGAAGTCCGCGCCGTTCCTGCTGGCGATAGTCGCTCGGTGCGATCCCGAACCAGGCGCGGAAGGCGCGGCTGAAATGGCTCTGGCTGGTAAAGCCCGTCGCCTCCGAGAGCGCGGCGAGGCTGAGGTCGGTCTGGACGAGCATCTGCTGCGCCCGGTCGAGCCGCGCCTTCATCACATATTGATGCGGTGAAATGCCCGTCGCCTTCTTGAACAGGCGGCAGAAATGCGACGGCGTCACCCCGGCGACCGCCGCCATCGCGTCGAGGCTATGTTCCTCGGCGGGGTTGGCGAGCACCGCATTCATGATCTTGTGGAGCCGATAGGCCGAAAAATCGGACACGGGGATTTCGGTCGGATTGCCATGCGCGGGCGGGCCGGAGAGGATATGCGCCTTCAGCGCACCCACCATCGCCGCCACATAAGCAGTGCGCTCCTCGGCCGGCGGCGCATAGAGTTCGGCAAGGATCTGGCGCGTCAGCGCGACGCCGAGCGGATCGGCGAAAGCGAAACGCATCTTGTTGAACTGGTCGGCATAGGGCTGGCCCGCGAGCACATCCGATGACATCGACAAGGTAACGACGTCGAGCTCGCCGTCGACGAGCCAGCCCGTCGGCTGCCCTGCAGGCACGATCGTCGCGCAGCCGGGGATCGAACTGGTCTCGGTCCAGCCGTCGCGGTCCCAGGTCTTGACCTGCGGCTTTCCCGCGACATGGACGGTGAAGATCGGCTGCGGCAGCGCGGGCAGCGTATAGGTGCCGACGAACTGGCGCCAGCGGCACAGCGACCAGCCGTCGCCGAACGATCCCATCTCGACGTCGGGCGCACGGCCGAGAACGTCGCAGATGATCGCCTTATTGTCCCAGACGCTTTCCTGCTTCACGCCACCAGCCTGACGTCGAGCCGCTTGAAGCCGTTGATGAAGTTCGACCGCACGCGGCTCGGCTCTCCCATGATTTCTATCCGCCGAACATGGCGCGCCATTTCGGCAAAGGCCAGCCGCAATTGCATCTCGGCGAGGCGCGATCCGACGCACACATGGACGCCGGCGCCAAAGGCGAGATGCTGGCGGATCGGCCGCGCGATGTCGAAGGCGTCGGGATCGGCAAAGACCGACGGGTCGCGATTGCCGGCGGGATAGAAGACGACGACCTTGTCGCCCTTGCGGATCGCCTTGCCCCCGAGTTCGGTGTCGCGCGTCGCGGTGCGGCGCATGTGGATCACCGGGCTGGCATGGCGGACCATTTCCTTGACGGCGTTCGGCAGCAGGCCGGGATCGACGCGGACGGCATCCCATTGATCGGGGTTGTTCGCAAAGGCGATCAGGCTGTGGTTGATCGAATTGCGCGTCGTCTCATTGCCGCCCACCAGCGCGAGGATGAGGTTGCCGATAAAATCGCCGAGCGGGACGGGTTCTCCATGGATCTCGGTGTTCGCGAGCAGCGAGGCGATGTCGGGTCCCGGATTGGCGCGGCGCTCGTCGAACAGCGCCGAGGCGAAGGAGATGAATTCGCCCATCACCGCCGCCATGGCCTCTGGCGACTGGCGGAAATCGGGGTCGTCCTCGCCGACGAAGGCGTCGGTCCAGCGATGGAGATCGTGCCACATCTCGGCGGGCACGCCGAGCAGTTCGGCGAGCGTCAGCAGCGGCAACGGCACCGTGAGCAGCGAGAGGATGTCGACCGTCTCGTTCAGCGGCACATCGGCGAAGAGCCGCTCGACACGCTCGGCAATCCGCGCCTCGATTCCTTCGAGCCGGCCGGGCGACAGCGCGGGCATCACGAACTTGCGATATTGGGTGTGCGTCGGCGGATCGCGCGAGATGAAGGGGATGCCGATCGCCGACTCCCCCGCGCCCGTCAGCCCGACCTCATTCTCGTTGAAGATGCGGTGCCCGCCATTCTCGTGCGCCGAGGAGAAAAGATCGGCCTGCCGCGACACCAAATTGATCTCGTCGAACCCCAGCACTGCCCAGAAGCCGGCACCGTCGGCTTCTGGGTTCCAGTGGACCGGGCCCGTAGCGCGCAGCGCTGCAAGCTCGGCATAGGGCATGCCGCCGACATAGAGGTCGGGGTCCTTCAGGTCGGTCATCGTCAGAAGCTGTAACGCAGGCTAACACCATAGGTGCGCGGCGCCGACGGCACGAGGAAGTTGTAGGGGAACCCCGCCCCCCGCAGGTCGAGGCCATAGCCATAGGTCTTGCGCTCGAAGATATTGTTCGCGAACGCGCGCACCGTCAGCGCGTCGTTCGACCAGCTGAGCGACGCATTGACCTTGGCATTGGCGCCCTGTTGCAGTTCGCTGTTCATCTGCGGCGTGCCCGGCGCATTTATGTCGTTGAACGGCGAGAAATATTGGCGGCTCGAATAGGCCATGTTGGGCGCGAAGGTGATCGTACCGCCACCGACCTCGACCATATCCCATTCGAACCCGAGCTGCGCGGTGAGCTTGGGCGCAAAGGGCAGTTCGTTGCCCGACAGGTCGGCGCCCTGCAGCGTCAGTTCCTTGTACTTGGAGTGCAGCCAGCCGAGCGATGCGTTGACGCGCAGGCCGTCGGTCGGCCGCAGCGTCGTCTCGACCTCCAGCCCATAAACCTCCGATGAGGGCGCGTTGACGAGGAAGGAAACCGGCCCGGCGCGCGTGTCCTGCAGCTGCTGGTTCGAATAATCGTAATAAAAGGCCGAGGCGGCATAGGTCAGCAACCGGTCGGCGGTACGCCCCTTGATCCCGATCTCATAGGCGTTGACGCGCTCGGGCTCGATATAGCCGATCCCCGCCGACGAGGTGTAACCGCCGCCGTTGACCGCGCCCGCGCGATAGCCGCGGTTGTAGCTCGCATAAACCAGCGGGCCGTCGTCGAAGGTGTAGCTGAGCGCGATGCGCCCGGTCAGCGCATTGTTGGTGTCGGCGAGCGCGAAACGCGCGTCGGGATCATAGGCGCAGGTCCCCGCGACGCCCGGACAGGGCACGGTGGTCGCGATCGGCGTCTGCGAATCGTCGACCCCGCCGATGAACAGATAGGCGAAGGCGTCGTCGTAGCGCGACTTGTCCTTGGTGTAGCGCGCGCCGAGCGTCAGCACGAGCCGGTCGGCGAGGTCGATATCGGCCTGCCCGAACACCGCGTAGCTTTTGCGAACCTGCCGGTAATGCTGGAAGAAGCCCCCGGCCGGCGGCAGCGGCAGGTTGAAGGTATTGTCGGTGATATTGCGGTCCCAGCCGTAGAAGAGCCCGCCGACGAAATTGATCCCGTCGCCCTCATAGTTAGCACGCAACTCCTGGCTGAATTGGCGGTAACGCGATTGCCAGTTGATATCGAGGATATCGAGCGGCGATCCGTCGGCTGCCTGCTGGAGATCCTGCTTGCCGCCGTCATAGCTGGTGATCGAGGTCAGACTGAGCGTATCGCTGAGTTCCAGCGCGATATTGGCCGAGAATCCCCAGACATCGGTGCGGTTCTCGCCGATGCGATTCTCATTGGTCTCGAAAAAGCCGAGCCCGGCGCGAAAGGGTTCGAGGCCGTGCACCGCGGCCTGCGTCCCGCGATCGCGCCCGGCATAGGCGCGGAGCACGATGTCGAGCGTCTCGACCGGCTTGACGCGGAGCGAGGCGCGCCCCTGCAGCGTATCGACCGACGCGGCGTCGCGTCCGCCAGGAAAGACATTCCGGATCTGGCCATCACCCTTGGCATAATTGACCGCAAGGCGGAGCCCGGCGACATCCTCGGCAAGCGTCGCCTCGGCGGCGCCCTGCGCGGTAAAGGTATCGAAATTGGCGTAGCCGACCTGAAGATAGCCGTTGCTGCCCGACAGATCCGGCTTCTTGGTGATGAAGTTGATCGCGCCGCCGGTCGTGTTGCGGCCGAACAGCGTCCCTTGCGGCCCGCGCAGCACCTCGATCCGGTCGAGGTCGAACAGGCCCATGCCGTGGCTGGTGCGTGGGGCGAGATAGACGTCGTCGAGATAGACGCCGACGGGCGAGGCCTGATTGCTGTTATATTCGTTCGCGACCCCGATGCCGCGCAGCGAGAAGTTCGGCTGGGTATCGCCATAGGGGCTGTTGATCTGGAGATTGGGCACCGCGTCGCCGAGCTGCGACGAATTGGTGATGCCCCGCTCGGCCAGCGTGTCGCCGCCGAGCGCGGTGACCGCGAGCGGCACGTCGAGCAGCGACTGTTCGCGGCGCTGCGCGGTGACGACGATGTCGCCGTCGGTCGCAACGCTGTCGTCGGCGGGCGGCGCGTCCTGCGCGAACGCCAGTGTCGATGTCGAAACAGTCAGCGCCGCGATGACGACGCGCGCAAATGACAATGCTGCCACAATCCTTCTCCCTCAAAGCCAGGCCTCTGCGAGCCTCCGTTGGGAGAAAATCTAGGGCATTGCGGCAGGCGTGGCTTTAGCCGCGCTTGCAATCAGTTTTGACATTTCTTGCGCGGCCCGTCCGCGAACATAGCGTGGAACGACATCCTCGCCGGTCAGGCGGGCATCAGATTCTTGTGGATGACGCCGTCCTTTACGATCAGCAGCAGGTTTTGGGCATAATCCTCGAGCAGGTGCAGGTCGTCGAGCGGATTGCCGCGCACCAGCAGCATATCGGCCCAGCCGCCCTCGCGGATCACCCCAAGCGCGGCCTGCCGATATGGGTTGCGGCGACCGCTGCGCCCGAACAGCTCGCAATTGCCGGAGGTGGCGATGCGCAGCACCTCGGCATTCGTATAAATGGCGCCGAAGCGCGGCAGCATCGCATTTTCGGTGCGCGACGTCGGACTTCGCCAGAAGAGGTCGGTGCCGAAGGCGACCTTGACGCCATGCTTCTTCGCGAGCCGAACGGCCGACTGCCACCCTTCGCCGCCGAGCGATTCCTTCGCCTTCACCTGCTGTTCGGCGGTCAATATATTGTCGCCATCCTCGAACGGCTGGATCGACAGCCAGGCGCCTTTTTCGGCGATCAGCGCGGCGGTGCGGTCGTCGATCGCATGGCCATGCTCGATCGACAGCACCCCGGCTTCGAGGCAGCGGCGTACGCCGGCGGGGGTATAGGCATGGGCGCAGGCATAGGTGTCCCAGTCGGTCACGGCGCCGACGATCGCGCGCATTTCGTCGAGCGTATATTGCACCGTGTCGATCGGGTCATGATCCGACGTCACCCCGCCGCCCGCCATGATCTTGATCTGCGACGCGCCGCGCTTGAGCTGTTCGCGCGTCGCGGCGAGCACTTCGGGCACGCCGTTGGCGACTGCGGTCATGCCCTTTTGCTGGCGGATCGTCGGGCGACCGCCAAGCGCGGTCGGCAGTTCGCCGACCGGTTCGGGATCGCCATGGCCCGAGGTCTGCGAGATCGCCGCGCCGCTGGGGTAGCAACGCGGTCCGGGCATGATGCCCTGGTCGATCGCATTCTTGATCCCGAAGATCGCGCCCGCCGTGTCGCGCACCGTCGTGAAGCCGCGCATCAGCTGATATTCGGCGTCCTTGAAGATCATCGCGATATGCGTCGCGTCGTCGGAGCCCATCCACGGCACGCCGCGCACCGCCGCCATATGCCAGTGCGCGTCGGTCAGGCCCGGCATCAGCGTCTGCCCCGCACCATCGATCACGGTCGCGCCCGCCGGGACCGGGATGTCGCCCGCCGACACCGCGTCGATGCGCTTGCCGGTGACGCGCACATTGCGCGGTTGGCGCGTGCTGCCGGTGCCGTCGAACAGCATCACATTGCGAATCAGGATCGTCGCGGGCGGCGCATCGGCCGCCGACGCCGCCGCCAGCGGGGCAAGGCCGATGCCCGCCAGAACGGCGCGGCGTGTCGGTTGAAAGCTCATATCGTCTCCGTCATGGCGCCAGCGTGCGGCCGGGACGCGGCCGCGACAACGGCCAGCTTCGCCGGCCGGAAGGGACCAGCTATTGACCGCGCATCTTGGCCGCGCGCTCGCTCTCGATCTGCGCCACCCATTTTTCGGCGGTCAGCGGGCCGGTGCCTTCGAAATGGACATGGTCGGCCATCTTCTCGCGTATATCGACGAAATAGAGCAGCCCGGACGGCAGCCCCATTTCCTTGGCCTTGGCCGCCATCGCCGCTTCCTGCGCGGGCGTCGGTTTCGGGCGCGCAGGCTTGTAGAGCAGCACGTCCCAGCCCTCGCCGCCGGCATGCAGGAACAATTGCGTCGGCGGCTGGCCACCGGCGGCGCTGACCTTGTCCCATTTCTCCATGTCGCGGATGAATTCCTCGGTCTTGCCGGGAACGAGCCGGAACATTTCGAAGACCGGCGTCGTCATTTCGACGGCAGCGGGATCGGCCGCTTCCTTGGCCGCGGCAGGTGCGGTCAGGCCGAGAGCCAACAGGGCGAAAGTCAGGCTGCGCAGCATCGGATAGTCCCCTCGTGATAGAGAAGGCAGCGTGCATCGCGGCCGCTTGGGCGACAAGCGGCGATGCGGGTAACCGATCGGGAGATGGGTAAGATGCGTTCGTCCCGACACGCCAGATTACCCATCGATGGCCCGCTTACCCCATGGTCCCGCTTCCTTGGCCGGCCGCGCGCGATTAGTCTTGGCTGGCAATTTCTGCGCTCATGCTTTCAGCAAGGCTCTTCCGATGGACGATATCAGCCGCCGCAACCTCCTCGCCGCCGCCGCGGTCGGATCGATGGCCGGCCCCGTCGCGATGGCCGCTCCCGCCACCGCGTCCAAGGCCCGTCCGTCGCGCTTCATGGTCGAGCGCGCGACCGAGGGGTTCAACAAGTTCAAGGCGGTCCACGAAGGCCTCGGCGAACTCGGCGTCCGGCTGTTCGATTTCGATGGCGCCGCCGCGCCCGCCAATTTCATGATCTATGACATCCCGCCCGGCGCGAGCGAGGGCGTGCACCTCCACAATCTCAGCGACCCGGCGCTCGGCCCCTATGAGGAATATTATTATATCGTCGAAGGCAGCGGCGTGATGACGATCGATAAGGAAAGATTTCCGGTCACCGCCGGCGACCATGTCTTTGCGCCGCTCGACAGCTGGCGGGGCATCGCCAACGACCATCCCGCCGACAATCTGAAAATCTTCCTGACCTATATCGACCGCTCGGTTTAGCCTGCGGGCGCCGCCGGCAGGCGCAGCGGCCGGATCCACACCTGCCGGTCGCCGGTATGCACCGGCTGCGCGGTCGCCGGGCGCTTCGCGACCAGCTTCGCACCGGCCTCCCCCGCCCCATAGCGCGTGCGCCGCCAGCTGATTTCGGGCAGCTCGCCCTTCACCGCGAGGTCGAACTCGACCTCGAGGCGGCGGCAGGTGCGCCCGGTGCAGCCGATATAGACGGGCTCTCCCCTGATCGCCGGACGCGTGCCGTTGACGCGGATGTTCCGCATCGCCTTGCCATCCTCGATCAGCAGCTCCTGCCGGTCGGACGACGGGGCCACCAGTGCCAGGCGGATGGTGCGGCGAATGCCCGTGACCGTGTCGGACAGGATTTCGACGCTGCCGTCATCGGCCAGCTTGGGTGCCGGCGCGCGCCAATAGCCCTTGTCGTCGGGCTGGTCGGCGAATTTCGCCTGTGCGGCGATGGCGGGCGGCACCGGGCCATTGTCGTCGATCAGGAACGCCGCCTTTCCGGCATCATCCTCATGGACGATGGTCAGGTGGCGCGGCGCACCGGGGCCATAGGCGGGAACCATCAGCGCGGCGACGAAGGCACCGAGCATGACCACCGCAAAAACCGCCGGGGTCGCGCGCGTCGCGCGTCCGGCGCCGGGCAGGAAGAAGAGATACATCAGCACGAGCAGGAAGGTCGCGAGCGCCGCCTGTTCGATGAACAGCCCCTCCTCGAGTCCGCCGCCGAGCGGCAGCGCGACGAGCAGGTAGACGACCGCCGCGGCGACGAGCAGCCATGGCACCGCGCGCCGCCCGGCCGGAACGAGCGCGGCGACCGCGGCCGCGATGACGAAGGGCATCGACCAGGCCGCGAGGATCGTCAGCCCCGGCACGAAGGCGAAAGCGGCAAGGATGAGGATCGCGAGCCAGCCCCAGGCCGCCGCGGTCCCGCGCGCCGCATTGTCCTCGCGCGACAAGGCGAGAATCGCCGATGCGCCGGTGAGCGCCGCGGCGGCATAGAGCACACGAAAAACGACGGGCCAGGCGGTGCCGAAATCCGCCTCGGGCCGCAGCGCCCCGACGAGCATTGCGGCGCCGATCGCGAGGCCGGTGCCGACCACGATCGCGAGCAGCGGGATGAAGGCGCTGCGGATGCGGCGCGCGGTGCCGCCGCGCCAATAGAGGAGGCCTGCCGCGGCCAGCCCCAGCCCGACGACGACCGCGGCCGCGATCTGGGGCAGTTCGAGCAGAAATTGCCGCCCCACGTCGGTGTAGACGCGCTGCCCTTCGGCGCCTGCCTTCTTTTGCGCCGCGAAGCGCTCGACCGCCGACAAGGTCGTCGCGCCCATATGGCGCACCGAATTGCGATCGAGATGCGCCAGATTGTCGAGCGGCGTGTGATAGCGCTTGCCGCTGCCGATGATCGAATAATTGCCCGCGTCGACCTTCAACGGCAGCAGCATCGTCAGATCGGTGTCGTTGGGCAGCAGTTCGTAGAAATCGGTCGAGAGCGAATTGGCCGACGGCAGCGGCCGGCCGATCGCGGCGGCGTCGCGCGCATTGGGGGTGCTCGTCTGGAACATGTTGGCGCCGCCGGTGGTGCCGCGCGCCTCCATGTTGATCACCGCGCCAACGCGCTTCGCGAGCGGATCATGCGCAGCGAAGGCGGCAGCGCCGATCAGGCCCGCTTCCTCGGCATCGGTGATGACGACGAGCACCGGGCGCGCCAGCGTCCTGCCCTTGAGCTGGGCCGCGATTTCAAGCGCCACCGCCATGCCGAGGCCGTCGTCCGCCGCGCCCGGCCCCGCCGCCACCGAATCATGGTGCGACAGGATCATCAGCGCATCGTCCCCTGGCGGGGTGACCCAGAAGGCGATGTTGCGCGGCCGCGAGCAGATGGCGGCGCCTTCGCGAAGGTCGTTGCAGTGGAAGCGTTCGTCGACCTGCGGCGTGAAGCCGGCCTTGCGGATCTCGGCGAGCAGCCGTGCTTCGACCGCGTCGTTCGCGTCGCTGTCGGTCGGGTGCGGGCGCTCGTCGCCGAGGATCGTCGCGAGCCGCGCCACCGCGCGGTCGGTGTCGAAGGGGGTTTCGACCGACGAAGGCGCCTCGACGCCGATCGGGCGCAGCGTCCAAAGCGCGAGCAGGACCAGCCCGATGACGATACCGCGCCCCGCGCCGCTTTTGATCCAATCAGCCATATACCCCCCAAATTGACCCTTGGCCCCTTGCCCTTAACCGTTGTTCGCCGAAGTCTCGCGCGGCAGCAACAGGATCATCGCCGCGGCGAGCAGGCCGCCGAGCCCCATCACCAGCGAGACGAGGAGCAGGCTGCCGCCGCTCGCGAACAGCGCGCCCGCGACCACCGGACCCAGCGCCGAGCCGCCGCGCCCGATGCCGATGACGAAGCCCGTGCCGCTCGCGCGGAGCGCAGCGGGATAGGCCTGCGCCAGCAGCGGATACATGCCGACAACCCCGGCGTTGATGAAGAAGGCAGCGATCGCGACCGTGATCGACAGCCGCGTGAGGTCGGCCCCCGCGACGCCGAACAGCGCGATCGCGACGAACCCCGCAAGCATCGCTCCCGCCACCAGGGGACGGAGGTTGAAGCGCTGGCTCGCGAGCCCGATGAGCACCGCGCCCGCGAGATTGCCGACATTGGCGGCGACGAGCACCCGGCCCGCCTGCGCCGCGTCGAAACCCATGTCGACGACGATCTTGGGCACCCATTTCTGGATATAATAGAAGAAGAGGATCTGCGCGAAATAGGCGATCGTCAGCAGGATCGTGATGCGCGCGAAGCCGGGGCCGAAGAGCGAGGTGATCGACGGTTTCAGCACCTCGGCGGGGACCGGCGGCAGCGCCTCGGCCGGTGCGTGGCCAATGCGCGCCAGCGTGTGGTTCACCCGCTCCAGCGCGCCCGCCGGACGCCGTGCGATCAGCGACTCGATCGATTCGGGCAGGAAGAAAAAGGCGAGCGGGATCATCGCCGCCGACGCGATCGCGCCGAGCATGAACACCGATCGCCAGTCGCCCGTTTCGGCGAGCAGACGCGACGCCAGCAACCCGCCGAGGATCGCCCCGGTCGAATAGCCCGCGATGTTGAGCGCGACGTTCAGCCCGCGCCTCTTGTCGTTGGAAAATTCGGCGACCATCGCGCTCGTCGACGACAGCATGCCCCCGATGCCGATGCCGGTCAGGAAGCGCACCACCGACAGGCTGGTCACCCCCTCGGCATGCATCGCCGCATACATGCCGATCGCCATCACGATCAGGCAGGCGAGGATCGTCGGGCGGCGGCCGACGCGGTCGGCGACATTGCCGATCAGTACCGACCCCGCCGCCATGCCGAGCAATTCCATCGACAGCACGATGCCCAGCGTCGCCTTGTCGACACCCCATTCCTCGGCGATGCCGGGCGCGGCGAAGCTGATCGCGAGTACGTCGAAACCGTCGAGCGCGTTGAGCGCGATACACAAGGCGACGACGACGATCTGGAGCGTGCGCATCGGCGCGGCGGCGATCACCGCCCTTGGGTCCTGGCTCATGATGTGACTCTCCCGCCGGCGGCGTCCCCTGTGGGCGCTCCGGTCCATTCTCGTTCCGGATGATGCGTTATTTCAGCTTGGCGAGATGCTTGGCGGCGATCGCCGCCATTTCGGGTCGCCGCTCGAGGCAGCGCGACACCGGGCCGACCACCACCACCGACAGCAGCCGGTCGTTGCCGGGAAGTGGCAGCGCCACACCCGCCAGATCGGGGGTATATTCGGTGTTGCTCTGGTGCCAGCCCAGTTCCTCGGCTTCGTCCAGCCGCGCCTCGACCGCCTTGGCATTGGTGGGCGTCGTCCGCGAATAGCGGACGAAATCGATCTTTTTGTACAGCCGCTCGCGCTCGACCTTGGGCATCTGCACGAGCAGCGCGCGCCCCGCCGAGGTCGCATGGATCGGCACCCGGTCGCCGACGGTCGCAAAATAGCGCACCGGCTGCAGCGATTCGACGACGTCGACAAAGGTCGCGTGGATGCCGGCGGGCGCCGCGATCGCCACCGTCTCGCCCGTCGCCGCCATAAGGTCGCGCGCGAGGCGATGATATTTGTCGGGCAAGGGCTCGGCCTGCGCCACCGCCTCGGCGAGCACCAGCCAGCGCGGGCTGGGGTAATAGCCGCCGCGCCCGCGCGGTTCGTAGAGATAGCCCTTCGACGCCAGCGTCGCGACGATCTTGAAGGTGCTCGACCGCGGCCAGCCGAGGTCCTCGGCGATTTCGGCGGCGGTGGCCGGACGCAGCCGCTTGGCGAAATATTCTAGGATTTCGAGGACGTTCGCGGCCTGCCGCACGATCATGGTCTGGTTCGCCTGCTATGCTTCGTGACATCCCATATGGCCGAAGCGGCGCGTCCGGAAAAGCCGTCAGCATTTCCGGGTGCGCGCTCACCGTCAGCGCGCCGTAAAGCCGCCATCGACGGGCAGCGCCACGCCGGTGACGAAGGCCGCCTCGTCCGACACCAGCCACAGCGCGGCGTCGGCGACCTCTCCCGCCTGAACGAGCCGTCCCATCGGGACATTCGCCATCAGCTTCGCCTCGTTCGCCGCGGCTTCGGCGGGGTCGCCGCTGCGTCCGGTGAAGCCGATTTTCATCGGCGTGTCGGCAAGGCCGGGACATACGACATTGACGCGGATCTTGTCCGCCGCGAGCGCGAGCGCGAGGCTCTTGGTCAGCCCGACGACGCCCCATTTCGCGGCCGAATAGATCGGGCTCATCATCGATCCGACGAGCCCCGAGACCGATGCCGTGAACAGGATCGACCCGCCGCCGCGTTGCCGCATATGCGGCGCGGCCTTGCCCGCCCCCAAGGCGGCCGACGTGACATTGAGCGCGATCGCCTTGTCATAGGCGGCAAGGTCGAGATCCTCGACCGAGGCGGGACCGGGCATGCCGGCATGCGCCCAGAGGATGTCGAGCCCGCCGAGCGCTGCAGCCGCCTGATCGATGCTGTCCTTTGCGCCGTCGGGATCGAGCAGATCGGCGACGATCGGAACAACCTTGTCGGCACCGAAATCGGCGACCAGCGCGTCGAGCGCCCCGGCACTGATGTCGATCGCGGCGACGCGCGCGCCTTCGCGCACGAAGCGTTCGACGCCCGCGCGGCCCATGCCCGATGCGGCGGCGGTGACGGCGGCAAGCTTGCCTTGCAGACGCATGTTATCTTCTCCTCAGGATGCGAAGGGGTCGGGGAACCGCCCCGTCGTCGATACGATGGTGGTTTTGGTTTCGAGGAAGGGGTCGAGCCCTTCGATGCCGTTCTCGCGGCCCCAGCCGCTGGCCTTGACCCCGCCATAGGGGGTCGACCAGCGGATGTAGCGATAGGTGTTCACCCACACCATGCCCGCCTCGATCCGCGCCGCGACGCGGTGCGCACGCCCGGTGTCGCCCGACCACAGCCCGGCAGCGAGCCCGTAAGGCGTCGAATTGGCGATTCCGATCGCCTCCTCTTCGTCGTCGAAGGGGATCAGCGCGGCGACCGGGCCGAAGATTTCTTCCTGCGCGATGCGCATGCCGCCCGACACGCCGGCGAACACGGTGGGTTCGACGAAATAGCCGCCCGCCATTCCTTCGCGCTCGATGCGGCGGCCACCGGTGACGAGTTCGGCGCCCTCGCCCTGCCCGATCGCGACATAGGAGAGCGTCTTGTCGAGCTGCTGCTGGTGCGCCTGCGGCCCCATATGCGTCGCGGGGTCGAGCGGCATGCCGACGCGCACCCGCCCGGCGCGTTCGCGAAACGCATCGACGACCCGGTCGTAGATCGAGCGCTCGACGAGCACGCGGCTGCCGAGCGCGCAGCTCTGCCCGCACAGCGCCCAGGCCGATCCGGTCGCGGCGTTGAGCGCATTCTCGATATCGGCATCGGCGAAGATGATGTGCGGCGCCTTGCCGCCGAGTTCGAAGGTGCAGCGCGTCAGCGTGTCGGCCCCCGCCTTCAGGATCGTCTTGGCGGTCGCGCCCTCGCCGGTGAAGCTGATCTTGGCCAAGTCGGGATGTTCGACGAGCGCCGCCCCCGCAACCGGCCCGTCGCCGGGCACGACATTGACCACCCCCGGCGGAAAGCCTGCTTCCTCGAACAGATGCGCGAGCGCCAGCGACGACGCCGGGGTCTGCTCGGCAGGCTTCAGCACCACGGTGCAACCCGCCGCGAGCGCCGGGCCGAGTTTCCACGCCGCCGCCATCATCGGCACATTCCACGGCGTGATCGCGCCGACGACCCCAACCGGGTGGCGCGTGGTGAAGGCATGGACACTGTCGTCCATCGGGATCGTCCGCCCGCCGAGCTTGTCGGCGAGCGAGGCGAACCAGTGATAATATTGTGCGTGCAGCCCGATATCGCCGCGCGATTCGCGCACCGCGCGGCCATTGTCGCGCGTCTCGACTTCGGCCAGCGCATCCACGTAAGTAGCGTAAAGATCGGCGAATTTGCGCAGCAGCGCAGCGCGTTCCCACGGCGGCATCTTGCGCCAGGGGCCCTCGAACGCGGCCTTCGCCGCTGCGACCGCCCGGTCGATGTCGGCACGGCCGCCATAAGCGACGTCTCCCCAAGGCTCGCCCGTCGAGGGATCGATGCTGGGACGCACCCCGCCATCGATCGGCTGGACCCACTCGCCACCGATGAACAAGCGATCGAACCGGAACTCACCCATCACTCTCACCTACATAGTTTCTGATATTGGACATAAATGTCCCCATATAGAAATATAAGTCAAGCGGGCGAACGGGTAACCGCCCGCCCGACATGGGCGACCATGGTCATCGCGATGCGGGGTGTGGCTATGGCATCCCGGCGGGGATCAGGCCTCTTTCGGCGGAAATGCGCACTGCGTCGCGGCGCTTGCTGACCCCGATCTTGCGGAACACCGACTTCAGCCGATATTTCACGGTGTCGGGCGACATGCCGATCAGCCGAGCGATTTCCTTGTTCGAATGGCCTTGGCTCAGATAGAGCAGCACCTCGGCCTCGGCCTCGCTGAACATGCCGAGCACCGTGACATTGTTGCGATAGACGGCGAGCGATTTCACGAGCGATTTCATGAACTGGGCGCGGAACCGGTCGACCTGCGTATCGGCGTCGAGCGCGTCGTCGAGGCACGCCTGCACGAAATGCCGCGCCTCAACGAAGGGACGCACGATGTTCTGGAACATCGCGATGCCGACTGCTTCGTCGAAGCAGGCGCGCGACGCGGCGGTATCGCCGCGCATCCGCAGGCCCGCGGCGGCGAGGATATTGACGTCGATCAGCAGCCGGCCCGCGCCATGCTGTTCGGCCCAGTCGCGCAGCTTCTGCAACTCTTCGAGGGCCAGTTCATACTCGCCGATCAACAGCCGCAGCCGCGTCCGGCACAGGCTCGCGGCGACCGCGACCGGGCGATAGGCGGGCGACTCCTCGTGCATCATGTCGGCCATCGGATCGAGCCCGACCACCGCCGCGGCCGCGAGCACCGCATGCGTCGGCGCGCCCTGCGAAATCTGAAGCTCGATGCTGCAAATATCGGCGAGCATTTCGAGCTGGCGCAGCCGCCGCCGCGCCGCGACCCGGCGCGCGCGCGCGATCACGTCGCACGCTTCCTCGAACGCCCCTTCGCCCGCGAGCGCGCGTGCTTCGGTGAAATAAGCCGCGGCATAGACATCGACCCAGCCATCAGACTGTTCCATATGCGGCAGCGCCCAGGCAAGAAGCTCGCGCGCCTCGGCCACCATATCCTGTTCGAACAACAGCTCGGCGCGGAACGCAGCACAATTGGCCGCAAGGTCGGATCGATCGCCATAGGTGTCGGTGATATTGGCGCAGGCGGCGTGCAGGATCGCCTCGGCATCCTTCGACCGCCCCTGCGCGCGCTTGATCCGCGCTTCGAGGAAGCGGGTAAACAGGTCGCTGTAGAGCGAGCCGATCGCGAGATAATGATCGCGCGAGGCCAGCGTCGGCTGCAACGCGCGTTCGAGCCAGCCGCCCTCCAGATATTTGGCGCCCAAAGTCTCGCTGATGTTGGCGAGGACCAGATGGTCGTTCGCGGGCAGCTTGCGGAGCAGCGCCTCGCGCGCCAGCAGATCGTCGAAGGTCACCGGCTGGTTCTCATAATCGGTCAGCGTGTCGCCGACGACGCGCACCTCGGTCTTGAGATCGACCGACAGGTCGGCGCCCTCGACCTCTGAAAGAAAGAGGTCATATTCGGCGCGCGCCGATCCGAGTTCGCCGAGCTTGATCTGCAGATAGACCTGCGCCAGCGCGAGCCGCGGTCGTCCGCGGATCAGCGCGATCGGCAGCTTGGCGAGGCCGCGCTCGACCACGCCCTGCAGGCCTTGCGGGATCAGGCGCCAGCCACCCGCCTCCTCAAGGATCGACGCGACGAGCAGGTCGTCCCCCGACAATATCGCATGATCGAGCGCCTCGGCGGTCTGCCCGCGTTCGGCGAGCCAGCTCGCGATGCGGCGCTGGAGCGCGGCGAACTGGACGCGGTCGGAGCGTTCGAAGCGGTCGCGCAGATATTCGGCGAACAGCTGGTGATAGCGATATTCGCGGCGTTCCCAGCTGACGGGGGTGAGGAACACGCCCTGCTGTTCGAGCCGTTCCAGCACCATCCAGCCGTCCTGCCGGTCGCAGAGCAGGTCGACCATCTCGCCGGTCAGCCGGTCGACGAGCGCGGTACGCGCGACGATGTCGCGCGTCTCCTGCGGCAGCGTCATCAGCACCTGTTCGGACAGATAGCGTGCAAGGTCGCTGCTGGTGCCGCAATATTCGTCGATGACGCGCTCGGCCTCCATGCCGCGCTTGATCGACAGCGAGGCAAGCTGGACCGCAATCGGCCAGCCCTCGGTGCGGTCGAGCAGCGTGTCGATATCGAGCGTTTCGAGCGGCCGGTCGGTACGCGTCAGCAGGCATTCGGTTTCCTGCGCCGAAAAACGCAACTCCGCCGGGCCGATTTCGAGCAATTGTTCCTCGGCGGCGAGGATCGACTGGCCGACCCATGGATAATCGCGCGACGCGAACAGAAAATGGCAATTGGGCGGTGCGAGCCGTACCAGCGTTTCGAGGAACTGGCCGACCGCCTCGCTGAAGGCATGGTGCAGGTCGTCGAGGATCAGCACCACCGGCGCCTGGCTTTCGCCGATCTCGTTGATCATCGCCGACAGCGCCGCGCGCGGCGGCAGGTCGCTCGTCGCCTTCGCTTCGCCATCCGCCTGGTCGCGGCGCAGCGCCAGCAGCAGATAATTGACGAAGCGCTTGAGATCGCGATCATCGCGCTCGAGCGTCAGCCAAGCGACGCGCGCCGTCTCGGCGCCCAGCGTATCGCGCCACTGCGCGAGCAGGCTGGTCTTGCCATAGCCTGCGGGCGCATGGACGAGTGTCAGGCGGTGGCTGAGCACACCCTGTAGCTGGCCGAGCAGCACCTCCCGGCGGATCTGGTCGCCCATCCACAGGGGCGGATCGAACTTGGCGGCAATCAGGTCCTGCATGGCTCAACCTCTTACGCGTGGCAGTCGGTTTCCGGTCAGGGAGGTTACGGATCGATGACAGCCCTGACAACCGCCTGAAAAGCCTTACCCGTCTTCTTCAAAGCCATTACCCGTTCACGGTCCCCGGCACCCGTTTTACGCGTTGCGCCTGCCCCATCCCCCCAGTGTAATCGGCAGGCAAGAGGCTGCGGGAGGATGATTGAGTGCGCATCGGTGTCGACGTCGGAGGAACCAACACCGATGCGGTGCTGATTGCCGGGGGCCGCGTGGTCGCCTCGACCAAGCAGCCGACCAGCGCCGACGTCAGTTCGGGCGTCACCGCCGCGATCGGGGCGATCCTGTCGCAGGCTGGCGTATCCGCCACCAATGTCTCTGCCGTCATGATCGGCACCACGCATTTCACCAACGCGCTCGTCGAGCGCGACCGGCTCGACCGCGTTGGCATCATCCGGCTCGCGAGTCCCTCGGGCGAAGCCCTGCCCCCGATGACCGGTTGGCCCCCGGCGCTCGTCGACCGGATCGCGGGCGCGACCTTCCTGCTGCCCGGCGGCTATGAAGTCGACGGGCGCGAGATTTCGGCGCTCGACGAAGCCGCGGTGCGCGCAGCAGCGCGCGACTGCCGCGAACAGGGCATCACCAGCATCGCGGTCAGCTGCGCCTTTGCCCCGATCAACGCCGCGATGGAGGAATGGGCGGCGGCGATCATCGCCGACGCGCATCCCGATGCGCAGGCCAGCCTTTCGCACAATGTCGGCCGGCTCGGGCTGATCGAGCGCGAGAATGGCACCATCCTGAACGCCGCGCTCGCGACCTTGGCGCAACATGTCATGGCCTCGCTCGAACGCGCGCTTTCCACGCTCGGCATCGCCGCCCCGCTCTATATCTCGCAGAATGACGGGACGCTGATCTCGGCGGCCGAGGCGGCGCGCTATCCGGTGCTGACGATCGGGTCGGGGCCGACGAACAGCATGCGCGGCGCCGCCTTCCTGACCGGGGTCGACAACGGCATCGTCATGGATGTCGGCGGCACGACCTGCGACATCGGCGTGCTCGCCGGCGGTTATCCGCGTGAATCGTCGATCGCGGTCGACATCGGCGGGGTGCGGACCAATTTGCGCATGCCCGACATTCTCGCGATCGGCCTCGGCGGCGGCACGCGCATCCATCTGGGCGACAGCGACGACGGCGTGACCATCGGACCCGACTCGGTGGGCTTCCGCCTGACCGAGGATGCCTGCCTGTTCGGCGGATCGACGCTGACGACCAGCGACGTCGCGGTCGCGGCGGGCAAGGCCAGCTTTGGCGATCCCGCACTGATCCCGGCACTCGCACCGTCGCTCAGCGCCGCGATCCTTACCCGCATGGCCGACATGCTCGCCGACGGCATCGACCGCATGAAGACGCAGTCGGGCGATGTCACGATCATCGCGGTCGGCGGCGGCCATTTCCTGATCGACGACGATGTGAAGGGGGCGGCGCATGTCGTGCGGCCCGACCATGCCGCGGTCGCCAACGCCGTCGGCGCCGCGATCGCCCAGGTCGGGGCGCAGGCCGACCGCATCATCGATTATGACGCCGAACCCCGCGCCGCCGCGCTCGAGGAAATGCGCGAAACGCTCCTCGCGCGGGTCGTCGCGGCGGGAGCCACGCGCGAAACAGCAGAGATTGTCGACATGGACGAAGTGTTTCTTTCCTACCTGCCCGGCCGGTCGGCGCAATTGCGCATGAAGGCGGTCGGCAGCCTCGCCGATGCCGACAGCGCGACCGCCGCCCCGCGGACGGAGGCGCGCCATGTTCATTGACGATGCCGCCGTGCTGGCGGACCTGGCGAGCGGCGCGGCCTTTCTGGGGTCGGGCGGCGGCGGCGATCCTTATTACAGCCTGCTGCTGGCCGAGGCGGCGCTCGCGCGCTGCGGACGGTTCGAGCTGGTCTCGCTCGCCGATGTGGCCGACGATGCGCTGCTCGCCCCTTGCGGCTGGATCGGCGCGCCGACGGTGTCGGTCGAAAAATTGCCCAACGGCAAGGAGGCGGTGTCGGGGCTCCGGCGGCTCGAGGAGATCATGGGCAAGCCGATCGACGCGGTGCTGCCGATCGAGATCGGCGGCGGCAACGGCCTTGCGCCCTTCATCGCCGCGGCCGAGCTGGGCATCCCCGTGATCGACTGCGACGGCATGGGCCGCGCCTTTCCCGAATCGCAGATGGCGATCTTCAACATTCGCGGCATTTCGGCCTGCCCGTCGGTGCTCACCGCCGCCGACGGATCGCTGAGCGTCATCGAGACCGGGGATAATCTCACGCACGAACGCATCGCACGCGCGCTGGCGGTCTCGCTCGGCGGCATCGCGCATATGGTCGAATATCCGCTGACCGGCGCTGAGGCGAAGGCGCATGCCGTGCCGGGCAGCGTCAGCGCGGCGATCGCCGTGGGCCGCGCGGTGCGCGAAGCTCGCGCCGGCGGCGCCGACCCGTTCGCGGCGCTGGGCAAGGCGCTCGAAGCGACCGGCCTCTATCCGCATTGCCTGACCCTGTTCGACGGCAAGATCGTCGATCTCGAACGCGAAACGCGCGGCGGCTTTTCGGTCGGCACGGTGACGATCGACGGTTTCGCGGACAGCGGCCGGATGGAGATCGAGTTCCAGAACGAGAATCTCGTCGCGACGCGCGACGGCAAGGTCCTCGCGATGGTCCCCGATATCATCACCGTGATGGACCGCGACACCGCCGACACGATCACGACAGAAAAACTGAAATATGGCCAGCGGGTCAAGGTGATCGCGGCCGCCGCGCCCGACATTTTGCGCGACGACCATGCGCTGTCCTTTGTCGGGCCGCGTGCTTTCGGTATGGGCTATGACTTCGCCCCGGTGGAAGCGTTGAACGAGACGGAGACGGCATGAGCGCAGAGGCGGGCGGGAATTATGCGAGCGGGCGCCTGCCCGAAGAGCTGACCATCCCCGGCTGGCGCGTTGCGCTGATCATCGCGAGTTTCACCTTCTCGCTCCCCGGCTTTCTCAACAACGCACAGGCGGGGCTCGCGCTCGGCATGAACCAGGCGGTGCTCGCGGCGCTCGGCGCCGGGCTGATCCTCTGCGCGGGGGCCTGCCTGACCGCGATCGTCAGCGTGCGCACCCGGCTCACCACCTATATGCTCGTCCAGCGCTCCTTCGGCCTGTGGGGCGCGGCGCTGGTCAACATCGTCATTGCGATCGTCCATTTCTGCTGGTTCGGGGTCAATGTCTCCTTCTTCGGCGACGCGATGGTCGCCGCCGCGCAGGACGGCTACGGCATCCCCGGGAACTTCAACCTCTTCGTCATCCTCGGCAGCGTCATCATCACCCTGTCGACGATCTGGGGTTTTCGTACCCTCGACCGGCTGGCGATGGTCGCGGTTCCCTTCGTCGGGGTGATCCTGATCGCGGTGTGCGTCGTCGCGCTCGGCGACAATCCCGCCCCCGACCTGGGTCCGGTCGCCGCGCCGCCGGTGCCGATGAGCTTTGGCATCGCGCTGTCGTCGCTCGTCGGCGGCAATCTCCTCACGGTCGCGGCGATGCCCGACCTGTCGCGCTTCATTCGCACCGAGCGCGGCGCGGTGTCGGCGATGCTGCTCTCCTTCCCCTTTTGCGCGCCACTGATCATGCTGGTTTCGGCGCTGATCGCGCTGACCACCGGCCAGACCGACATCATGAAGCTCGTCGTCGCGCTGGGCTTCGGCCTGCCCGCGCTCGCAATGCTGATCCTTTCGGTGTGGACGATCAACGCGCTCAACCTCTATTCGGCGGGTCTGTCGCTGGCGGCGACCTTCCCGCGCCTGAAACAGGGCTGGATCATCGTCATCGGCGGCGCGATCGGCTGCCTGTTCGCGCTGCTCGGCATCATCAACAGCTTCATCCCCTTCCTGATCGCGCTCGGCCTGATCATCCCCCCGATCGCCGCGATTTACGTGATCGACGGCTTCATGACCTTCCGCGATCGCGACGAAGTGGCGACCGTAGCGGTGCGCTGGGAGGCCATAGGCGTATGGATCGGCAGCCTCGCGATCACCCTGCCCGCGATGCAGATGGGCTGGACGCTGACGACGGTACCCGCGCTCGACGCGACGATCCTCGCCGCCGGTGCCTATCTCACCGTGCTGCGCCTGCGCCGCCAGGAGGCATTGGCTTGAAGCTTCTCGCCGCAAGCTTCGTGCTGGCCCTGACCGCGCCCATGGCCACGCTCGCCGCCGAACCCACAGCGCCAGCGCCCTATGCGATGCCCGAGACCGAGGCGTGGGACATGACATCGGCCACGGGCCGGACCTATCGCATCTTCGTGTCGCGCCCCGCAGGCGAGGCACCCGAGGGCGGCTATCCGATTCTGTATGTCCTCGACGGCAATGCGATGTTCGCGGGCTTCGCCGAGGCGCGGCGTATTCAGGGCTTCGGCGGGCGCGACCTCGACAAGATGATCGTCGTTGGCATCGGCCATCCCGGCGAGCAGGTCTATGACGCGCGCCGGATGGAAGATTTCACCGGGCCGCTGGTCACCCCGGCGCTCAAACAGCTTTACGCCAAATATCTCTCGGGCGGCCGCGACGCCTTTCGCGCCTTCCTGCTCGATGAACTCAAGCCCGCGATCGCCAAACGCTACAAGCTGCATCCACAGCGGCAGGCGCTCTACGGTCATTCGCTCGGCGGACTTTTCGCGCTCCACCTCTTCTACTCGCATCCCGGCGCCTTCGACACGATCGTCGCCGCGAGCCCCTCGATCTGGTGGGACGATCAGGCGATCCTCGCCGAAGAAGCCGCTTGGCGCACCCGCGCCGGGAAGGACGCCAAGCTGGCGCGCCGCACGCGTCTGCTGCTGATCGCGGGCGAACTGGAGAGCGACGGATCGATCGCGCAGGACAGCGCCGCGCTAGCCGGGCGCCTCGCGCCGCTGTCGGCAGCGGGGCTGCGCAGCGACTTCCTGCTGCTCGACGGCGAGACGCACGTCACCGTGCCGCACCGCTCGATCACCGCGACGATGCGCGCGGTGATGCGCTGGCCCTGATTATTTGGTCGCGGCGTCCCAGTCGCCGAACACCGGCTTGCCCTCGAACAGGGTGACCAGCACCTTGGTCTTGGAAATCTCATAGACCGGCAGCTTGAAGATATCCTTGTCGAGGATGACGAGGTCGGCGCTCTTGCCCGCCTTGATCGACCCCGTGACATCGTCGAAGCCGTTGACATAGGCGACGTTGATCGTGTGGCTCGCGATCGCGTCCTTCAGGCTGACGCCTTCGTCGGGCAGCAACGGTTTCGCGTTCGGATCGCCCGCGGTACGCCGCGTCATCGCGACCTCGATACCCTCCAGCGGATTCGCGCCGCCCACCGGCCAGTCGGCGCCATAGGCAAGCTTGCCACCCGCGCGGACGATGCTGCCCGCCGGGTAGATATAGGTGGCGCGCTTCGGGCCGATCGCGGCGACGGTCAGGTCCATATAGTCGTACCACGACGCCCAGGTCGGCTGGAACTGCGCAAAGGTCGCGAGCTTGCCGAAGCGCGGCTGGTCGCCGGGGTCGACGACATTCATATGGGTGATCATATGATGCGTCGGTTTGGCGCCATTCGCGGTGCGCGCCGCCTCGATCGCGTCGAGCGAGATATGCACCCCGCCATCGCCGATCGCGTGGAGGAAGGCGTGCATGCCCTTGCCATCGACAGCGGTGACCGCCTGTTTCAGCACCTCGGGCGCGATCTGCGGCGTGCCGCGCTCGTCGCCGCTATTCTCATAGGGCGCGAGCATGAAGGCGGTCTTTTGCGGGATCACCCCGTCGACATAGAATTTGACCGTGTGCGTCGAAATACCCAGCGCATTGGCGCGCTCGGCGGCCTTCAGCAGTCCGGGGAGTTGCTCCATGCCCTCCTCGTTCTTCCACTTCAGCGACACCGCGACATGGCTCGTCAGCTTGCCCGCATCGAGCACCGCCTTATACGCATCGACCATCGCGCTGCCGCCGTCGGCGCCATATTCGACCCCGGCGTCGTTCCAGCTGGTGATGCCGAGGCTGTTGAAATGATCGGCGACGTAGAGGATCGAATTCTGCACCTCGGTCGCCGAGGGCGGCGGGATCATATGCTTGACCAGGTCCATCGCGGCTTCCTGCAGGCTGCCGACCGGCTCGCCCGTCGCGGGGTCGCGGTCGATCGTGCCGTTGGCAGGGTCGCTGGTGTCGCGCGTGATCTTCGCGACCTCGAGCGCCTTCGAATTGAGCCAATAGGTGTGCCCGCCGGTCGATTCGAAGATCAAAGGCCGCGTCGTCGACACCGCATCGAGCAATTCCTTGCGCGGGATGCCGCTCGGCGGGAACAGCGCGTCGCTCCACCCGATGCCATAGACTGCCCCGTCGCCGGGTGCCGCCGCGACGCATTTGGCGATCAACGCCTGATAATCGGCGATCGTCTTGCCGTCCTGCAGCGGGCAGCGCGTGCGGCTCAAGGCCCCGAACAGCGGATGGACATGCGCGTCGCCGAAAGCCGGAAGCACCAGCTTGCCGCCGACATCGACCGTCCGCGTCGCCGCCCCGCGCAGCTTGCTGACGCTCGCCGCCGTTCCGACCGCAACGATCTTGCCGTCCAGAATCGCAACCGCCTCGGCCCAGGGCTGCTTCTCCTCGACCGTATAGACGCGCGCGTTGGTCAGGATCAGGTCGGCCTCGACCCGGTCCTTCGCATGCGCGGCCCCCGACAGGCTCAGCAGGGCGACGAGGGTGGCAGAGGCAACGGCTTTCGACATGGTGGCTCCCGGCGGCTGATGCGAACCTTGTTGCAGGTCCGGCGATCGATGGACATCCCGTCTGTCATTGAACATCAAGCGCCCCGGGTATCGAAGTCGTGGCGCAGGGTAACTCCCGGTGAAGACGGGTAAGCCTTGTCGCCGGTCGCCGGACGCTTCCCCAATATTCGCCCGGCTTACCCGTCCCGTCCCTTTCGCCCGATCCTCGGCGACGGAATAAAAGGCCGGTCAGCCGGATCGAGCGAGGGGAGCAATGCTGTACAACTGGCATATCGGCCTGCGCGACCGCATCGATCGCAGCCGCCGCGACCCACTCCATTTCCAGATCGCCCATGCGATCGTCCATGATATTGAGCATGGGCGGCTTGCCCCGGGCGCGTGGCTGCCGAGCAGCCGCTATCTGGCGGAAACGCTCGGCTTCAACCGAAAGGCCGTTGTACGAGCCTATGAACGGCTGATCGCGCAAGGCTGGCTGACCAGCCTCGGAACGCGCGGGACCGCGGTTGCAGCGGCGCTGCCATGCCTTTCGGCGACGTCGCGATTGCCCGATGCGGGTCCCTGCGGGGTCGGCTATCGCTTCCGCAAACCTCGACGCGACCGCGCGACGCGGGGCCTTGCATCGGTGGCACCCGGCGCATCTTCGGACATCCAACGGAAAGACCAGCAATGACCGATACCCCGCGGGGCAACAGCAAGGCGCGCAAGACCCTGGTGAAAATCCACCGCTGGCTCGGGCTCGGCGCTGCAGCGATCTGGCTGCTCCAGGCAGTGACCGGCGTCATCCTGACCTTTCATTTCGAGGCCGAGGACGCGCTGCTGACAACGCGGAGCCAGCCAACCGACCTCGCCGCGATCGAGCGACGGATCGATGCGCTCGCGACGGCGGGGGGCAAGGCAGAGATCAGCTGGATCTGGACGACCGCGGGCCTTGCCGACCGCTATATCATCCTGCACGATGATCCCGCCGGGGTGAGCCGCAAGGCCTATATCGACGGCGCGGGTGCGATCCTGCGCGACAATCCGGCCGACCGGTACAGCGTCCTGGGCTTCATCCGCGAAATCCATCTGACGCTCGTCGCCGGCCAGACCGGACACTGGATTCTCGCGGGCAGCGGCGTTTTGCTGTTCACCAACCTGATCTTCGGCCTCGTCGTCGCCTGGCCGCGGCGCGGCCAGTGGCGCCATGCGCTGCGTCCCCGCGGCCGGCGCGGATCGACCGCCGGCTATTACGGCTGGCACAAGGCACTAGGCCTGTGGGCGGGCATCCCCGCGCTGGTCATCGTCGGCACCGGCAGCCTGTTCATGTTCGAACATGAAATTCGCGAACTCGCGGGGATCGAGGAAATCACCTTGCCCGCCAATCCGCCGACCAGCCGCCCGATCGGCTTCGCCGCCGCTGCGCGCGCATCGGTCGCGGCGATCCCCGGCAGCCGCTTCGTCGGCACCACCTTCCCCTCGGCGCAGGATGCCAGCTATTATGCATGGGTCCGCGCGCCGGGCGAACTCTACCGCGGCGGCTATGGCGGCAGTCTGGTGATCGTCGATGCCAATGACGGCAGCGTCCGCGGTGCCTGGCCCGCGACCGAGGCCGGGTTCGGCGCGGCGGTCATCGGATCCTTCTACCCGCTACACACCGGCGAAGGCCTCGGCCTCGCCGGGCGCATCCTCGCGCTGGCGATCGGGGTCTGGCTGACCGTCATGATCGTCGTCGGCCTGCTGCTCTGGTGGCGGAGGCGGCCGCGCGCCAAGGCGAACGGCTGAATTACCCTTCGCACCCGCCGCTTACCCAAAGACCCTGCTGACCGTCCCCGCCCATTGTGCTGAGTTCGCTCCGGGCGGATTCGGCGCAACGGGCGCCGGCTGGGTCGTCAATAGGGAGGTCTTGGACATGCAGAAATTTACCATGAAGATGTGGACGGTAGCCGCGGGCGTCGCGGCGGCCACGACGATGGCGCCACCCGCCACCGCCGCCGATCCCAACGCCCCGCAGGCGCCGCAGCCGAGCGAGCTCGTCTACCCCACCGGTTTCGACAAGGCGCTGTCGCTGATGCTCGCGGGCGAAGGCGGCGAGAATGGCATCGGCTCGCACCGCGTGTGGCCGACCCTGTCCTTCCCCGCGCTGACCACCGAACAGATCGGCAAGGCGCTGACCGGCAACACCCTCGCCATCTCCTATCATTATGCGCACCAGTACGGCGCCGACGGCAAGGTCGGCGGCTACAACATCCGCTACGACCCCATCGACGTGAAGAAATGCCCCAAGAAGGAAATCCCGGGCGACGGCCTGCTGCTCTACGAAGGCGTTTGCAGCGCGCAGGTCAACGAGCCGGTGACGGGCAGTTGGAAGGCTGAGGACAACAAGCTGTGCGTCGACATCGCATGGGCCGGCAAGTCTCAGATCACGGGTTGCTATACGATGTTCTTCGTGATGGATAGCGTCGCGATGGTGAAGCCCGACGGGACCGTTTCGGGCAAGGCGCATGCGCTCAAAAAGGGTGCCGCGCCCGACATGTAGGACCAGCAATTGCTGATTTGCATCCCTGATATCCTGAGTGGCGACCAGCTTGAAAAGCTGGTCGCCATGATGGACCGACAGCAGTTCATCGACGGCCGCGAAACCGCCGGCTGGGCCGCTGCGGGGGTGAAGGAGAACAAGCAGGTCGCCGGCAACTCCAAGGACTATGGCGCCATGCAGGCGATGGTCACCGAGGCGCTGGCGGCCAATCGCTTCTTCGCAATGGCGGCGATGCCGCGCACGATGCGGCCCATATTGTTCAGCCGCTATACCGAGGGCATGGGCTATGGCCCGCATGTCGACAACGCGCTGATGGGCGACCACCCGCAGACGCGCATCGACCTTGCCTACACGCTCTTCCTCTCCGACCCCGAGACTTATGAAGGCGGCGAACTCGAGATCGACGAGCCCGCCGGCACGCGCGCGTTCAAGCTGCCCGCCGGCGCCGCGATCCTCTATCCGGCCAATTCGGTGCATCAGGTCGCCAAGGTGACGTCGGGCCGGCGCGATGTCGCGGTGGGCTGGATCCAGAGCCTGGTACGCGAAGCCGACAAGCGCCGCATCCTGTTCGAGCTCGAGAATCTGCGCGCCACCATGTTCGCCGAGAGCGGCAAGAGCGCGGCCTTCGACACGCTGACGCGCAACACCAGCGACCTGTGGCGGATGTGGGCCGAGACCTGAGGCCGCCTAGAGCATATCCATGACCTGCCCGGCGGCGCGGTACGCCTCGTGCATCGCGTGCGCCATCGCCATTTCGCCGAGCAGTTCGGAATGGGCAAAGATGATGCGGCCGTGCGGTTTGCGGATCACATCCGACGGTGGCGGCGCGCCGTCGCGGCCGAAATAGAAACCCGGCTGCGGCGCGACATAGGCATGCCCCCAGCGGTTGAGGATGATCCCCGCGATATCGCGCTTCGCATCGAAACCCGCCGCCGCGAAACCTGCAGTCAATTGCTCGCGCAGCTGGCGCTCGAAATCGGCATAGCTCGTTGCGAACAGCTGCGCACGCCCCGCAGGCCCCTGTTGCGGACCCGGCAAATCGGGGTGCAGAAAGGGGATGTAGAAGGTCAGCACCGTCGGGCTGTCGGGGGTGAAGACCGGCGCGCCGCCCATATCGACATTACGCCGGATCGATGTCTGCCAGCCGAGCGCGTCGAACCAGCGCGTGTTGGTAAAACCCAGCTTGTCGAAGGCGCGCCAGTTACGAAGCGCCACATTCGCGATCATCACCGGCCCGTGGTGGAATTCGCCATAGGCCTTGCGATGCCCCTCGGGCATGTCGGACACGATGCGGCGGTTCACCCAGCCGCCCGATGCCATCACGACCGCTTTCGCCCGCACGCGGCGAACCTTGCCGTCCCGTGCATAACTGACGATCGCATGGTCGGCCGTCGCCGCGTCGCCGGGATGCCGCACGTCGATCGCGGTCGAGCCCGAACGGATGCGGACCTTGTTGCCCGCTTGGTCGAGCTTCGCGGGGTCGATCGCACCGCCGATGGGCGCGAGGCTGCCCTCCCCCTGAGTCCGGATCGCCCCGGGGATCATCCGCGCCAGCATGATGCGCATGAAGGCGGTGTTGCCGCCGGGAAAGGAGACGAGCCCGATGTCCGACGACGAAATCACCTTGTCCTTGATCGTCGTGCCGGGCAGCCGCAGCCGATGCGCGGCAAAGGCCGAGATACCGCTGCCGCACACGCCATAATTGCCGACCGCGATGCCGGGATCGATATAATCGCGCACCTCGGTCCCATAGCCGAGCTTGTCGAGCAGCTGGTAATAGGTGAGCGTATCGAGCCACTTTTCCGGGTCCGCCACCCCGGCCAGCCCGTCGCGCCGGTCGGCGACAAAATCATCGAGCTGCTTCTTTGCCAAAGCCGACCAAGGCGTCTTGGCAAAGCCGTCCTTTGTCGGGTTCGCGACCCAGCCCGTGCCGGGGAAATGATAGCCGGTGGCATAGGCCTTTTCCCATGCGGGGGCCATCGGGCCGAAATGATAGTCGGTCAGCTCATATTTCTCGGCCCCGCCGCCGAGCGGTTCGAGGTCATATTGGGTCGGCAGCCCGAACTCGCGATAATAGTCGGTGAAGATGTCGTAGGTGCCTTCGCCGAAGCTGCCGCGGATATAGCCGGGACGCGGGACGATCGCGCCGTTCGAACCCTGCGGCGCGATCAGGCGACGGCCGTCGATGTCGAACTCGTTCTGCTTCGCCTCGCCGCCGACCACCGGATGATTGTCGAGCAGCAGGCAGGTCTTTCCCGCGCCCGCGCGTTTCGAAAATTCATAGGCCGCGGTCATCCCCGAAAACCCGCCGCCGACGATCACCAGATCGAAATCCTCGTCGACCGCTTTGGTCGAAGGATCGGCATAAAGGCCATCGCGGATGCCATGGGCGGCGTTGACGACGGCCTGGGTATTGCCGTTCGACCAGGCATAATCGCCGACCCCGCCATAGCCGGTCCACGACGATCCCGACGGCGCCCAGGGACCGTCGGCGTTCTCACCGGCGCCGCCGCAACCCGCGACCAGCGCCGCGCCGCTCGCGACCATCGCGCCGTTGAAGAAATCGCGCCGCGTGATGCGACTGCCCATGCCGAGCAGGTCGTCCGACCGTTGTCCGCCCATCATCTGCCTCTCGCACATATTCCAAGAAAAACGGCGGCCGGGGATGCCCCGGCCGCCGCCCCATGAAGACCTTGTCAACTGCCCCGTTCAGAACTTGTAGGTCAGCGTCCCCTGAACGGTTCGCGGCTCGCCGTTCGCACACGACCCGAACGCCGAGCAGCCCGGATAATAGACCTCGTCGAACAGGTTGATCGCGTTGAACTGGAGCGTCCACGCCTTGTAGTCGAGCGCCACCATTGCATCGGCCAGCGTGTAGCTGGGCGTTTCCACCACAAAGGCACCGCCGAACGGATCCGAGTTAAGTTTCCCCGTATAGCGGACGCCGCCGCCGATGCGCATGCTGAGATCGTTGCCGAGTTCGACGGTCTTGGTGCCGAAGATGCTGGCAAGATATTTCGGCGTATCATCGCGCTGGCGGTCCTGACCCGACAGCCGGACCGTGCCATAGGCGAAAGCAGCGACGAGCGAGAAATCGTCGGCGACATTATAGTTCGCCTGGAACTCGACGCCCTTCGCCTTGACCGATCCGGTCTGAATCGAATTCAGCGGATTGCTCGGGTCGGTGCGGAGCGCATTATCTTCCTTGAGATCGTACAGCGACACGCGCAGCATCGTCGCGCGGGTCGGCTGCCATTTGACGCCGACTTCGACCTGCTTGCCGAACAGCGGCTGATAGGCGCTGCCGAACTGGTTGAGCCCCGAGATCGGCAGGAAGGATTCCGAATAGCTGATATAGGGCGCCAGCGTCGACGTGGCGTTGATGGTCAGGCCAGCGCGCTTGGTGGTCTTCTTGGTCTTCTCGACCGGCGCACCGACATCCACCTTCGAGACGCTGTCGTGGCGGATGCCGAGGACCAGCGACGCCACCTGGCCGAAGTCGATCTGGTCCTGCAGATAAAAGCCGGTCTGCTTCAGAATCTGCGTGTTGAAGAAGTTGAACACCGGGGCGGGGGCGGTGCCATAGACCGGGTTATAGACATCGATCGCCCCGGCATTTTCGACGAACGCCTGCCCCGACACCTGCTTGAAATAGGAATAGTCGACGCCCGCGAGCAGCTGGTGCGAGGCCGGGCCGGTCTCGAACTTGAACGCGACGCCATTGTCGGTGTTGAACGTCCGATATTTGATGTTGATCGCGAACAGGTTGCGCGGAACCGCCGTGGTGCCGGGCAGGAACGGATCGAGCGGACCGCCCGGGCTCAGATAGGTCGCGAGATAATATTCGGCCTGCTTGGTATTGGCCCAGGTGTAGCGGGTCGAACTGCGGAGGCTGAACGCGTCCGAAAATTCATGCGTCGCGAGCAGGCTGACCGCCGTATATTCCTTGTCGCCGCGATTGATGTCCGGCTCGCCGAAGAAGCTCGAGTTGCGGATACGCTGGCCCGGCAACGCCAGGAGCGATCCGACGAGCGGCATGACGTTATAGTTCGGCGGGTTATGATCTTCCTGATAGATGCCGATCAGGTCGATATTGGTCTGCTCGCCTGGCCTCCAGGTCAGCCCCCCCTGCGCCACGACGCGATCGTTGCGCGTGAAATCCATGCGCGAGTCCGAATCGCGTACCACGCCGACGAACCGCGCCGCGAGCGTGTCGCTGAGCGGACCGGTGACGTCGACGGTCGCTTCCTTGCGGTCGAAGGTGCCATAGCTGACGCTCGCACTGCCGCCGAAGTCGAATTGCGGGCGCTTGGTCTGCATGTTGGTGATGCCGCCCGAACTGCCGGCCCCGTACAGCACGGAGGCCGGGCCGACGAGCACTTCGACGCGCTCGAGCGTCGCGATTTCGGGACGCGGCATATAGACGAAGCCATAGTTGCGCTTCAGCCCATCCACATAGAGTACCGATTCGAAGCCGCGTATGTTGTTGAAATCGCCGCGCGAATCGTCGCCGCCGTTATAGACGCCCGCCGTATATTTCAGCGCTTCGCGGATGTTCAGCGCGCCGCGGTCCTGCATTTCCTCCACCGTGACGACTTCGATCGCCTGCGGAATGCGCAAGATGGGGGTGTCGGTCTTGGTCGCGGAGGTCGCGGACGTACCGGTCACCACGATATCGGACTCGTCGGTCGTTTCGGACTGGGCGAAGGCCGGCTGCGCGCAGGCCAGCGCCAGCAGCGACACCCCGAGCGATCCCCGCACCACCGCACGATCTAAACAAACGCGCATCATAACGCCCCCTTCTCTTTCTGTTGGTCTAGGTCCTGATTCCCTGGTCGTCTTCAATCTGTCATGCGACTGTAGATCGCTTGAAAATCTGTGGTTGGCCCAAATCGGGTAAAAGCCGTTTATGATGGGTGGATTTTGGCCTCTCCGGCGCGCTTACCCACGGCTAACTGCGACAAAACCAGCCATCTCTGCGGCCTTGGCCGCTTACCCATGTGCGCCCGGGCGTCGCAATACATCTCTATTTTTGGACATTTTAGTCTCTATATCGAAATAGATATCGAGGGAGAGAATGCGATGCTACCGCTGCTCAAGGGAATCCGGATCGTCGAGGTCGGCGCCGTCGTGCTCGGTCCTTATGCGGGCCAGATTCTCGCCGACCTCGGCGCCGAGGTGATCAAGGTCGAAGCGCTCGACGGTGACATCGCCCGGAACGCGCATCCGGCGGGGCCCGACGGCGGCGCTTTGTTCCTCAACAACAACCGCAACAAACGCATGCTCGCGATCGACCTCAAGCGGCCCGAGGGGCGCGCCGCACTCGCCAAATTGCTCGAAACCGCCGACGTGCTCTTCCACAATATGCGCGTCGATGCCGCCGAACGGCTGGGCCTCGGCTTCGAAGCGGTCGCCGCGATCAAGCCCGACATCATCCATTGCGCCGCGATCGGCTTCGGCCAGCGCGGTCCCTATCGCGATCGTCCGGCCTTCGACGACATCATCCAGGCGGCGAGCGGCCTCGCCGGGATCGAAACGGCCACGGGCGCCGATCCGCGCTTCGTACCGACCGTGCTCGCCGACAAGGTCGCCGCGCTGCACGCGGTCTATGCCATCCTCGCGGCGCTGGTCGCGCGCGCGAACGGCCGCACCGGCGCGATCAAGGTCGAAGTGCCGATGTTCGAAGCGCTCGCCGCCTTCCTCCTCAACGAGCATCTGGCGGGAGCGACCTTCGCGCCCGACGGCGCGCTCGGCTATCCGCGCATCCTGTCGTCCAACCGCCGTCCGTTCCGCACCGCCGACGGCTGGATCGCGGTGCTGCCCTATACCGACCGGCAATGGCACGCCTTCCTGACCGAGGTGGGCCGCGGCGATATCATCGAACAGCCCTGGTTCGCCGACCCACGCGAGCGTCCCGCGCATATCGACCGCCTCTATGCGATCGTCGCCGAGAGCCTGCCCGCGCGCCCGACCGCCGCGTGGATGGAGGCGCTTTCGGCGTGCGACGTCCCCTGCTCGACGGTCCCCGACCTCCCCGGCCTGCTCGACGATCCGCATCTCGCCGAGATCGGTTTTTTTGACGTGCCCCAGGGATATCCCGACGGCATCAAGCGCGCGCTGCCCCAGCCGGTGCTGTTCGACGGCGTCGCTCCGGCGCCCGACATCGCCCCGCGCGCGCTTGGCAGCGACAGTCGCGCCATCCTGCGCGAAGCGGGGCTCGACGATTGGGAAATCGAGACGCTCGTCAGCGCCGGCGTCGTTGCCACGGCCTAGCCGAGGCGGGCCTTCACAAAGTCGGCGCCGTCGTCAATCGCCCGCCGCGCGACCTCGGCAACCGACATCGCCTCGAGAAAGCTGTGCGTCGCCCCCGCATAGACCTGCGCGGCGGTTTCGACCCCGGCGCCCTCCAACCGCGCCTGCATTGCCAGCGACTGCTCGGTCAGCAGATCGCATTCGGGGATCGCGAGCATCACCGGAGGCAGGCCGCCCAGATCGGCCAGGATCGGGCAAGCAAGCGGATCACTCGTGCCCGCGTCCCAATCATCCAGATAATTGACGTAATAGCTCTGCGCCTCGGCGCGGTCCATGATCGACCCCGACCCGCCAAAGCGCGCCTCGGCCTCGTCGGAGACCTCGGGGGTGAAATAGCCATAGTTGGACAGGATCGCGCGGATCAGGCCGCCCTCACCGCGCGCGCGCAGCCGCAGCGCGGTCGCGAAGCTCAGATTGCCGCCCGCCGAATCGCCGCCGATCGCAAGCCGCGTCGGATCGACGCCCAGCGTCGCGCCATGCGCCTTGAGCCACAGCATCAGCGCCTCGATCCGGTCGAGTGCCACCGGATATTTGTGCTCGGGCGACAGCGGATAATCGACCCCAATCACCGTAAAGCCGCCCGCCGCGGCATATTCGCGCATCAGCCGGTCGTGCGTGTCGATCGAGAAGAGCGTGAAACCGCCGCCGTGCAGATAGACGAGCGCGGGCGCTGGAACCACCGCACCCTCGGGCCGATAGACGCGGATGCGCAGTTCGCCTGCCCCGGCATCGAAGCGACGTTCGAAGGTCTCGGCCATCATCGGGCCACCCGCCGTCCAATGCGCCCGCACCGCTTCCGACACCGCGCGCTGACGGGGAAAGTCGAGCGTGTCGAACGGCGGGTGCTCGGCCCAGCGTTGTTTCATCACCGTCAGGAATTCGGCGATCTCGGGATCGATCGTCATTTTACCGGCAGCCATTGCGCGTCCTTCTCGGCATCGATGTAGGGCGACGCGGGCATCTTGCGCGGCGTCGGCCACAGTTCGTCGAGCGTCGCGGCGTCGAACAATTGCCCGCCGCGCATCACCAGCCTGATCGACATCGTCTTGCGGATGTCGGTCAGCGGGTCTTCGTCGAACACGACCAGATCGGCATATTTGCCGGGTTCGAGCGTGCCCATGTCGGCAAGCCGTCCGATCGTTTCCGCCGCCCCGGCGGTCGCCGCATGCAGCACCGCCATCGGCTTCATCCCGCCGAGCGCATGACCCTCCATCTCGTAGTGAAAGCCGATCCCCGGCTCGTCGCCGTGCGAACCCATGCCGACCAGCGCGCCGCTTTCGGCAAGCTTCGCGGCGTCGGCAGCTAGTGCGGGCATGCGCGACGCCGCGAGCGAGCCCCAGGGCCGGAAACCCAGCTTGTGCGCGACGGCCGACGGCGACCAGAAATGCCGCACCTTGGGGTCGAGCGCGGGGTCGTGCAGCGACACATAATAGTGCCGCCCCGACGGGCCGCTGGTGTTGATAAGCAGCGTCGCGACATAGCTGGTGCGCATCTGACGATAGAGGCCGACAACATCCTCGCCAAAGGGCGTGATCGGCAGCGCATGTTCGTTGCCGGCATAGCCGTCGATGATCTGCGTCAGCATCAGCTTGGGATTGTGGCTGCCCTCGGTCGTCGGGACGATGCCCTGCTCGCGCGCGGCCATCGCGATCCACTGGCGGATGATCCGGCTTTCACCGCGATATTGCTTGATGTTGCGCAGGCCCCAGGCATCACGATAGCGACGCAGCACGTCGCGCACCTGATCGAGCGAGGTGAAGCGTTCCTTTGAAAAGAGCGCCGGTCCGGTCGAGCGCAACCGCGGCCCGATCACCAGCCCCGCGTCGATCAGGTCCTGATAGGCGATCTGGTCGATGCCGAGCGTCGAGGGATCGAAGGAGGTGGTGACCCCGAAGGCGAGCCGCGCGGGCAAATCCCATTCGTCGTAACCGATGACGTTGCGGCGCACCCCGCCGATATGGTCGTGATCGTCGATGAAACCGGGCGCGACGGTCTTGCCGCCCAGTTCGCGTTCGGGCGTGCCGGCAGGAACCGACAGCGTGCCGCGCGGGCCGATCGCCGCGATCCGGTCGCCGCTGATCAATATGTCGGCATCGTCGATGATCTTGTCGCCGCCCGCCATCGTCAGCGCCCGCGCGCCGCGCAGCAACAGGCTGCCCGCCGGCCGCGCGCGCGGCATTTCGGCGATCAGCTCGACATGCTTCGCGGGCGGGGTCGCTTTCGCATCGGGCAATATCTGCAGATAATTGCCGACGGTCCAGAGCAGGCTGCCGTCGGCGCGCCAGTCGAAGAAATCGGCCCCCATGCGCGTGACCTTGCGCCCCGTCGTCCCGGTGGCGGTCAGGTCGATCGCGACCTTGGGGTCGGCGGGCACGGGCAGGACATAGAGCTGTTCGCTCGTCTGCGCCGCGATCCATTGGCCGTCGGGACTGATCCGCAGGTCGTCGGCGTCGGCGAGCCGTTCGGTGAAATAATAATCCTGCGCCTTCACCGACGCGACAACGCGCTGGGTGCCGCCGGCAAGGTCGACCGCGACCAGCCCGTCGCGGCCGAGCAGATAGGCGGTGCCGGGCTCGCCACGCACGAAATGCGGCCGCTGCCCGAGCGCGCCGCTGGTGACGACCCGCGCCGGCCCGCCCGCTGCGGGCAGCGCGACGAGATCGGCGGGGCGCACCGTGCCGAATTCGAAACTGGTTTGCTGCCGCGCGGCGGCGGGCGAGCGGACCGCGAGGATCGACGCACCATCGGGCGTGAAGGCGGGATGGGTGTAAAAGGCCGACACATCGCTGACCTTCACCGGTGCGCCGGAGCCGTCGGCGGCGATGCTCCACACCGCGCCGCCCGCGCGCTCGCTCCAGGTGACGTAGGCGATGCGCGACCCGTCGGGGCTCCAGCCCGGGAGCGAGGCGGGTTCGCCGCTGATCGGCAGGCGCAGCGCC
>NZ_LYVN01000011.1 GCF_001990265.1 Sphingopyxis sp. KK2
ATATCACCCCGACATCCGATAGCCTCGCCCGCCGCACCCAGTTCGGCTATCGCCGCATCCAGATTGGCGCCGTCGCGGCCCACCACGACGACCCGCGCACCGCGGCTCAGCAGCATATGCGCCGTAGCCCGGCCGATGCCGCGCGTGCCGCCGGTGACGATGGCAACCTTGCCGGCAAATTCGTCGCTCGCCATCTGGTGCCGTCAATTCATGCGATAGGCGTGGTGTGCGTCGCCGTCGACCGAGGCGATGACGATGCGCACGCCGGTTTCCTTGCTGTCCTCCGAACAGAGTCCCGCATAGATGATCGTCTGCCCGCGCAGCTTGCCGACCGCCTGATCGGCGATGCGATAGAGATGCGCGCCATGTTCGACATAGGTCCAGCCGCCGACCATCGCGAGTTCGATCGCCGCGAGTGCAAAGGCGGTGCGGCGAACGGCGGGCCGCGCGAACCAGCCCCTGATCCGCTGGTAGATGGTCTCGCCATCCTCATAGTCGCGCGGCTGCACCACGCCCCAGAAGACACCCCAGCGTCGCAGCATCGCGATGAACTGGGCGAGCAAAAGGGTCGCGATGATGCAGCAGGCCATCGCCTATCCCGCCGGCACCAGGTCGAACGCGGTGCGGCCGTCCAGGCTCACCGTCGCGCGCGCGGTGCCGTCGGTCCCGGCAACGATCGGCGTGTCGGTGTGGGTCAGCCGATAGCTGCGTCCTGGCACCAGCCGCGCGAAACCCAGGTCGGTCCGGCACGGTCCCTCGCCCGGATGGATCACCAGGTTGAGCGCGGTGCCGTCGGTGACCGCGCGCGTCACGATCGCCTCGGGATAGGTCGCATCGGCGAGGATCGGCCCGGTCGCCCACGCCTCGGGCAATCCCTTGGTCACCATGTCGCGCACCGTGTTGCGGCCGCTCCACGTCATCGAGTCCGCAATGCCTTCGCCATAGCGGCTATCGATCGTCTTGCGCGTCGCCGCGATTACCGCCTCGTCGCCCATCTCGAGCGACGACCACAGCACCATGATCAGCGGATTGAGTTCGGGCCATTTCGAAAAATCGGCGGGCTTGCGCGTATCCCAGCCGAGCGGCAGCAATTTGAAATCGAGCATGCCATCGTCGGTGACGCGGATGAAATCCTGTTTCAGCACCTGCCACAGCCGCTCGGCCTGATCGGGCGCATAAGGGGTCATGAAACGGATGCCCCAGGTTTCGCCGAACAGCCCCGACAGGCTGGGCACCTGGAAACCGAAGGGGGTCGAGGTGCAGACCTTGATGCGGCCATCGGCCATCATCATTTCCTCGTGCATCGTATGCTCGAACCGGTCGCTGATCTCGCCGACATAGTCGGTGCCGTGACGCGCGTCGTGCAGCGCCAGCGACGTCCGCCCGACGAGGTTGCACATCGAATAGATCCACTTGGGCTCGCACGGGAACCAGCCGAGGTCATAGCGTTTGTAGTTCTTCACCACCTCTTCGAGCATCGTCGCATGGCTGTAAGGGAAAGCGGTTTTCTCGTCCCAGCGGAAGGTCAGCGCGCCCGGGTCCTTGAACGGCGAGGTGCCGCTCGCGGTCTCGAACAGGCCAAGGCTGACACCGAGGAAACCGGTGAGCATGATATTGTCGATATGCACCGGGTTCTTGTCGGGCTTGAGGTTGCCCCACATGCTTTCCCAATACCAGTAATTCCATGTTTTCCGGTCGATATGCTTGCGGATCAGATTTTCCTGCGCGGTGTTGAGATAGCCGTGGAAGGCGGGAAGCTGGGTGTACTGACCCAGCGCCAGGTTCCACGACATGGTGCAGATCTGATAACGCAGCGCGCCATCCTGCCAGGTGTCGTCCATGCCGAAGCCGGTCCAGCTGTCGACCGGCTGCAACGCCAGGTCGAGCATGCGGCGAAACTCCTTGATCTGGCTGTCGGGCATTTCGGGCGCCGCGACGACCGGATGGTCGCGCAAGATCGGTTCGGCCTTTGCCAGTTCGGCGTTGAGCAATGCTCCCCGCGCCTGCTGCGCGGCAAAGGTGCTGCGGCGCCGGACCGCGAAATAGAGATGCATTACGGCAACGGCGCCCGGGATGGCGGCTTCCATCCAGGCCACCCCGCTACCGCCCTCGATCCACGCCGCCGACAGCAGCGCGGTGCCGATCAGCACGCCCGGCGGTCCGAGAATGACCCCCCGCGCCCACCAGATGAACATGATGACCGCGAAGGCGGCGAAGGAGAGCGCCGCAAAGGCGATGCTCAGCGCGCTGCCGGCATAGAGAAAGCCCGCGCCCGGAAACAGCAGCCCCAGCCCGAACGCCTTCCACTGCGCGCTCATCCCCAGCAGGATCGGCGCCACCCCGGCGGCGAAGACGAGCGCCAGCATCGCGTAGAAGCGGCGCAGGCGATAGGCGGTGAGCGGGCCATGCGCCTTCTGGCGCGGCGGGATCGGCGGGATGCGCTCGACGATCGGCGGCGCATTTCCGGCGGTGCCAGACATGTCTGTGGTGTCGTTCGCGAACAGCGTGGCCATCACTCTCTCCAATCGGGCGATGCATCGCCCGCACGGCGGGAGGTGGTGCCGTGCGGACGAAGTCGGGCAGCCTTTTATCGTTCAATCGTAGAACGATTCCGTAACACGGACAAGGCCGGGATTTAGGTGGTCAGTACCGCCAGCTGACCTGCACGCCATAGGTGCGCGGCATGCCGGCGAAGCGCGAGACCGACGCCAGCGTGTCCTGCACATTGGTCCAGTAATAGACATTGCCGACATTGCGGACGAACGCCCCGACGCGGAGCTTGCTGTCGGGGATGTTGATCCCGGCGCGCAGGTCGATCAGCGTGTAGCTGCGCATGTCGAAGCGCGCGTCACGATCGATCGTCGCGGTATCGCGGTTCGCCAGCGTCGACGACGTCTTGCTGTTGTGCGTCATCGACACGCCCAGATAGGCATCGACCGAGCCGCCGACCGGAAACTCATACTCGGCGTCGGCGATCGCGGTCAGCTTCGGCGCGAACGGAAAGCGCTGGCCCTTGAAGTCGGCGGTGGTCGCGTCGGGCTGGAAGCCGATGAACTCCTGGATCTTCGTGTCGATATAGGTACCGCCGATGCTGATCCGCAGGCCGTCGACCGGCCGCGCCAGCAGCGACATTTCAACGCCTTGCACGCGGCTCTTGGGAATCTGCACCAGCCCGTCGAGCGTTCCGAACACCGGGTCGGGCAGGCGGCCGCGAAGCTGCTTGTCCTTATAGTCGTAGTAGAAGGCGGCTGCGGTCAGCTCGAGCTTGCGGTCGGCGAGCGGCGCCTTGATGCCGACTTCATAGGCCGTCACCGATTCCTGCGTCACCGGCGTGTAGCCAAGGCCGCTCGCCACCGACGCGGTCGGGAAGCTGCCCGACTTGTACCCGCGGCTCACCCGGCCGTAGAACAGGGTGTCGCCCGCCGTCTCGTAATTGACGCCGACGTTCCACGACAGATTATCCTCGTTGAGCTTGTCGAACAGCGCCGGATTATAGGGCGTCAGCGTGGGATCGAGGGTGATGCAGCCGTTCGGCTGGACATTGGTGCCGAAAAGCGCGTTCCACCAGATCGCGGTGCCGCCCTGATAATCGTTGGTGCAGCCCTGGAAGTCACGATTGGTCTTCGTATAGCGCGCCCCGCCGATCAGGGTCAGGCTGTCGGTGATCTCGAACTCGACATTGCCGAAGAAGGCATAGCCCTCGATATCCTGATCCGAATAGTTGAAGGTGAGCTGTCCCTGCGGCGAATTGGGGATCGTAAACAGCGGGTCCGACGACGGACCCTGGCTGAAATTGTAGAACAGCCGGTCGAAGGTCGACGCCTTGTTGTAATTGCCGCCGACGATGATGTTGGCGCGGTCGAGCGTCGCCGACAGCCGCAATTCCTGTGAGAAATCGCGGATATAGCCGCTCGTGTTGGTATCGACCGACGACAGGACGGTGCCGTCGAAATCCTGCACCGAGTCGGTCTTGTAATCCGAATAAGCGGTGATCGAAGTGAGCGTCAGGACATCGCTGAGGTCGATGTCGGCGCGCAGGCTGAGTTGGTAAAAGCGGTCGTCGCGCTTCGGCCGGCGGCCGAACTGGCCCTGCTCCGAATAATCGAACTGGCTGTAATCGGTCGAGGCGTTGAAGTCGTTGAAGCCGTTGCGATAGATGCCATAGCCCCAATCGGCGGCGCGCGCATTCTGCGGCGCGAGCGGATAATTGGCGAAGGCAATGCCGGCCGGGCTGCCGCAGGTCGGCGCCGGGGTCACCGCGCAGGTATCGCTCTGAATCTGCGCTGCCTGCGTGTCGCCATTGTCCATCCAGCCATTGGCATTGAACAGCAGGCGGACGCTGTCGCTCGGCTCCCATGCGAGCAGGAAGCGGCCCTGGAACTGGTCCTGTTTGCCGAGCTTGTCATCGCGGGTGAAACTCTTTTGCCAGGCGCCGCCCTGCACGGTGCGCAGCGCGACGCGCGCCTTCAGCGTGTCGCTGAGCGGCCCGCTGACGAACCCCTGCAGGTCGAAGGTCGAGAAGCGCCCGAAGCTGGCGTCAACGCCGGCCGAAAATGTATCGGTCGGCTTCGCCGCGACATAGTTGATCGCGCCGCCGGTGGTGTTCTGGCCGAAGAGCGTGCCCTGCGGGCCCTTGAGCACTTCGACGCGCTCGATGTCGAAGGCCGCGCCCTTGGTCGTCGCGCTGAAGGGCAGCTGGATTTCGTCGACATAGACCGCGACCGTCGGGGCGGCCGACAGGGTGGTCTCGTAGAAGCCGACCCCGCGCAGCGTATAGACCGGGGTGTTGAACGGCGACGGCTGGACGGTCAGGCCGGGGACGATCTTGCCGAGGTCGGTCGGCGAGGTGATCCCGCGCGTGACCAGCGCCTCGCCGCTTTCGGCGGTGATCGACAGGCCGACGTCGAGGATATTCTGGTCGCGCTTGTTCGCGGTGACGATGATGATGTCGGAATCGCCCGATCCCGTCGATTCGGCGGCCGGTGCCGGCGCGTCCTGGGCAAAAGCCGGCACCGAGGCCGCGCCGAGCATGGCCAGCGAACAGCCTGACAATATGACGAAACGCGCAGATTTCATGACCTGTGATCCTTCCCAAAGCGGCCCGCTTTTTTGCGAGTCCGTGGCGGACAGGAAGCCCCCATCCGTCATCATTCATTTCATACCAATCGCCATCCGTCAATATCGTCTGACGATTTCGTGTGATGACAGTGTTCGACGCTTTTGCGACAGATGATGGACGACCGGCATGACTTGGGTTACATGACGGGAAATTTGGGGCAGGAACCGAGATGGCGACAAGCACGAAAAAGGCACGAAAAAGCGCGGATGCGGACGATATGATGGACGCAAAGGCGGTCAATGACGGATCGGTCGCAAGCGCCGCCGACCGGGTATCCGAAACGATCCTGCAAGGCATCCGCGCCGGCGCCTTCGTGCCCGGACAGCATCTTCTCGAGCCCGACCTGACGCGCAGACTCGGCATCAGCCGCGGCTCGCTCCGCGAGGCGCTCAAGCATCTCGCCGCCGCCGGCATCGTCACGCTCAACCGCTTCCGCGGGGCTTATATCAGCACGCTCGACCGCAAGTCGGTGCTCGATCTGCTCGACACGCTCGAACCGCTGGCGCGCCTCGGCGCCCGCCTCGCCGCCGAGAATTGCGGCACCGACGCGCAGCGCAAGCGCATGCAGCTCGCCGCCGCGAACATCGATGCCGCGACCAAGGAACGCAATCGCGGCCTCTATCTCGACCGCCGCCGGCAATTTTACGACGCGATGATCGACATCGGGGGCAATATGGAACTGGCGCGCGCGATGCCGCTCAGCCGCACCGACCTGTTTCGCGCCCAGGTCGAGACGATCCAGACCGAGCGGCAGCGCATGCTGCACGCGTCGGGCTATGCCAAGATCACCAAGGCGATCGTCGAAAACGACCCCGTTTCGGCCGACAAAGCGGTGAAAAAACACTTCGACGGCACGCGAAAAACGATCCACGAATTGCCGCCGCACGCCTTTCCATCCTTGGAAATCTGAGGTTTTTATTGCACCGCCGCACCAAGCAGGCGAAATCTGTCCATTAAAATCACTGGACGAAATCGTCCTACGCATTTACTCCCCTCGCAACGAGCTCGGTCGAATCGCGAGCCGCGGGAGAGATGGGCATGCTGTGCATCACGGCGATTTATCCGAATGATCCGGAGAGCCGGTTCGACGCGGGCTATTATCTGACGTCGCACGCCGAAACTGCCCGCGCGCTGTTGTCGCCGCACGGGCTGACGGCAATACGCACCACTATCGGCACCGCGGCCCTCGACGGATCGCCCCCGCCCTATTGGGCCGTCAGCGAGATGCATTTCACGTCGCGCGCCGATTTCGACGCGGCGATCGCGGCGAACGGCGACGCACTGTTCGCCGATATTCCCAATTACACCAACGTCACCCCGATCCTGCAGGTCAGCGAACTGGCCGCAGCCTAATATCATCCAGGAGAGCGCGAGAATGTCCCGTTACAATCCCAACACCCCCTATGTCCGCAATGCGATGAGCGACATCGGGATGATCACCGCGCTCGACGAGGTGCTGAACCACCAGATCGTCGACACCTTCTCGACCGTGTCGACCTCCGAACAGAGCTGGACCGAAAAGATCTGGACCGCGATCGTCCGCAAGGACGGCACGATGGGCATCGATTTCGGGCTCGGCCGCTATCACAACCGCGGCGTGCTCGACGGCTGGGCGGCGGTGTCGCGCGGCAGCGAGCAATGGACGGTGCGCGCCAATCGCGAATTGCGCGACGACCCGTCGATCACCAGCGTCGGACCGATCACCTACGAGATCATCGAGCCGCTCAGGAAGGTCCGCTACACGCTCGCCAAGAACGACGCGCAGCCGATCAGCTACGACATCACCTTCACCGCGGAAATGCCGCCCTTCTTCGAGGATCGCCACAAGCAGCGCGAACGCGACGGCTTTCGGGTGGGCTCCGACGTCGTGCGCTATCACCAGATCGGCGTGCCGTCGGGCTGGGTCGAGATCGAGGGTGAGCGCTTCGAGGTCAATCCCGAGGAATGGACCGAATATCGCGACCATAGCTGGGGCACCCGGCTCGACGTGGGCGCGCACAATGCCGACGTCCGCCCCTCGTCCGACTTCGGCGACGTCAAGTTCGGCGAAGGCGAGTTCGTGCTGATCTGGAGCCCCTTCATGCTCGAAAGCCCGAGCGGCGAACGGACCAGCTATCATTTCTATTATATGTCGAAGCAGGGGCACATCTTCTACTCTTCGGGCTATCGCAACCTGCCCGACGGCACGCAGGAAAAGGTCGCGCGCGTGCGCCCCGAAATGCGCTTCGACGACAAGACACGGCGGCTGCTCGGCGGCACCGTCCATTTCGACATGCTGCAGGGCGGCACGCACAGCGTCGAGGTCGAAGTCGTCGGCACCTCGGGCGTCCATCTCGGGCCGGGGCTCTACCTTGGCTTCGACGGACGCAAGCATGGCAGCTGGCACGGCCCGCTGACGATCGAGGGCGAATATTTCGCCGATACGATGGATGTCGAGACGCTGAAGCGCATCCGCCAGCTCCGCGACTGCCCGATCAAGGTCACCGAGGGCGATGCGGTCGGATACGGCATCATGGAAACGATCATCCACGGCGAGCATCCCGAAATGGGCCTGACCGCCGCGAACTCGCTGGTCTGATCCGATGGCGCGCGATACCGATCGGCTCGCCGCCGGCCTCCGCACCTATCTGCCGCGTGGCGCCGGGATCACCGGGGTCACCACGCTATCGGCAGGCCATTCGAACGAGACCTATCTCGTCGACGGCATCGGCGAAGTGCTGCGCATGCCCCCGTCCGAGGAGGGCCTGCTGCCGCCCTATGACATGGCGCGCCAGCATGCGGTGCTGAGCGCGGTCGCGGGCGCCGCGCCCGGCGTCCCGCTGCCGCCCGTCCTCGAACTCTGCACCGATCCGTCGGTGATCGGCGACGAGTTTTTCCTGATGGGCCAGGTCAAGGGCGACGCGTTCGAATATGCGGTGCCCGAGTGGCTCGCCGCCGACCCCGTCGATGGCGCGGAGAGTGTGTGCCGCCAATGGTTCGACGCACTGATCGCGCTCCATAACATGCCGGTCGGCGCGATGCCGCCCGGCGAGCGCACGGTGCAGCAGGAAGCCCAGCATTGGCTCGACGTCGCGCGCGGCGCCGAATCGATGCCCGTGCTGGTCGACATCCTCGAAGACCTGGCGAAGCGTCCGCCGCGTAACAGCGGCCCCGCGACGCCGGTGCATGGCGACCCCAAGCATGGCAATTGCCTGTGGCACGAGGGGCGGCTGACGGCGCTGCTCGACTGGGAAATGGCGCAAATCTCGGAGCCCCTGCTCGACCTCGGCTATGTGCTGATGTTCCACGATCAGGGCGAAGCCTCGCTCGCCGACGCCGGTTTCGACCTGCCCGGCTGGTGGTCGCCCGAACGGATGGTGGCCGAATGGGAAAAGGGCACCGGTCGCACCGCGGTCGACGTCGCGCGCTACGCCGTTCTCGGACAGGCGAAGGTGGCGGCGATCATCTCGGTCGGCGCGTTCCTGTTCAACAGCGGCCGCATCGCCGATCCGCGCTTTCAGGCCTTTGCGGGGGTGCTCCCCGCCTATGTCGCGCTGCTCGAAAAGCGCGCGATGGCGGCGGGGTAAGGCGCAACCCCAACCTCGTCATTGCGAGCGCAGCGAAGCAATCCAGAGTGGCGTAGACCGCCTTGGATTGCTTCGCTGCGCTCGCAATGACGATAGGAGTTTAGCGGCTTTCCATGCGCACCAGCGGCGCGCCATATTCGACCAGGTCGCCGTCCCGAGGCAGGACCGCCGCGATCCGCCCCGCGACCTCGCTGACCACGTCGGTCGCCTCGCCCAGCTTGTCGATCTGACCAATCACCGTTCCCGGCTCGACCTGTGTCCCCGGTGCGACGCGCGCCGAAAAAATACCGAGGTGCGGCGCGGTCACATCGCGCAGCGCCGCGGCCACGGCGGCAACCGCCGCGCCCGCGCGCGCCAGCATCGGATTGGCGCCGCCGTCGGCCTTCGCCATGAACAGCGACCAGCCGCCCGAACGGAAATGCAGGTCGCGCCACGGCGACTGGACGAACCCCGCAAGCAGCGCGCGGACTTCCTCGATCGTCGAACTCATGCCGCATCTCCGATCATCGTCAGCAGCACCGGCAGCACAGGTTCGGTGACGATCGTCGTCGCCCCCGCGCCGCGCGCGATGCGGGCAATATCATCCTGCGCCAGCGCATGGCCGCGCACCACCGCCGCGCCGCCGATCGCATCGGCCAGCCCGTCGGCGTCGCCTGCGGCGAGCGCGCGATCGACATCGAAGCCGTCGGGGCCGTCCTCGAACCCGACCACAGCGACCGGGCTCGCCCCGCGCGCCCAGGCGATCAACTGCGCGAGTTCCACGTCGTCCTGCTCGCTCGGCGCCTCGGTCGCGAGCGTGCCGGCATAGACCAGCCCACCCGCACCATCGACCGTCACGACCGTCCCCGATTTCGCTACCGCGCCGTCGCCGACGCCGACAACGCACGGCCGCCCGAGCGCGCGACTGACGACGGCCGCATGCGAGGTCGACCCGCCCTGTTCGGTCACCACCGCGCGCGCCGCGATCATCCCGTGGACATCGTCGGGACTGGTCGTCTTGCGCACCAAAATCACATCCTCACCCGCCGCGGCGCGCCGTTCGGCCTCGTCGGCGTCGGCGACGAGCACCCCCGTCGCGGCGCCCGGGCAAGCACCCTCGCCCGTCGCCAGCACCGCCGCGCCTTCAGTCGCGCCATCCTTCAGACGCGGCAGCAGGAGCGTGCGCACCTGCTCGGCGCTGACCCGCGACAGCGCGGTCGCGGGGTCGATCCGTCCTTCGGCGACCATATCGACCGCAAAGCGCACCGCCGCCGCCGGCGCGCGTTTCGCAGCGCGCGATTGCAGAAGGTAGAGCTGACCCGACTGGACGGTAAATTCGATGTCCTGCACATCGCCATGTTCGCGCTCGAGCCGGTCGCTCGCCGCGAGCAGCGCGGCATGCGCTTCGGGCTCCGCCTCTTTCATCGCATCGAGCGGCAGCGGGGTGAATTTCCCCGACACGACATCTTCGCCCTGCGCGCGCGGCAGATATTCGCCATAGGGCAGATTCTCGCCGGTCAGCGGATTGCGGCTGAACAGCACGCCGGTGCCGCTGCGCTCGTCGAGGTTGCCGAACACCATCGCCTGCACCGTCACCGCGGTGCCAAGATCGTGCGGGATGTTGTTATGCTCGCGGTAGCGCCGCGCGCGCCGCGTGTTCCAGCTTTCGAACACGGCGCGCACCGTCGCGAGCAACTGGTCGCGCACGCCGGCCGGCACCGGGCCGCCCGCCGCTTCGACCGCGCCGCGCCAGGCGGTGGGCTCGCCATCGGCTTCGAGTTCGACCGGCGCCTTGAGCACGATCGACGCATAGAGTTCGAGGAAGCGCCGGTGCGTATCGCGCGCAAATCCCGGCAGGCCGGTCTCGGCCGCCAGCGCCGCCTCGCCGGCGTCGTCGACGCCGAGGTTGAGCACCGTGTCCATCATCCCGGGCATCGAGATCGCCGCGCCCGACCGGACCGAGAGCAACAACCTCTTGTCGCCAGTGCCGAACCCGCGCCCGGTCTCGCCTTCGAGCCATGCCAGTCCGGCGTCGATCTCCTCGACCAGCCCGGCCGGGAAATCGCCGCTGTCGAGATAGGCGAGGCACGCCTTGGTCCCGATCACGAACGCCGGCGGCACCGGCAACCCCAGCCCGCGCATCCGCGCGATCGACCAGGCCTTGCCGCCCGCGGCCTCCTTGGTCGGCAGTTCGGAGCCGTCGAGCCTGATCGTCCAGCCGCTCATTCGTCGCGCTCCGTGCCCATGATGCGCAGCAATTCCTCGTGCAGCTCGAACCAGACGGTGTGATAGGAGTCGCGGCGGATGTCGCTGACCCATTCGACGTCGCCATCCTCGGCCGCCTCGAGCGCCGCGAGCAATTTGTCGCCATAGATTTTGAGCCGCGGCAGTCCGCGCGCGAGGCCCGCGAGGATCGGTTCGGCCTGTTCGTGCAGCCCGCCGAGCCGATCGACGATCTTCGCGTCATACTCCTTGTCGCGATGATCGTTCGCGACCTTCTGCCCGCCGACATCGAGCGTCTGCCAGTCGGTGATGATCTGCTTCAGCGTCCGGTTGATCCGCTCGAACCCGTCATAGGCGGTGCGGAACGCAGCGTCGTCGCGCAGATGCTGGAAATGCAGGCCGTAGCGCGATTGCAGCGCAACGCCCGCAAGCGGGGTCAGCGCATAAGCGCCCTTCGCCTCGATCGCGCGACCGGTCGCGACGGCTTCGGCGAGCAGCGCAGTAGCGCGCTCTTCGGACAGCCCGACCAGTTCGCCGATCGCCTTTGCCGGAGCATGGCGCTTGATCGCCGCGCCGTGCAGCGCCAGATCGCGGTCGTTCATGCGCCTTCTCCCGCCAGCAGCCAGACCCGGCCGACGCGCTCGACGCCTTCCTGATAATCCTCGGTCGTCTTTGCCGGCGCGCTCGCCTCGATCACCACCGTGTCGCCCTCGCGGATACCGCTGATCTTCGCGTTCATCAGGCAGGGAATATTATATTCGCGGGTCAGGATGCCGAGGTGCGAGCGCACCGTCCCGCCCGCGCAGATCACGCCCGCGAACTGCTCGATGATCGGTGCGGTCAGCGTGCCCCCGCTGTCGTCGATCACCGCGATCGTTCCCGGCGGGACGCCGTCGGTCAGATAGGACAATACCCGCTCGTTCGAGCGAATGTAGCGCGCGGTGCCGCGCCTGTCCTGCGCGTGCTGGACGACATTGTCGCCGACGCCGCGCAGCGCCCTGCCCTGCTCGTCGGCGTCACCCGCCGGCGCGTCGGGATGCGCAAAACCGGCGTCGGTCGCCGCGTCGTCGCCCGCCGCCTTATAGGCATCGGGCCGCTCGGCGACCGAGATGCTCGCCGACCAGTCGAAGCGGTGCCCGCTCGCGAGCAACCGCGCCTCGATTGCCTCGAAATCTTCGGTGGTCAAAAGGTCGTCGGCGCCCGCCATGGTGAACGCTTCCCAGTCGCGCCCCGATTCGCGCAGACGGCTGCGGACGAGTTCCTGGACAAGGCCCAGCGTCGCCTCGACCAGCGGCGAAGCCGGCGGTTTTACGTAGAGCGCATCGTCGATAGGCAGCTTGGCCAACCCTCTTCCCCTAAGCTTATTTCTTTGCCGCTAGGTGGCCGAAGCGCGGCCCGATGTCAACAAGCATTGGGCAAAATCGTTTGACGATATTGACCAATGACCTTTGCCAGACTATGCCGGGTCGACAAGCAAATCTGGGGAAGGACGAAACGATGGGCCTGAAAGCCAACCCGCGCATCCTGGTGGTCAACGACGACGGCATCGACGCGCCGGGCATCATCCTGCTCGAAGAAATCGCGCGCCAGTTCAGCGACGATGTGTGGGTCGTCGCGCCCGACGAGGAACGCTCGGGCGCGGGCCATTCGATGTCGATCAGCCATCCCGTGCGCGTGGTCCAGCGCGACGAACGCCATTGGGCGGTGCGCGGCACGCCGACCGACTGCGCGTTGCTCGGCATCTATGAATTCATGACCGACAGGAAGCCCGACCTGATCCTGTCGGGGATCAACCGCGGCCCCAATCTGGCCGAGGACATCACCTATTCGGGCACCGCATCGGCGGCGATGGAGGGCGCGGTGCTCGGCATCCCCGCGATCGCGCTCAGCCAGATCATCCGGTACCAGAGCGAAATCCACTGGGGCACCGCGCGCAAATATGCGCCGATCGTGATCCGGCAATTGCTCGAGCTCGACTGGACGCCAGGTCTGTTCGTCAACGTCAACTTCCCAAATTGCCCGGTCGATCAGGTCACGGGCATCCGCGCGACGACACAGGGCCAGCGCCCCTCGGGCTGTTTCCGCCCCGTCCGCCGCGTCGACGAGCGCCACGTCCCCTATTATTGGATCAAGATCGGTTTCCCCGACGGCGGCGACGACGATGGGAATGATTTGCATGCGGTGCTCGACAACAAGGTGTCGGTGACGCCGTTGCAGCTCGAGATGACCGCGCATGCGGTGGTGCCGCAGATTGCGCGGCTGTTTGCATGAGACACCCCTCTCCCCTTGCGGGAGAGGGGTGCGAAAACTTGGCGGCTTGCCGCCTGGTTGAAGCTGGGTGAGGGGTTGCGGTCCAAAGGACCGCGCGAGCCGGAGGCTCGCAGACCCCTCATCCAAGTCCGCCTAATCGCTTCGCGATAAGGCTCCCTATCCTTCTCCCGCAAGGGGAGAAGGTTGAGCTAAAGTCCCAAAATCGTCACCGCCGACATCCCGTCCTCAACCCCGTAAAAGCCGCCGCTATTCTCCGCGACCGCGATCCGCGCGCCTTCGACTTGCCGCGCCCCGGCGTCTCCGCGCAGATGCGTGACCAGCTCGAAAATCTGCCCCAGCCCGGTCGCGCCGAGCGGGTGCCCCTTCGACACCAGCCCGCCCGACACATTCACCGGAATGCGCCCGCCCAGCGCCGTCTCGCCGCGCTCGGCCGCGATACCCGCCTCGCCCGGCGCGCACAGGCCGAGCGCCTCGGCCTGGATCATCTCGCCGATCGAGCTCGCGTCATGCACTTCGGCTACATCGATGTCGCCCGGACCGACGCCGGCCTTCTCATAGGCCCGCGCACCGACGATCCGCGTCACATGCTTCGCATAATCATCGGGCGCCCGCTCGCTGCCCGTCTGCGATTCCGCGGCCAGCACGCGCACCGCCCGCGCGTCGGGGAAACGCTTTGCCCAATCGGCGCTGCAGACGATCGCCGCCGACGCACCGTCGCTGATCGGCGCGCACATCGGGTTGGTCAGCGGCCAGGCGACCGTCGGCGCCGCCAGCACCTCGTCGATGCTCATCGCCTTGCGATACTGGCTCAGCGGGTTGTGGACCGAATGGCCATGATCCTTCGCCGCAACCGCCGCGATCTGGCGCTGGGTCGAGCCATAGGTCGCGATGTGCAGCCGCGCCTGCGCGGCATAGGCCTGCATCAATATATTGGGGCTGACGCTCTCGCCGCCCGGCGGCACCGGCGCGAGCAGCCCCGCCGTCTTCGCCAGATAGGCCTCGGCCTCGACCAGATCGCGCGGCTGCTGGAACACCGCGAATTTCTTGGCGCGGTCGTCCGAATAGAGCTTCTCGACCCCGACGACGAGCACGCAATCGGCCAGCCCCGCGCGGACATAATCGACCGCGACATGCAGCCCGACGGTCGAGCTGGCGCAGGCCGCCTCGACATGGAAACCGCGCACCCCCGAAATGCCGAGCGGGCGCAGCGCATATTCGCCGGGGATCGACATCTCGCCCGCGAAAAAGCCCTGGATGACATTGGCATAGACCGCCATCTGAATCGCCTCGGACGGCACCCCGCTGTCGGCGAGCGCATCGCGCACCGCCCATTGCGTCAGCTGCTCATGGCTCTTGTCGAGGTGGCGCCCGAAGGGCGTCATGCCGATACCGAGGATGACCGCGTCGCGCATCAGATCGCCCGCCCCGCCGCGGTCCAGCGTTCGCGGCGCAGTTCGGCGCGCAGCACCTTGCCCGCATTGCTGCGCGGCAGCGCCGCGACGATCTCGATCGCTTTCGGCGTCTTCACCGGCCCCAGCGCCTCGCGCGCCGATGCCAGCAGCGCGTCAGCGTCGATATGGCCGCCCGCGCGCGGCTCGACGACTGCGACCACGGCTTCGCCCCATTTGTCGTCGGGCACGCCGATCACTGCGCAGTCCTGGACATCGGGATGCGCGAGGATCGCCTGTTCGACCTCGGCGGGATAGATGTTGAACCCGCCCGAAATGATCATGTCCTTCTTGCGGTCGACGACATAATACCAGCCGTCGGCGTCGCGTACCCCGATGTCGCCCGTATGATGCCAGCCGAAGGTCGAGACTTCGGCCGTCGCCTCGGGGTTCTTGTAATAGCCCGCCATCACCAGCGGCCCGCGCACGACGATCTCGCCACGCTCGCCCGGCGGGAGGATATTGCCCTCCTCGTCCATGATCTCGACGATCGACAGCAGGTTCGCCCGGCCGCAGCTGCCCGGATGCGCGAGTTCGCCATCGGCGTTCAGATGCTCGTGCGGGGGCATGGCGGTGACGCACATCGGCGCCTCGGTCTGGCCGAAGCTGGCGTTCATCACCGGCCCCAGCACGTCGATCGCTTCCTTCAGCCGGTCGAGCGACATCGGCGCGCCGGCATAGCTGATATATTCGAGGCTCGAGAGGTCGGCGGTCCGCACGCTGGGTTCGGCGAGCAGCATGTAGATCGCGGTCGGCGGCAGGAACATATAGGTCACGCGGTGCGCCTCGATCGCTTGCACGACCGCGGGTGGATCGAATTTGGGCAGCACGACGACGCTCCCGCCGAGCGCCATGCTCGCGAGCGCCAGCGGCCCCGCGGCATGCGTCATCGGTGCGGCGACGAGGTTCACCGGCGGCACCTTCATCGGCATCGACGCGACGAGGCTCGACACGAGCGCCTGCCAGTTGCGGTTCGAGAGCATCACACCCTTCGGCCGCCCCGTCGTCCCTCCGGTATTACCCAGGAAGGCCAGCTCGTCCTCATGCCCCGCGCGCCGCTGCGGCGCGGGTTCGTCCGAGCTGTCGAGCATATCCTCGATGAAGATATCAGCCTCGGCAAAGGGTCGGTCTAGCGCGATATAGCGGCGGATATTCGGACATTCGGCGCGAAAGGTTGCGATGCGGTCGGCGATTTCCGAGTGGACGAACAAAGTATCGACGTCGAGCAGATCGAGCAGATAGGCGTTTTCGCCCACCGCCGCGCGGTTGTTCGCCATCACCCACACGCCGTCGGCGCGCAATATACCGAGGATCGCCTCGAACGCGACCATCGCATTGCCGCTCAGCACCGCGGCATGCGCGCCCGCAGCAAAGCCGTCGGCGATCAGCGCGCGTGCGATCCGGTGGCTGCGCCCCGACACCTCGGCGTAGGTCCGCGCGGTATCGCCCGCGATCATGCACGGCTTGTCATGCGCCATCCGCGCGCCGCGATCGAAATAGTCGATCATCCGCATGGGCGGCTATCTCCGCATGACGAGATCGAGTTCGGCCGACTTGATCTGGACATAGGGCGTGTTCGCGACCTTCATCAGTCGCCGCACCTGCTCCATCTCGGGCGACGAGATCGTCGGATAGTCGCGCTTCAGCGGCCCCGCGGCGCGCATCCGGTCGATGTCCGACGCGGGCACCAGCGCGCGCAGGATCAGCTCATCCTCGTCGTCGGTGCCGTGCTGGCGCTTCAGATCCTCCAGCGTCGGCTCGGGCGGCGGGTTGCCGAAAATCTCCTTCGCGCGCGGCGCCGCGGCGATGCGGTCCATCACGTCCGGATCGATCGGCGCCGGCGGCTCGCCATAATAGCCCGCGGCATATTGGATCACCTCGTCGGGGATCGCGCCATAGCGTTTGCCGGTGACGATATTGAGCACCGCCAGCGTTCCGATCAGCTGCGCAAAGGGCGTCGCCATGCCCGGATAGCCGAGTTCGCGGCGCACCTTCCCCACTTCCTCGAGCACCACCGGCAGCATATCGAGCATATTCTGCTGGATCAGCTGGTTGCGCAGCGTCCCCATCATCCCGCCCGGAATCTGCGATGTCAGCGAGGTGACATCATATTCATAATGCTGGTCGTGCAGGTAGCCCGCGGTCTTCGCCACTTTACGGAAATGATCCGACACCGGCTGCAGCTTCGACACGTCGATGTCGTGCGTGTGGCCCAGCGTCTCCATATTCTTGACCATGATGTCGATCGACGGGATCGACGGGCCGTTCGCCATCGATCGCGCGGCGGTGTGCAGCACGGTGACGCCGAACTCGACCGCGTCGCAATAGGCCTTCGCCGATTGCCCCAGCATGTTGTTCGAATGCATCTCGACCGGCTTGCCGCGCGCATTGGCGACGATCGCCGGCACCAGCGTCTTGATCCGGTCGCGATCGAGCACCCCGCCGGTGTCGTAGAGCAGCAGGCTGTCGACCTCGGGGATTGCCGAGAGCTTGTCGGCCTTGTCCGCCCAAAAGGCGTCGTCGTGGACCGGCGACAGCGTGAACAGCATCGTCGCCGCGACCTTGCAGTCATATTTTTTCGACAGCTTGGCGAGCCGCGTCATCTTGTCGATGTTGAACAGGACATCGTAGATCCACCAGCTGCGCACGCCATGGACGCAGAGGCGCTCCATCCAGAGGTCCATCAGCACCTGCGGCGTGAAGCCGAAGGTCACCGACCCGTTCGAGCGGATGCCGCCACGCACCGGCGTGTTCTTGATCTGGCTCATCATCAGGTCGAACCCCGCCCAGGGATCCTCGTGACAATGGCGGACGAGCACTTCGAACAGCGACGATCCCGCAAGGCTGATCGTCGAATAGCCGGTCTGGTCGATCGTCGGCAGCACCGGATAGGCCTGCCCCGCCTGCATCCGCATGCCCCACAGGCTCTGCTGGCCGTCGCGGCAGGTTTCGTCGAGGAATTTGATGTGCGCCATGGATTACTCCGCTGCGATCGCCGGTTCGGCGAGCATCACTTGTTCGAGCCAGCGCGTGTGGAACGTGTTGGCGATGAAATCGGGGTGGCGGACGATCTGGCGGTGCAGGTCGATCGTCGTCGGCACGCCCTCGACGATGAAGTCGTCGAGCGCATCGGTCAGCCGCGACACGGCTTGCGACCGGTCCGCGCCATGGACGATCAGCTTGCCGACCATCGAGTCATAGAAGGGCGGGATCGCCGCACCGCTGCTCATATGGCTGTCGAGCCTTATGCCCTCGCCCTCGGGCGGCGCCCAGCGGGTGATCGTGCCGGGCACGGGGGTGAAGCCGCGCGAGGCGTCCTCGGCGTTGATCCGGCATTCGATCGCATGGCCTGACAAAACGACATCGCCTTGCTCCATCGACAGGCCCTGCCCGCCCGCGACGCGCAATTGCTGCTGCACCAGGTCGACGCCGCTCACCATTTCGCTCACCGGATGCTCGACCTGGATGCGGGCGTTGACCTCGATGAAATACACCTCCTGCCGCATCACGTCGTAAAGGAACTCGACCGTGCCGGCGTTGCGGTAATCGACGCTCGCGGCCAGATCGACCGCCGCCTTGTGCAGTTCGGCGCGGAGTTTGTCGGGCATCGCGACGCTCGGCGCTTCCTCGATCAGCTTCTGGTAGCGGCGCTGCACCGAACAGTCGCGCTCGCCGAAATGGACGACCTTGCCCTGCCCGTCGCCGATCAGCTGGACCTCGACGTGGCGCGCCTCGGGGACGAAGCGCTCCATGAACAAGGTGCCGTCGTTGAACGCCGCCAGCGCCTCGGCGCTCGCGCGGCCATAGCCAGCCTCGACCTCTTCGCCATTGTTCGCGATCACCATGCCGCGCCCGCCGCCGCCCGCAGCGGCCTTGAGCAGCACCGGATAGCCGATCGCGTCGGCGATCCGCCGCGCGTCGGCGGCGCTGCCGATCTCGCCGCTGCCCGGCACCAGCGGCACGCCTGCCGCCGACGCCATTTCGCGCGCGCGGAGCTTGTCGCCCAGCGCGTCGATGATGCCCGGCTGCGGCCCGACGAAGAGGATGCCATGCTCTTCGCAGAGCTGCGCGAACATCGCGCGTTCGGACAGAAAGCCATAGCCGGGGTGTAGCGCATCGCAGCCGGTCGCTTTCGCGGCCTGCACGACCAGCTTGGCATCGAGATAGCTCTTCGCCGCGGGCCCCGGACCGAGCACGACGACCCGGTCGACGAGCCGCGCCGCGGCGCTGTCCTTGTCGGCCTCCGACACGCCGAGCACGGTTTCGATATTCAGCGCCTGCGCCGCACGCGCGACGCGAAGCGCAATCTCGCCGCGGTTGGCGATAAACAGACGGCCGATCGCCATGCTCAGCCCTTCACGATCACGAACAGAGGCTGATCGGCCTCGACCAGCGCGCCATCGGGCGACAGGATCGCATGGACGATGCCGTCACTGCCGGCGCGGACGGTGGTGAACAATTTCATCACCTCGACGAGGCACAGTTCGGACTCGGCGGTCACTGCGCTGCCCACCTCGACATAGGCGGGCGATCCCGGCTTCGGCGCACGGTAGAAAGTGCCCAGATAGGGCGCACGGATGATCTCGGCGCCTTCGGGCCATGTCTCCGCTGGCACCAAAGGGGCCGCCGCCGGCAACGGGGATGCCGTACCGGCGGCGGCAGGGGAGAGTGGAGTCGGCGACACCGCGGGGACGACCGGCGCCGCCCCGGTGCTCAGCCCGATGCTGTTGCCGTCGTTCGAAAGATAGATTTCGACACCGTCGCGTACCACGTGCAATTCGCGCAGGCCCGATTTCTCGAACTCGGCGATCAGCTGCTCGAGTTCGGCGGTCCGGTCGACGCCGCTCATTGGCCCGCCCCCCGCAATGCTTCGATTTCGGCACGGTTCAGCCCCGCGCCCTTGCCCGCCAGTCGCGAATATTGCTGTTCGTCGCGGTACATCGCCTGCACCGCTTCATCACTCGCATGATATTTGACCGTCGTGTCGCACAGGAAGCGATAGTCCGCCGCCATCTGCCGCGGCACGAAGGCAGCGGCGCGTGCATTATATTCGTCGAGCGTCAGCACCCCGGCGGTCGTCGTGTAGCGATCGGCCTTGGGGCCGAGGTGCGTGATCCCCTCGCCGATCGGCGCCAGCTTCGGCGCCGCGCCTTCGCGGTTCAGCGTGCTGTACGGCACCTGCGAGATATAGCGCACCGGATTGTTGTTGTGCTGCATCATCGCGTAATCGCTGATCCGCTGCGTCGGCAGGTCGACCAGCCCGACCATCTCGCCCAGGAAGTCGCGCCCGAACTCGTCGTTGAGCAGCGGACGGAAGCGGTCGGCGCGCGGGTCGATCGTCATCCAGTCGTTCACGTTATAGACCCCGGCGATGTGCGCGAAATCCTTGGCCATCGAGAAATAGACGAGCGCACCGGCGTCCATCATCTGGTCGCGCGTCCATCCCGCGACGCGCTTCCACAGCGCGACCGTCGCGACGCGGACCTTTTCGGTCAGATCCTCGAAGGTGTCCGCCAGTTCCTCGGCAGACCCCATGCCCACCGGCACAAAACCCTCGGACAGCGCATCCGACGTATAGAGGCCGACCCCCGTCAGTTTCTCGGCAGTAAATTCGGGGCGCGATTCAAAGCTGCCCCAATCGTCCATCAGGTAGAATTGGCACCCCGTCGCCTCCATCGTGACGGTGAGATTGTTGTACGGGATGTCGCCCGCTATGCCGTCGAGCCAGGGATAATCACCCTCGGCGAGGTCGCTGAATTCGCGGATGATCAGCTCGCGGTCGTCATCGAGCTTGTACGGGCCATTGTTGTTGAGCGACACGCGGCTCTCGCACGACACCAGAAAGCCATATTGCGACACGGTGGCGAGGAAGGCCTGCGCCGCCTTGTGCAGCCGGTCGCCGGCGACGCAGGCGTGGAGGTCGGCGTGGAAACGCTGGACGCGGCGCTCGGGCAGCAATTGCACGCGCTGCCCGAATTCGCGCGCATTGAGATGCCCGTCCTCGCGCTGCTGCGCCAGTTTGAAACGGCGCCAGAAATCCATGACATAGGCGACATCCTCGGCGCCATCCTCGGGCGCCAGCATGCCGAAATTGATCAGCATCTCGCGGCCCAGCAGATAGAAGGTCGGCAGCCCCCAGCCCGGCAGATTGCCGAACTTGCCGCCCATCGCGCGGGCGCGGTCGCCGACCTCCTCGGCCGACATCTTCGCTTCGACCTTCCGCAGCAGTTCGGGGTAGCGATAGAAACAGCAGAGATAGGACAGCAGCATGTACGACGGCACGGGAAACAGCTTCGATTCCTGCACCGTTCGCGTCACGCACAGCCAATAGGTATCGTCGCCGAGCGTCTGGATCGCATTATTGGCCTCCAGCAGTCGCGTATAATTCAACATCTCTCACCCCTTGGCCGGGCCTTTCGTCGACAGCGAAAGCCCTGATCGCACCGCTCGACTAGCACCCTTGGCGCCAAAGTGGAAGAGTGTTTAGGCGAAATCGTCGAACGAAATCGAACTTTTCTTGGCGCGGAGCAATGACGGATTTTCAGGTATCTGATTGATTTAATATGCTTACATTGCCAACTTCCGCACAGTGACGGAAACACGTCATGGCCGGAAATCGGCAACTTTTGGCAAATGGATGGCCCGCCGCGTCAACCGAATCGACCTCCGACGTCGATGACCGCGCGCAAGCTGCGAGGTCCCTGTTAGGATCCAATACCGGAGAGAGATCACGCCGCGGTCCGACCGCGCCCTCGAGATCGGCGCCGCCGCCGGCGTGCTTACCCCGCATATCCTCGCCGTCGGCGATCATCCGACGCTGGTCTAGATCGCTTTTGCACTCCAGAAATCGGGCCTGTCGCCGCCGCGCCCGACGTGGGCGATGTGTATCTGCTCGACAGGGTCGGCAGCGCCGAACTCCAGGCGCACTGTCTCGACCAGTTGATGCAGGGCCCATGCACGTTTGGCATCCCCTACGGCTCATTGTCATGCATCCATATATTATATTGAATTAACAATATAACAAATATACGATTGACCCATCGTCCGTTTGCGGACCGAAGCCAACACCGGACCGGGAGGAATGTTGTCGATGGATTTCACACTCGAAGAACGCAGCCGGCTCGACTTCGTCCTCGCGCTTCGGGGGCGCTGGTCGGATACGCTTTATCCCGCGCTGAAATCCCAATTTCAGGCCGAGGCGAACCCGGCCAATATCCGCGCGGCGGTGCATCGGCAGCCGGCCTATCCGTGGTTCGCCTTCACCGAACGCGCGTCGCAAAAGATGCTGTGGCGCGGGGTCGCCGACGCAGTGGCGGCGCGCGAACCGTCGCAACATGGCAACAGCAGCGGCCCCGCACGCCTGACGCTCGATCCCGATCTGGCCCTGCCCGACTGGTACACCGGCTGGGACATCCACCTCCAGCCCGGCGGCGTGTGGCGCGACGATGATTCGGCCGATGTCTATGAACAGGGCGCCAAGCTCGTGATGCTCGGCGATAATGACGATTACGGCTTTCACCGCTCCTTCACTGCGACCGCGATCCCCGATCTGCCTTATCGCCGCATCGTCGACCTGGGCTGCGGGTTCGGCAAGTCGACCTGGCCGCTCAAGCGCCGCTTTCCCGATGCCGAGGTGATCGGCGTCGACCTCGCCGCGCCGTGCCTGCGCCTGGCCTTCGACCGCGCCAATGCCGCCGAACTTGCGATCGAATTCCGTCAGGCCGACGGTCAGGCGACCGGGCTCGCCGACACGTCGGTCGATCTCGTCACCTCGACGATGTTCATCCACGAAATCCCGCGCCCTGCGCTCGCCGCGACGCTCGCCGAATGCGCGCGCATCCTTGCGCCCGGCGGGAAATTGCGCTTCCTCGATTTCACGCGGACCGGCGACGCGTTCCGCGACCTGGCGATGGTCGAGCATGGCGAACGCAACAACGAACCCTTCATGCCCGGGCTGCTTGCCGCCGATGTCCCGGCACTGTGCGAAGCGGCCGGACTGACGGACGCACGCTGGGTCGCCTTCGACGAACGCGGCGCGGGCCGCTTGCCCGAGTGCGCCTGGCCCGAGCGTGCCGAATGGCATTTCCCCTGGGCGGTCCTCGAAGCGGAGAAAGCGGCATGAGCCTGTCCCCCGCCGATCGGCGCTACCTCGACGGTGTCGCGCCCGACCAGATCGCCGCGCTGGTTTTCGAGCTCGCCTCGCAGCTCCACGTCGAGCGCCAGCGCCGCATCGCGATCGAGACGCAACTCGCGCGCGCCGGGCTGCTCGACATCGAGGCGGTCGATCAGGCCGCGACCGATAACGAGGTACGCGAGCGCGGCCGCGCCGAGCTCGATGACGCGCTGCGCCGCCTGCTGCGGATCGTCACCGAAACGGGCGACCCCCGCGGGCCATTGCGCGCCGAACACGGCCGCTGAGAAACGGAAACAGGGGGCGGGACGCGGCAGCGATCCCGCCCTTTCTTATGCGGGCTGCGGTGTCCCCTCGCCCGCCAGCGAGCTTTCCAGCCGGCGAACCTCCTCGCGATAGTGGCGCAGGCCGAGCAGCAGGAACAGGATCGACGGCACGCCGACCAGCGTGACATAGCCGAACAGCACCATGCCGATCGATGCCGGATCGCCCGTCCGGTCGATGACCAGTCCCACCAGCGGCGGCCCGAAGAGCGGGCCGACGAGCGCGATGAAGGTGTTGTAGATCGCGAGCGACTGGCCGCGGATCTCGCCCGGCGTGATCAGCGCCATCGACGCGGGGCCGCCCGCCGTGGCGATCGATTTGCCGATAAAGGCGACGAACATCAGCGCGACCGAGAATTCGGCGGTCGGCATGATCGGATAGAGCGCGCTCGCGGGAACGCCGATGAACAGGCCGAGGATCAGCACGCGCATCGATCCGTCGATATGATTCTCGGCGAATTTCTTTTGCGCCCACAGCGCGATCGCGGTGCCGATCGGCCCCGCGGTGAAATAGAAGATGCCGGTGACCGCACCGATCGCCGCAATGTCCCAGCCATAGACGCGCTGGAACAAGGGGATGTTCCACAGCGCCAGCGTGCTGATCGCAACGTTGCACGACGATCCGATGAACAGCGCGCCGAAGCCGCGCCAGCGTTCGAGTACATAGGTGAAGGCCTTGCCGAAACCCTGCGCGGGCGCGAGCTTTTCGCGCCGTTCGGGCTCGCGCACGGTGAGCATCAGCGCGGCGAAGAGAAAGCCCGGCGCGCCGACGAGAAGGAACGCCATGTGCCAGGGTTCGAGCAGGCCGACGAACGGAACGTCGATCGGGCCCAGCGTTTCGAGCCATTTGACGACGAGCCCGCCGCCCAGAAAGGCGAGGCCCGCGCCCAGATAGGGTCCGGCCATGAACAGGCTGATCGCGCGCGCGCGATCCTTGCGGTCGAAATAGTCGCTGATGATCGACACCGACGCCGGGCTGACCACCGCCTCGCCGATGCCGAGGCCGAGGCGCAGCAGCAACAGCAATGCAAAGGTCGTGACGAGTCCGCTGCCCACCGTCATCGCGCACCAGATGATGATGCCGCCGATCAGCAGATATTTGCGGTTCGCGCGGTCGGCATACCAGCCGAGCGGAATGCCGACGAGGACGTGGAAGAGCGAAAAGGCCGGCCCGAGCAGCAACCCGACCTGGAAATCGTTGAGCCCCATCGACGCCTTGATCGGCTCGATGATCAACGTGAGGATGTAGCGATCGAGATAGGAGAGGATGAAGACCAGCAGCAGCAGCCAGACGACATACCAACGATATCCTGCGCTATCCCGGATCGACATCATATTGCTCCCGCACGCACGGCCGCGACATGCGGGGCCGCCGCCTGGTTGAAAGAGAAAAGGCGCGCACCCGGCAGGCGCGCGCCATTCTTAAAGGGCGTATTCGAAGCCGAAGCCCAGCCGCGCCTGGAGGTTGCGCTTCTCCAGATCGTCGCCGATCGCCTCGTCATTCTCGATCACCTCGAGATTGGCCTGCGTTTCGGCGCGGATGATGATCACGACCTCGGCCAGATCCTTTTCCGGGAACGGAAATTCGTGCCAGGTACCGAGATGGAGCTGCGCCCCCGCGGTGCCGTCGAAATAGAAGGCACGGACGGTGTCGGGGTCGGGCTGGTTCGTTTCGGTCGGCGCGCCGAGCACCGCGACGAACGAACTGCCGCCCAGCGGCAGGAAGGTCTGGGTGTGCTTGAAATGCCGCTCCATCCAGATCACCTGCGGCGGCCGCGCGTGGATGCGCGCAACGCTGAGCCGCGTCTGTTCGTCGCTGACGAAGCCGCCCGGCGCCCATAGTTCGACCTTGTCGCCGTAAAATTCGCCGGTGCGCGAATTGGCGGCGGGATCGACCCCGACGAGCACCCCATAGGGAGCGAAATTCTCGCGCGTCGCGGGTTCGACCGTCAGGGTGCGAAAGGTCATGACCGTCCGCCCCTCATGCCGCGAGCACGGCATCGCGGCCGAGGACATGGCCGATGCAGATCGCGACGCAGCCGCCGTCGCTCAGCGCGCCTTCGCCCGCCTTGACCGCCGCCGTCTCGCGCCACGCCAGAAAGGCGTTTTCGCGCAAGCGAGCCGGGGTCACCCCGTCCCGTCCGTCGACCGCGAGCGACAGGTCGCCCGAGATCACATACAGCCAGCGCTTCACCACCGCCCCTGCGGGCGACGCAACCGCGACCGGCGCCGCCGCGCCGGCAGGAATGTTCACCAGCGTCACTGCGGGCAGCCCTTCCTGTTCGGGCGACAGTTCCTTGACCAGCCAGCCCGACTGCTCGGGATGTGCCTGCCATGGGCGGTCCTGCGCGTTGAACAGGATCGGCACGCCATCGACCTCCGCCGGCACCTCGCCCTCGAACTCGACGTCGAAGGATTCGGTCGCCGCTTCGGGTTCGTGGACGTCGGTGCCGGGACCGCTGGTCCACACCAGGAATTTGGTGCCGATTTCGGGGCCCATGCTGCGGTTGATGCCGTGCAGCGCCTTCGGCGGATTTTCCAGGTAATGGTGCCGCGTCAGCTTGGTCGCGACCGGGCCGCCCTTGGGATCCGGCCAATAGAGCGCGGTCCAGTCGCCGCCGAGGACATAGTGCCGCTCGTTGACGCTGTTGTGATAATGGCGGTGGCCATTATGCGCCATGTTGCGGATGCTCTCGGTGAAGCCCGACGGCCAGTGGCTGATCCGCACCACCCCGCCGCCGGCATCCTCGCGCGACAGCAGGAGAAGCGTGCGCTTCCCGGGGTTGCGCGGATCCTCTTCGGTCGGCGTGGTGTCGGTGTCGATGAGGACATAATCCTGGGTCATAGTTTCACCTGAAATTCTGCATAAACGGTGCGTGGCGCGCCATAATATTGCGAGACGTTGAGCGACGTGCCGTTGAAATAGACCGAGTCGGTCAGATTCTTGCCGCCGACCGAGACGCGATATTTCCCGTCCTCGAATTCGACGCCGATGCTGGCTCCCAGCAGCGAATAGGCGCCCTGCGTTGCCGACGACACGTTCGACGGATCGGTGGTGTAGGTCGAGGTGTGGACATTGTCGATGTTGACGAACAGTTCGGCGTCGCTGCCGACCATCGTGCGATATTCGGCGCCGACCGAGAACTGGATCTCCGGCGTCAGGCGCGGGCGCTTGCCGGCATTGGCGCCCGACAGCGTTTTGGCGTCGAGATAGCCGAGGCTGGCGAACAGCGACAGGCCGCGCACCGGGCGCGCCTCGAACTCGGCCTCGATCCCCTTGAACTTGAAATCGGTCGCGGTGACATTGTACGGGATCGCGGTCGATTGCGTCTGCATATTGTTATAGGTCGTGTCGAACGCCGCGATATTGGCGCGCAGACGGCGACCGAACCATTCGGACTTGATCCCGATCTCGTTGTTCTTCGCGGTTTCGGACCCCGTATGGCCGAACACGACTTCGGGCACGCGCGGCGAGGCATAGGTGCTGGCAAAGCTGCCCGGACGATAGCCGGTCGAGTGCGAGGCATAGACCATCAGCGTCGGGGTGAAGGCATAATCGACGCCCAGCTTGTAGGTGAATTTCGATTCCGAGAAGTCCTCGGTGCCGCTGATCAGCGCCGCGCCGCCGCCGATCGGCGTGACGACGCGGTCGATGATCCGGCGTTCCTTGCTGACGCGACCGCCGGCCTCGAAATGCAGGCCCTCGACCGGTTCGAGGTTCAGGTTGGCAAAGGCGGCATAGCTGTTCGACACCAGATAATCGTCGACGACATGCGTGGTGTAGAGATTGGCGTCATGCTCGATCGCTTCGCGGAAATAGACGAGGCCGGCGACCCAGCTCAGCGGACCTTCGGTGTTCGAGCTGAACTGCAGTTCCTCCGAAATCTGGTCCTGCTTCTTCAGGTCCTTGAGCAGATTGCCCTGCCCCGGCAGGCGCGTCTGGTCGACGATGTCGAGCCCTTCGAGCTCGCGATAGGCCGAGATCGATTTGATGACGACCGGGCCGGCGTCATATTCGACGCGCAGGCTCTGTCCCCACGACTTGGCATAGCCCGCGCCGAGCGTGTTGATGCCAGACTTGTAGGGCGACCCGAACAGCGGCGAGCAGGCCGCGACCGCGGGCTGGCAGGTACCGCCGGTCGGCGAGGCGATGCGGGTCGGGATCGTCGAGCCCGAATCGTCGTTGTTGATGTCGGCGACATAGCTGACGCGCCAGTCGTCGGCGGGCTCCCACAGCAGCGCGAGGCGCGCGCTCTGGCGGTCGACGCCGTTGCCGCGCTGGCCGTCGGGCTGTCCCGCGGCGTTCACGCCGACGATATAGCCGTCCTGGCTGCGCGTCGACGCATCGAGCTTGACCGCCAGCTTGCCCTCGACGAGCGGGATCGACGCCCCGACGAGCAGGTCGCGGCGGTCGAAATTGCCGACCACGACGCGGCCCTTGAACGCCGAGTCATAAAGGCTGGGTTCCTTGCTGACATATTTCACCGCGCCGACGGTCGAATCGCGGCCATAGAGCGTGCCCTGCGGCCCGCGCAGGATCTCGACGCGCTCGAGGTCGAGCAGATCGACGAGCGAACCCTGCAGGCGCGGGATATAGACGTCGTCGACATAGACGCCGACCGGATTGGCAAGGTTGAAGCCGAGCGCATTGTTGCCGATGCCGCGAATGAACACCGACGCCGCGCCGGCGCCCGCGCCGGTCTGGACGATCTGGACGTTCGGCGCGCGGCCCGACAGGTCGAGCGTGTCGACGGCGCCGAGCTGTTCGAGCCGTTCGCCGCCGATCGCGGTGATCGCGACCGGGGTCGATTGCAGCCCTTCGGATACGCGGCGCGCGGTCACGGTGATTTCGGTGACGCCCTCGTCATAGCCATCGGCTGCGGCTTCCGACGCGGCGGGCTCGGCTTCGGCCTGCGCCGCCATGGCGAGGCTCGGCACGGCCGCAAGCATCACGCCCGTGAAAAATAATGCGGTTTTACGATATTGCATGACCCAATCACCTCCACTGTGCCCATGTCGCCATGGAAATTCCAGATTGTTGTTCCACCCGAAAATTATTTTATTTTTCAGTTATTTATCTTCACTCTAGATAGATCCATGGCCGCTCGGCGCGATCGGCCTCGCGCTTTGCGGCGATACTGTCCTGCCGCGTGAGCGTGAGTTCGATGGCATCCATGCCGCCGAGCAGCATCGCCCGCGCCTCGGCATCGATGGCGAAGGACCAGCGCGCGCCTCCGGCGGTCGCGACGCTGCACGCCTCAAGATCGACCGTGACCGGATGGTCGCCCGGTCGGTCGCCGAGCGAAGCGGCGATCGCGGCGATAGCGCCCGTTTCCAGTTCGACCGGGACGATGCCGTTGTTGACGCAGTTCGACCGGAAGATCGGGTTGAAGGATGCGGCGATCACCGCCCGAAACCCATATTCGGCGAGCGCCCAGGCGGCATGCTCGCGGCTCGACCCGCATCCGAAATTGGCGCCCGACAGCAGAATCTTGGCGGGCGCAAAGCGCGGATCGTTGAGAATGAAACCGGGGTCAGGCTCGCGCGACCCGACCGGATCGTACCGCCAGCCGGCAAAGAGTCCCGCCGCGAGGCCGGTCTTCGACACCGACTGCATCTCGCGCGACGGGATGATCGCATCGGTATCGACATTGTCGCGGATCAGCGGCGCGGCGATCGCGGTCAGGGCCGTGAAGGGCTGCATCAGAAAGGCCCCCGCGGATCGGCGATGACGCCGGCGATCGCCGAAGCCGCGACCGTTTCGGGCGAGGCGAGGTGCGAGCGCGTTTCGGGACCCTGGCGGCTTTCGAAATTGCGGTTGGTCGAACTGATCACGCGGCGGCGCAGACCGAAATTCTCGCCCCCGGCATAAAAGCACATCGAACAGCCCGCCTCGCGCCATTCGAAGCCCGCGTCGATGAAGATGCGGTCGATCCCTTCGGCCTCGGCGCGCGCGCGCACGTCGGTCGACCCCGGAACGCAGATCGCTTTCACGCCCGGGGCGACCTTGCGTCCGCGCAGCAGCGCGGCGGCGCGGCGCAGGTCCGACAGGCGGCTGTTGGTGCACGATCCGATGAAGGCGGCGTCGATCGGCAGCCCCGTCATGCGAATGCCGGGGCGAAGGTCCATATAGGCAAGCGCGCGGTCGTGCAGTTCGCGCGGATCGCGGTCTTCGACCTTTTCGAAATCGGGCACTTCGCCGTCGAGCGCGATCGCCTGCTGCGGGCTGACACCCCATGTGACCATCGGCGCGACGTCGCGCGCATCGATGCGATATTCGGTGTCGAACACCGCGTCATCGTCGCTGCGCAGATCGCGCCACGACGCGAGCGCGGCGCCCCATTCGGCACCCGCGGGCACGTAGCGACGACCCTTCAGATAGCCGAACACCTTGTCGTCCGGGGCGATGATCGCCGAAAAGGCGGCGAATTCGGTCGCCATGTTGCACAGGGTCAACCGTGCCTCGACGTCGAGCGCCGATACCGCCGATCCGGCATATTCGACGATATGCCCTGCCCCGCCCGCCGAACCGAAGCGGCTGAGCAGATAAAGCGCCAGATCCTTGGCGGTGACGCCGGCCGCGAGCGCGCCGTCGATCGTGATCCGCATCGTTTTCGGCCGCTTGACGCGCAGCGTCGAGGTCGCGAGCGCATGTTCGGCGGCAGTCGATCCGATGCCCCAGGCGAGCGCACCGAGCGCACCTTGCGAACAGGTGTGGCTGTCGGGACATACCAAAGTCGCGCCGGGCAGCACGATGCCGAGTTCGGGCGAGATGACATGGCCGATGCCCTGTTCGGCATCGCCAAGGTCGAACAGGGTGAGTCCGGCCGCCTTCGCGGCGTCACGCGTCGCCGTGATAAAGGCTGAACCGGACGGGATCATGGTGGCGTCGGTGCGACCCGGTTGCGTGTCCACCACATGATCCATGACGACGAACGACTGGCGCGGAGCCAATACGCAGCGCCCCGCAGCGGCGAGGCTCCTGAGAGCGACGGCGCCGGTCCGCTCATGGAGCAGGATCCGATCGACCAGGACCAAGTCGCTCGCATCGTCGATCGTCGCGACCCGGTGCATCGACCAGATCTTGTCGAACAGGGTCCGGCCGCCGGCCATCAGTCGCGCAGCCCGGACGCGGTGAAGCGTCCTTCAAAGCCTTGGGCTGCATACGCAAAAAGATGACCCTGGTCCGTCATGGTCCCCCTACCGCTGCGGATCGGGCACCCCTCGCGCCCGACTCCGATTTGGTATATGTATAGGACAATATATTTGATATAATGATAGGACAATACATAAAATTGCAACGCGGCAAGTTTTATGGCGGTCGATCGGAGGGCGCGCGCGGCTATGGCGCGAACGGCGGATAGCCGGGCTGCCGGCCGACGCGTGCGGCGCCCTGCGTTTCCGCAATTGTTATAGATTGTATATCAATGCTATGCGTCGCATGGCGACAGGGGGAGACGGGGTTCGATGGCCAGACGGATCGAGGATGCGGCGACGGGAGTCGACCGGTTCCAGCCCGTGCCGCTGTACCACCAGATTTTCCTCCAGCTGCGCGGTGAGATCGCGACCGGCGAGCGTGCCGTGGGTTCGCGGCTGCCGACCGAGCAGGAATTGTCCGACAGTTTCGGCGTGTCGCGAATCACCGCGCGCCGCGCGCTCGACGAACTGGCGCAGGCAGGTCTCGTCGCGCGCAAGCAGCGCGTCGGCACGATCGTCACCTTCCAGCCCGCCGCCAAGCCGATCGAGGGCGATATCGACCAGGCGATGGAATCGCTGCTCGCCTTTGGCCGCAACACGCAGGTCAAGCTGATCGATCTGGAAACCGTCCCGGCAGCCGCGCCAATGACCGAAATGCTCGCGGTCGAGGCCGGGACCGCGCTGGTGCGCGCGGTGCGCGTGCGCTGGCAGGACGATGCTCCGCTCGGCCATTATGTGACGCATGTGCCTGCGTCGCTCGGGGTCAATCTGACCCCCGCTTCGCTCGGCAAGACGCCGATGCTCGCATTGATCAAGGAAGCGGGAATCCGCATCGGCGCCGCCGACCAGATCATCAGCGCGACGCTGGCCGACGCCGCGCTCGCCGCCGCGCTACAGGTCGATATCGCCTCGGCGCTGCTGCGCGTCAGCCGCACCGTCTATGACGCCGACAAGCGGCCGATCCAGCATATCCAGGCGCATTTCCGCCCCGACCGCTATCAGATCCGGCTCGACCTGCACGGCGTCGCGCTCTGACGTTCAGCCGAGCGCGCCGGCAATCTCGCCGGTGGTGTGAAAGGCGGTGCCGGGCTGCTCCGCCAGATGGGCGAGCAGGCGTTCGAACGCGTCGATGCGATAGGGCAGCCCCATCACATAGGGCGTGATATTGAGCGGCAGCATCCGCCCGCCAAAGCGCTTCGCCTCGCCCGCCAGCAATACGTGTGCGTCCTGCATCTGCTGCACATAGCTATCGGCCGAATTCTGCTGCACCGTCACGATCTGCCGGTCCGACAGCTCGTGATTGATCGGCACATTGACCAGATCGCCCGCCCCGGTCGCGAAACGATAGGGCAGTTCATCGTTCACCCAGTCGCACATATAGGAAAGCCCCGCCTCTGCGAGCAGGCGCGGCGTGTTGAACGACTGCGAGCGCGCGATCGACATCCAGCCGCGTGGGCGGCTGCCCGACACGCGTTCGAGCGTATCGATCGACGCCGCGATCAGCGCGCGCTCGTCGGCCTCGGGCAGGCCCGATGCGATCGTACCGTTCATGTCGGTCGAATGGGCGACGATCTCGTGCCCCGCCGCGACAATGTCGGCGATGACCTGCGGATAGCGGGTGGCGATCGCCGCATTGACCGCTACCGATGCTCGCGCCCGGACGCGCATCAAGGCGTCGAGCATGCGGTAGAAGCCGACGCGCGAACCATATTCGCGCGCCGTATAGTGGCGATAGTCGGGATAGGGGGTGACCATATGCCCCGGCGCCCGGAAGGGCTTGTCCTCGGGGATGATTGGAAACCATTCGAGGTTGATGACGACCGCGACCGCGACCCCCTGCCCCGACGGCCAGGCGATCGGCGGCCGTTCGAACAGGTTCGACCAGCGATAATGGTCGTGATCCATCCCCGCCTTGCGCAGCGGATAGTCGAGATAGGCGGGATCGAGGGTCATGCCGGCACCTGCTGCATATAATGGTCGGCGATATCGCCCGAGCGCGTGATCCACGCGCGTCCGTCGGCGGCGATATGCTTCAGCACCTCCTCGAACGGCCCGATGCGGTGCGGCTGGCCGATCAGATAGGCGTGCAAGGGAATGCACATCACCGTCCCCGCCCCGCTCCTCTCGCCTTCGTCGGCGAGCCGCTGATATTGGCGGATCAGCGTGTCGGCATATTCGCGCGGGGACATGTTGTAGACGAAGAAGCCATAATGGTCGTTGACCTCGAGGCTGTAGGGCATCGAGATCAGCCGTCCCGACTTTACATGCACCTCGCCCGGCTGGTCGTCGTGATAGAGGTCGCAGGTATAGCGCAGCCCATATTCGGCGATCAGGTCGAGTGTGCGCGGCGTGTGCGTCAGCGCGGGGGCGAGCCAGCCCTTGATCACCTGCCCCGTCGCCTCGCGCACCGTACGGATCGAATCCTCGATCAGCGCGCGCTCCTGCGCCTCATCCATGCCGTAGCTGTAGCGGGTGTTGTAGATGCCGTGGCTGAAAAATTCCCAGCCGCGATCATTGGCGTCGGCGACCACCTCGGGCAAATGCTGGCACATCGCGACCGACAGGCTGACCGATCCCGGAAAGCCATGCTTGCTCATCGCGTCGGCCATGCGCCAATGGCCGACGCGGTTGCCGTAATCGCGGTGACCATAGCCGACGACATCGGGATGCGGCTTCGGCCAGCTCTTGCGATGCGGGTTCGCCGGCGGGTCGAGTTCGTAAAATTCGATATTGGGCGAAACCCATACCGCGACCGACTTGCCGCCGGGCCATGCGAGCGGCGGCCGGTCCCGATAGGGGCGGAAATCGTATAGCCCCGGATCCTTTTCGCCTTCGCGCATCAGCGGGCCTCCAGCCAGTCGATCACCGTCTGCACCGGCTCGACATCGGCATATTTGAGCTGGAGGTCGGTCAGGTTGGCGAAATGGTAGCTTTCATGCTTGTCGGCGCAGGTCTCGATCGGAACGATCGTGCGATACCCCCGGCTCAAACTGTCGACCGCGGCGGCGCGGACGCAGCCCGAGGTCGAGCCGCCGGTGATCACGACCGTGTCGACCTTGTGCCAGACGAGCAGGCTCTGCAGCGGCGTCTCGAAAAAGGGTGACGGCATGCGCTTGGTATAGATCGCGTCGCTTGCGGCATCGATCTCGCAGCGATCGTCGAAGGCGTGGCGGTCGCTGTCATATTTGATGTTCTGCAGGCTGTCGGGCGTATCGGTGCGCGTGCCCCAGACGCCGGCGTCGCTGGCGTCATCGGCATAGGCGACATGCGTCCAGACCACCGGCATGCCCTTCGCGCGCGCCAGCCGCGAAATCGTATTTACATAGTCGATCTGACGCGGGTCGGTTTCATAGGCGGTCTTGTACCGGTCGATCCGCGTATAGGCGTTCTGGAAATCAACGTTCACGATCGCCAGCTTTTCGCCGAAGCCGAATTTCGACCGCGCGGGGTTCGCCATCACCTCTTCGAAGATCTGGCGGGCGGTCTTGCCGTCCGAAACCATGCGCGTCCCGACGATATCGCTCATCATGCAGCCTCCAGCAGCGTAGCCGGCGCGAAGCCCAAGGGCAGTTTCGCGTCGGGCAAGAATCCGAACATTTCTTCCTGCGGCAGCGCGGCGGTGACGATCGCGCGCACCTCCAGCAGCCGGTCGATGTCGATCCCGGTGCGCAGCCCCATCGCCTCGAGCATGAACACCAGATCCTCGGTGACGATATTGCCGCTTGCGCCGGGTGCAAAGGGACAGCCGCCGATGCCGCCGAGCGACGCGTCGAGCGTCGTCAGCCCGGCATCGAGCGCCGCGAGCGCATTGGCGAGCCCCAGCCCGCGCGTATTGTGCAGATGAATGCCCGTCAGCGCAGGATCGCCGACGACGCCGCGCACGAGCTTGATCAGCCGCTTGACGGCCGCCGGATCGGCATAGCCCGTCGTGTCCGACAGCCCGACCTCGTCGCAGCCCGCATCCATCAGCGCCGCCGCGAGCCGCGCGATCTGCGCGTCGGGGATCGCCCCCTCGAGCGTGCAGCCGAAGGCGGTGGACAGGCTGCCCTCGAAATGCGGGCGGCGACCCTCGGGCGCCTCGCGCACCAGCTTGCCGATCGCGACCGCCTCGTCGATCACCTGTTCGTGGGTGCGGCGCAGATTGGCGAGGCTGTGTGTTTCGGACACCGACAGCGGCAGCGTGATCTTGTCCGCCCCCGCCGCGATCGCCGCCGCCGCGCCGCGCGCATTTGGCACCAGCACCGCGACGGTCAGGTCCGGGATCGTCTTGGCAAAGGCGACGATGTCGGCGGTGTCGGCCAGCTGCGGCAACAGCCTGGCGGGCACGAAGCTGCCGACCTCGATCTCGCGCACCCCGGCGGCGGCTTCGGCCGCGATCCACGCCTTTTTCGCCTCGGTGGACATGATCGTCGCGACGCTCTGCAACCCGTCGCGCGGCCCCACCTCGCTCACCAATATGTCGATTGCGCTCGTTCGGTCTGTCACAAATCCGGCCCTTGCTAATTTGTCATAACTATATATCAAAATGACCATCTGCCAAGTAGGGGAATCGGTGTTGGATCAAGAAAATTTGCCGTTGGCCGGGATCAGGGTCGTCGAGTTCTCGCACATGGTGATGGGGCCGTCGGTCGGCGTGATCCTGGCCGATCTGGGCGCCGACGTGATCAAGGTGGAGCCCGAGGGCGGCGACCAGACGCGCAAGCTGCTCGGGTCGGGCGCGGGCTATTTCCCGATGTTCAACCGCAACAAGCGCAGCATCTGCCTCGACCTGAAATCGGAGCGCGGACTGAGGATCGCGCGCAAGCTCGTGGCGCGCTCGGACATCCTGATCGAGAATTTCCGTCCCGGCACGCTCGCCAAGCTCGGCCTTGGTTATGCGGCGCTGTCGGCAGACAATCCGCGCCTCATCTATTGTTCGGCCAAGGGCTTCCTCAAGGGACCCTATGAACAGCGCACCGCGCTCGACGAGGTGACGCAGATGATGGGCGGGCTCGCCTATATGACCGGCCCGCCGGGACGCCCGCTCCGCGCCGGATCGTCGGTGGTCGACATCACCGGCGGCATGTTCGGGGTGATCGGCATCCTCGCGGCGCTCGAGCGGCGCCACCGCACCGGCAAGGGCGCCGAGGTCAAATGCGCGCTCTATGAAACGACCGCCTTCCTTGTCGGCCAGCATATGGCGCAGATGGCGGTGACCGGAAAGGCCGCGCAGCCGATGCCGGTGCGCGTATCGGCCTGGGCGATCTACGACGTGTTCGAAACCGCGCGCGAAGGCGAGCAATTGTTCGTCGGGGTCGTCAGCGACGGCCAGTGGAAGGCTTTCTGCGCCGCCTTCGATCTCGCCGCACTCGGCGGCAATCCCGACTATGCCCTCAACAACCAGCGCGTCGAGGCGCGCGACGCGATCCTGCCGCAGGTCCGCGCGCTTTTTGCATCGATGGCGCGCGAAGACCTGGTCGCGAAGCTCGAAGCGCTCGGCCTTCCGTTCGCGCCGATCGCGCGGCCCGACGAATTGTTCGACGACCCCCATTTGGTGCAGTCGGGCGGCCTGGTCGAAGTGTCGATTTCAGCCGATCGCAAGACCTTCCTTCCCGGCCTCCCGCTCGAGATCGACGGCGAACGCATGGCGCTGCGCCGTGACATTCCAGCCATCAACGGGGACCTTGCCGCCGTCCTGGCGGAGGTCGGCGAGGCATGATCTGAAGCCACCAAGATCGCGATGGCAGGCAGCCGCCTTTGGGAACAGTCTTTGCAGCGGCGCTTGGGTTGGCTAGCAACGAGAGCATCCCCAATCCGGCTCGCCATGCGGAGGCGAGACGACTGATCGGAAGTGGAAGCCATGCGGCGCTTGTCCTGTCTGTTTGCCGCGCGGCGTGCCCGCCCCCCTGCCATGCCGTCGCGCTTCCGATCCTACCCCGTGGGGACGGCTCTCCTGCCGCGCCGGGTCCGATGAGTGCTGCGACGATGCTCGGGCGGCGGACGTTGATCGCCGGATCGGCAGCGCTCGTCGCAGGCGCAGCGGTGTCTGCCCGCGCGCAGAGCGGAACCGCATGCCCGAACGATCGGGCCGGCTGGATCCCGTCCGACGAGCTGATACGCGAAATACCCCGGCTCATGCGGATCGCCGGGGTGCCCGGCATCGCGATGGCGGTCGTCGATGGCAGACGCCTCGCCTGGAGCCGCAGCTTCGGCGTGAAGAATATCCTGACCGGCGATCCGGTGGACGACGAGACCCTGTTCGAAGCCGCATCGATGACCAAGCCCGTCTTCGCCTATGTCGCGATGCGACTGGCTGACGAAAAGCGCCTCGACCTCGATACGCCGCTCGTCGCCTATTGCCGGCCGGCGCATTTGGGCGACGACCCGAATCTCGAGCGCATCACGGCGCGGCATGTGCTCGAACATTCGACCGGCCTGCCCAATTGGGCGTCCGAACCGCTCGTCACGCGCAGCGCGCCCGGGTCGCGCTACAGCTATTCGGGCGAAGCCTTCATCTGGCTGCAACTGGTGATCGAGACGATCATGGGCATGGGCCTTGGCAGCGTCATGAAGGCGAAGCTGTTCGACCCCGCCGGCATGCGCCACAGCAGCTTCGGTTGGGACGAGGCGATCGCCGAAGCGGGGGTGTTCGGCCATTCCGAACCGCCCGAGGGCGAGCAGGCGCTCCCGGCCCAGCCGACGCGCGAACTCGGCGACCGGCTGCTGCGGGTCGCGTCGAAATGGCGCAAGCCGATCGCGTCCTGGACCTATGAGGATTCGATCGCGGCGATGCGCGAGACCGACCCGAAAACGCCGCCGTCGACGCACGACCTGCTGGTCAATTCGGCGGGCGGGCTGCTGATGACCGCGTCGGACTATGCCCGGTTCATGCTGCTGATGATGGACCGGCCGGCGCGAGCGGACTGGGAGATCGGCGAGGCGAGCCGGCAGGCGATGCTCACCCCGCAGATCGAAGTGCGCGGCCGCGACATCGCGCGCGGGCTGGGCTGGGAGCTCGAACAATCGCCGGGAGGTCCGCTGTTCCAGCACAGCGGCAGCAATTACGGGATCTTCAAGACGCTGGGCGTCGGCGATGCCCGCAATGGCCGGGCGATCATCGTCTTCACCAACGCCGCGAACGGCAATGCCCTCGCCGCCCGGATCGTCCGGGAGGCAACGGGGATCGATCGGCTGAAATCGCTGATCTGATCGAAGCGCCTCCTGATCAGCGGTCGGTCACCCCGGCGGAAATCTTGGGCGAGCCGTTCGGCGAAGCCGGGACAGATGCCGGTTCGCCTTACGGCTCGCCCTCGATCAGAATTTGAAGCCCACTTCGATATAGACTTCGCGGTGGTTGTCGACGAACGCCGACATGTCGGCGAGCACGCCCGGCCCGGCGGTCCCGGTGCCCGTCCCGCCGGCGAACGGGATATCGTTCGCCGCCGTGACGACCAGCTCGTTGGTCAGGTTGCGGCCGATCAGGCCGATCGTCCAGCGATCGTCGGGACCGTTGACGCGGATCGCGGCATCGAGCTTCGCATAGGCTTTCTGGACGGCGTCGGGGCGCAGCGTGTCGGTGAAATTATATTTGCCGGTGTAGCTGACGTCGCTCGACAATTGCAGCGTCCAGCCCGTGTCGGTGAGCGGCATGTCATAGCTCGCCCCGATGCGCCCCGCGAAGCGCGGCGCCTTTGGCGGCGTGCGGCCGTCATAATCCTGGCTGGTGAAGGGCGGAGAATTCGGGGTCAACGGATTGGCCCCCAACAGGTTGCAGCCGGCCGCGATCGTCTGGCCGCCATAGCATTGGCCGACATAGTCCTTGTAGCTGGCATCGTTGAACGCCGCCGCGCCGCGCAGCGAGAAATTGCCGAGGCGCCAGTTGAAGTCGCCCTCAATGCCCTTGACGCGCAGCGTCCCCGCATTGGCGACGACCTGGCCGATCGTTACCGGATCGAAATTCTGCACCTGCAGGTCGAGATAGTCGTAATAATAAGCGGTGGCGTTCAGCGAGAGCGCACCGTCGAGCAGGATCGCGCGCGCGCCGACCTCGCCGCCCCGGGCCCGTTCGGCGCCATATTGGCCCGCCGCCACCGTCGCGGCGGGAGTCAGCGTCTGCGAGATATTGAACCCGCCCGATTTGAAGCCTTCCTTGTACGCGGCATAGAAGGTCAGGTCGCGCGAGGGTTTGTAGCGTAGCGTCACCTGCGGCGACACGTCGCTCTCGCGATAGCGATCGTCGAGGCGCAGCCCGGACGGGAAGGCGGCGGCAAAGGCAAGATGCGCCGGCAGCGACGTCTGATAGCTGTCGCGCGATTCATAGCTCCAGCGCGCGCCGCCCGCGAGTTCGATCGAGTCCGACAGGTTCGCGGTGACTTCGCCGAACGCCGACATCGAGCTTCCCGAAAAGCCGTTGTCGCGCTTGAAGGTCGTATAGGTGTTGGTCACCGGGCTGATCGGCACCGGGAAGATATAGGCGTCGGTGTTGAAGATGAACTTGTTGCTCGACACGAACAGCCCGAACAGCGCATTGACCGGCCCGTCCCATTTCGACTGGAAGCGCAATTCTTCCGACGTCTGGCGATAATCGGCGAGCTGCGAGAAGGTCGCCGGATAGGCCTCGCCCGACACATTGTTGAGGTCGGTCTGCCGGAAACGATAATAGGAGGTGATCGAGGTGACGTCGAACACGTCGCTTTCGAGCGTTGCGGTGAGGATGCCGAAGCCCGACTTCAGCCGCGAATACATATGCCCGTCGCCGGCATAGCGATAATTGGCCTGCGCCACGGCGACCGGGATCGTCGCGCTGTCCGAACGGCCGTCGATCCGGCAATCGGCGTTGGGGCTGGGCGGGATGCCCGCGGGGCCGCCGAAGGGGTTGGGCGAAAAGGGCGTGGTGCGGCCGCCGCCACAGATACGCTCGACGATGTCGGTCGGGCCGCCGTCCTTCTGGTCGGTGTAGCCGGTCTTGACCTGAAAGCTCAGATTGTCGGTCGCGTCCCATTCGATCGTCGCGCGGCCGCTGTAGGTTCGGCCGAAGCCGCGATATTTGGCATTGCGGTGGCGCTGCATGCCGAGCGGGTCGAGATAGGTTTCGGCCGCGGTGTTGGTGAAGGCACCTTCGCTGTCGGAGACGCGGAACGCGAGGCGCGCGCGCAGCCCGTCGGCGAGCGGACCCGAGATATAGCCTTCGCCATATTTTTCCTGCGCCTCGAAACCATAGCCCGCCTTGAAGCCCGCCTCGAACACGTCGCGCGGGTTGTTGGTCGACACCGCGATCAGGCCGCCGGTCGCATTCTTGCCGAAGAACAGCGCCTGCGGCCCCTTGAGCACTTCGACGCGCTGGACGTCATATTGGCTGAGACTGATTTCGCGGCCGCGGCTCATCGGCATGCCGTCAACGACGAAGGACACCGACTGGTCGAACCCGGCGCTGAGCGCGGTCGATCCGACCCCGCGCAGGAAGATGCTGGCCGACGAGCCCGACGCCGCCTTGCCCGCGACCATCGTCGGGACGAGCGAGGCCATGTCGCTGAATTCGGTGACCGCATAATTGTCGAGCGCAGCGCCGCCGAGCGCGGTGATGGCGACCGGCGCGTCGATCAGGCGTTCGTCGCGGCGGCGCGCGGTGACGATGATTTCGCCATCGGCGGGCACATCGGCGGTCTCGGCAGCGGCGGGCGCAGGATCGGCTGCGGCTGTCTGGGCATGGGTCGGAAGGGCTGCCCCTGCGGCAACGATGATCGAAGCCAGGCAGGCGTGGCGGATAACGCGAAGCGAAGCACTGCGGTCCATGAAGGGTCCTCTCCAAAAAAGCAGGCCGTCAGCCGCGGCCCTTGCCCAATAACCTATTACTATTAGATTTAATGTCAATCGGTAAATTTAACGCCGTGAGGTTTTCGCGGGCGCGGATTATCATATTGTATAGGTTGGATTTTTTATGGCTTCCCGGCCGTTCCGACGCGAAGCGTGCGCCGCGCAAAGGCGATCACGCCGTCGTTGAAGGCATCGTTCCGGTCGCCCGCCACCATATGCCCCGCGCCCGCCACATCGAGCAATTCGAGGCGCGGCAACATGCGGCGGAACGCCGCGACACCCGCGTCGCCGACGACATCGCTCGACAGCCCGCGAACGAGCAGCACGGGCAGGTCGGGAAGCGCCGCGAGCGCGGCCGCCGCGCGCTGGACCACGCCATGGTGGTGCGACGCCGGGTCGGCGATGATCCGCGGGTCCCAGTGCCAGCGCAGCCGTCCGTCCTCGCCCTCACGCAAATTCTTCATCAGCCCGCCGCCGTCGGGCGGCGCGCTGCGTTGCGGATTATAGGCCGCGACCGCCGCGACCGCCTCGTCGATCGTCGCGAACCCGTCGGGGCTCCCCCGCATGAACGAGACGATGCGTTCGATCCCGCGCGGGTCGGGCTCGGGAACGATGTCGACGAGGACGACGCCGGCGGGGCGCAGCCCGCGATCGACCGCGACGATCGAGGTCGCGCCGCCGAGCGAGGCGCCAACGAGAATGAAGGGCGTGCGCAACTGCGCGACGACCGTTGCCAGGTCGTCGGCGCGGTCGGCGAGCTGATAGGCGCCCTCGGGCGACCAGTCGCTTTCGCCATGCCCGCGCGCGTCATAGTTGATGACCTGAAAGCCGTCGGCGAGCAGCCGGTCGACCGCGCGGCTCCAGCTATGGCGCGTCTGGCCGCCGCCGTGGAGCAGGATGACCGCGGGGGCGTCGGGGCTTCCCCCGCGATCGGCGACCAGCCGGACGCCGTCGCGCGCCGTGAAGACGGTTCGTTGCAAGATGTCCGCCACTCGCTGTCCTCTCCTGCTTGCCCAAAGCCTGAGCCATGGCTTATCTAACGTCAATAGATTTATCGAGGGACGGTTAAACCGATTCCTTTTAGGCTGGCGCACTTTGGCCGCGACTGCCATGACCGACGCAAACAGGGGAAGATTTCTTGGCACGACCTTCGAAACCATTGATCTCGCGCGGCAATGCCGCCGAAGCCGCGCTCGAAGTGATCGACGAACATGGGCTCGAAGAGCTGAGCCTCGGTCTCGTGGCCAAAAAACTCGGCGTGCGCCCGCCATCGCTCTATCATCATTTCAAGGACAAGTCGGAGCTGTTGCAGGAGGTCGCGCGCATCATGCTGGTGCGCATCACGCTGATGGACAGCGGCGATGAATCCTATGAGGAGCGCATCGTTGCGATCTGCGTTTCGACGCGTCGCGCCTTGCTCCGCCACCCCAATGCCGCACCGCTGATCCTGCGCTATTTCCCCAAGCATATGCTGCTCGCCGCCTATGACCGGGCGGCGCGCGACGAGCCATTCCCGACCGAGATCCAGCTCGTCGTGATCGAGGCGATCGAGCGGCTGACCTATGGCACCGCGCTGTTCGAGGCCGCAGCGCGCGCACGCGGCGTCGACCCGATGCCCTTTGTCGATCCCGACAAATATCCCAACCTGGCAAAGGCGATCGCCGACAGCCCCTTCGACGACGAGGAGTTGTTCGTCGAATCGCTGCGCATCTTCCTGACCGGCGTGCGCGCGCGGCTGGCGCAGGGCACGATGGGCCGGTCGCTCAACCCTGCGGCGGCCTGACGACCGTCAGGGAATTTCGTTCGCGAAGATCGCCGAGCTGACCGTCGGCGCGCCGGGGCCGCCCGCGAGCAGGCAGGTTCGCGCGCCCGGCACCGGATTGGCCGACTCGCCGCGCAGCTGCTTCACCGCTTCATAGGCGGTGCCGATGCCGTGGATGAAGCCTTGCGCGAAATTGCCGCCGCCGGTGTTCACCGGCAGCTTGCCCGTCGGCGCGATGAGGTTGTCGAAGCGCACCACTTCGGCGACATTCTCATAGGTGCAGAAGCCATGGTCGATCAGCGACGCGACGCCCTGCGCGCTGAAATTCTCATAAAGCTGCACCACGTCGATGTCGGCGGGCGATAGACCAGTTTCGGCGTAGAGTCGCCGCGCGATCGGACGGAAACCAGCGGTCGCGTACAGCGCCTCGTCATCGTTTTCGAGCAGGTCGCCCCACCCCTTCTCGGCGCCGTTCGCGCAGCCGAGCAGATAGGCGGGCGGCCTTTTCAGATCGCGCGCGCGCTCGGCCGACACCATCAGGAAGGCGGCGGCGCCGTCATTCTCGCGGCTGCAGTCGAACAGCCGGAAGGGCTCGGCGATCCAGCGCGAATTGCGCATCTCTTCGAGGTCGAATTCGCTGCCATAGGCGACCGCCTCGGGATTGCGCGATCCGTGATAATAGGAGGCGCGTACCAGCTCCTCGGCAACCGATGCCGGTACGCCATGATGTTCGTACATGCGATTGGCGCGGATCGCGCACACCTGTGCCGGCGCGACGATTCCGGCGGCGAGCATATGATCGTTGAGATGATGCGCCATCACCGCCGCCGACAGCCGCCCGCTCGATCCCTCGACCAGCGCGCGGAAGACGATCACCGCGCTCGCCTGCCCCGACAAGATCGCCGCCGCCGCGAGGCCGAATGCGCCCGCGACGCCGCCGCCGCCGCCGCCCCAGACGACGCTCGACCATTTGAGCTCGCGCGTGCCGAGCGCCGGCATCAGCCGCACGGGTTCGTTCTTGTCGTCGCCATAAGAGACGAAGCCGTCGACCTCGGCGGGATCGAAGCCCGCATCGGCGCAGGCCGCAAGGATCGCCTCGACGAGTACGCCCTGTTCAGGCAGCGGCGAGGCGCCGCGCTTATACTGGCGCAGACCGATGCCCGCGACCGCGGTGGTTCCGTAAAGCGGATGCATCAGCCGCGGCTCCAGATAATCGTGGGAATGTCGCGGCCCTCGACGCGCGTCGCGCCGATCCGCCCGGCGATGGCTTCGCCGATCGCCGGATCGACCTGGTCGGGATCGTCGAGGCGGCCGAGCAGCCGGATCCCGCAATCGTCGACCGTCGCGACGATCGAGACGAAAGGCAGATCGAGGCTCTCGGTAAAACCGAAGCGGTGCCAGGTCCGCGTCCACGAAAAGATCGTCGCGCGCATCGACCGCTCGACCCATTCTATCGTCTCACTGCCGCAGGGACCGCAGCGGCTCACCGCCGGCCACAGCCAGTCGCCGCAACCGCCGCAGCGCGGAAGCATCAGCCGGCCTTCGGCGAGGCCATTCCAATAGGGCGCATCGGCGCCGTCATTCGCATCCATGATCAGCCCGCCACCGTCCACTCGAGCGGCAGCGTTTCGAGCGCCATCACCGTGCCGATGCGGAACGCATGTTTTTCGCCCGGCGTCGCGCGAAAGGCCGGAACGCGCTTCACCCATTCCTCGGTCAGGATGCGCAACTCGGCGCGGCCAAGGACATGGCCGACACACAGATGCGGACCCGAGGAGAAGGTCAGGTGCGCGGTCTTCTTCCGGTCGAGATCGAACGCATTCGGCGCCTCGAACTTCGCGGGGTCGCGGCTGCCGAGGCAGAGGATATTGAGCACCATCTCGCCCTCGCGAAACTGCGCCTCGCCGATCGCCTGATCCTGCACCACCAATCGCGGGGTGTTGACGACGCCATAGAGGCGCACCGCCTCGTCGGCGAAGGCGGAGATCAGCGACGGGTCGGCGGCGAGCCGCGCCTGGACATCGGGCATCTGCGCGAGCTGCTGAAAGGCGAAGCCGGTGACGTTGGTCACCGTATCCATCCCGCCGAGGAAGAGCACGAAGCTCATCGCGAGGATCTCGTCGTCGCTCATCGTCCGGCCGTCGATATCGACGGTAATGAAGTGCGACATCAGCTTGTCGTCGGGCGCGGCCCTTTTTTCCTCGATCAGCGCCTTCATCTCGCCGAGGATCGCGGCGCTGAGCCGGCCCATTTCGGCCTCGTCATTCTGCGCCGAGAAAAAGGCCTCGGCGAGCGCGCGGAAATCATGGAGCCGCGACAGGTCCATACCCATCAGTTCCATGAAGACGCTGACCGGGAACAGCTTCGCCAGATCGGCCTGAAAATCGCACGCGCCCTTCGCGGCGACGGCGTCGACCAGTTCGACCGCCCATTCGCGGATACGCGGTTCGAGCGCCTTGATCGCCGCCGGTCCGAACATCGGCATCATCGCCCGGCGATAGGGCAGATTCTCGGGCGGATCGAGGCTGAGCGGAATGAAGAAAGGCGGGTTCTCGACGCGCGGGATCTGCATCTCGCGGACCGAGAAATGCTCGGGATCGAGCACGACCTGGCTGATGGCATCGAAGCTCTTGACGATCCAGTGGCCGCCGTTGAGCCGGGTCCAGAAGATGTCGGGCGCATCGGCCAGCGCCGCTGCATAGGTTCCCTGCACATCCTCGCCGATGCGCGGATCGGCATAGATGTCGAAATCGAAAACCAGATGCGCCGGAATATGCGGCGGCACCGGCGCGGCGGCGAGCCCAAGGGCGGTCATATGTTGCTCCTCATCGCACGCGCTCCATCGTCTCGTGCGCGCCGGCGTACAGCTCGCGCACTGCGGGTTTGGACAATTTTCCGGTGGCCAGTCGCGGCAGCGGGTCGGCCGAAAAGGCGACGTAACGCGGTACCTTGTAGTTCGAGAGATTGACGTTGCAGTGCGCGATAAGCGCCGCAACATTGACCTCGGCCGTACCATGATAGACGACGAACGGAGTCTCGCCGAACTTCTCATCGGGCGCGGCGATCGCCAGCGCCTCGACCACGCCGGGGAATTCGCAGACCACGCGTTCGACCTCGGCGGCCGAGATGTTGAGCCCGCCCGAGATGATCAGGTCCTTCATCCGGTCAACGAAGGTCAGCAGGCCGCGCTCGTCGAGCGTCCCGATATCGCCCGACCAGAGCCAGCCGTCGCGGATCGCCTTGGCCGTCTCTTCCGGGTTGCGCCAATAACCCTGCATCATCCCCGGCGAGCGCATGACGATCTCGCCCGGTTCGCCGGGATCGCAGGGGCTGCCGTCGGGACGCAGCACACGCACTTCCATGAAGATACCGCCCCATCCGCATTTCTCGGGCTCGTCGATCGCCAGATGCTCCGGCATCATGGTGACGTTTCCGCCGACCTCGGTCTGGCCGTAAATCTGGCGGATCGTGATGCCCTTCGTCTTCCAGATGTCGAGCAATTGCCGGCTGACCCGCGCGCCGCCTGCGGTGGCGAGGCGGATCGACGACAGATCGGCATCGGTGAAGCCGGGCGCGCGCGCGATCGCCTCAAAAAAAGTCGGCACCGCGCCGAAGCAATTGATCTTCTCGTCCTGCAGCAGTTGCAGGATCGCGTCGGGAACGAAGGCGGGCTCCATGAAGATGGTGCAGCCCTGTGTCGTGTAATGCATCAGCTGGACGAAGCCCGCCGAGGTGTTGAGCGGCGCCAGGCTGATCACGCGCGCGCCGGGCGACGAGGAGGTCTCCTCGAGCGACCAGCAGGCAGCATAAGCGGTCATCGAACGGTTGGTGAAGACGACGCCCTTGGGCTTTGCGGTCGAGCCGCTTGTCGCGATGATGACGACCGGCGCGTCGGGCTGCGGATCATGGGCGGGCGCCGCGTCGGCGCCGTGCCGCAGCACCTCGATCTCGGCCATCGGGCGCGGGCTCAGCCCCGCCGCCGCGACATTGGCCTCGAACTCGGGTGCTGCAAAAGTGAAGCGCGGTTCGGTCGTCTCGCACAATTCGCGTATTTCGCGCGGGGTGAAACGGAAGTTGACCGGATTGACGATGCCGCCTGCGCGGATGATGCCCATGAGCAGCGCGCAATAGGCCAGGCTGTTGGTCGAGCAGATCGCGACGCGGTCGCCGGGTTGCAAGCCGTCGGCCTCGAGCATCGCCGCGACGCGGTCGGACCAGCCCTTATAATCGGCATAGGTCAGCCGGTCGCCGCCGAGCACGACGGCGGGCTGTTCGGGCCGCATGCGCGCCCACCAATCCATAGCGCTTGGCAAAGTCTGCGCCATCAGTCCCTCTCCGTCCGGTCTGTTGCCGGTTCAATAATCACAGAAGCGCTTCGATCGCTTCATAATAGCGCACGATATTGGTCTCGAGCCCGCAATAGACGGTCTCCTCGGGCACGCCTGCATTCAACCCCTGCTGGCTGATCTCGGCGGCGCGGAAATCCTCGCCGCCGAAGACGCTGAGGATCAGTTCGTAAGAGCGTGCGAACACTTCCTCGGCCTTCGGCGTCGATGCCGCCCCGGGCGTGAGCATGAAATATTCGACCGTGGTGCGGTCGGGACCGCGCGGCATCAGCAGCATGACGCTGGTATAATATTGGCTCGTCACCACGACGCAGTTCGGGAAGGCGGTATAGGCGTGCGTCACCAGCTTGTGGACGTTCGCCGCCGGGTCCTCGTCGAGCATCTCGGGGACATAACCGATGCGCCCCGACACTTGCCGGATGTTCGGCCCGAACATGTCGACGATGTTCGGCGCATCCTGAAACTTGTCGCCGATCGACGCGGCGTGGAGCCGCTGGACATGATAGCCCTCGAGGAAGGGTTCGAGCACGACCTTCCAATTGGCTTTGAGGTCGAAACTCTTGCGGCCATAGACATGCGCCGAAGCGATGCCGATCGCGGTGAAATCGTCGGCGACCTGCTGCGACAGGTTCGACCAGTCGGCAGGAATGTCGCGGTTGAGCTGGACATAGACGATGCCGCCCCACTCGCGCGCTTCGAGTTCGGCGAGGCCGCGCCGGCTCTTGTCGAAATCCTGAAACGCCTCGCTGCGCGACACGCCGATCAGCTTGCCGTCGATGCCATAGGTCCAGGCGTGATAGGGACAGGTCACGCGGCCCTGCTTGTGGACCGCGCAATCCTCGAGCAGCTTCGACCCCTTGTGCTGGCACGCGTTGACGAAGGCCTTGATCGTGCCGTCGCGGGTGCGCGAGACGAGCATCGGAAAGCCATAGCTGTCGTTGGCGACGATGCTGCCGGGTTCGAGCAGCGCCGACACGGTGACGGGCACCGGATAGCGGCGGAATATCTTTTGCTGTTCGAGGTCGAACCGGTCCTGGCCGGTGAAGATCGCATTGGGCCGCGTCGCGCCGAACGGCACGACGACCGCGTCCTTTTCGGCCGGGATCTTGCGGATCGCGTCGATCTGGCTCGGCGTCAGGTCGGCGAGCTTGGTCAGCTTACGCTCGGGGCGTGCAACTTCTGCAACATCGCGCATATCGCCAATCCTCTCCTTATCGTTGGTAACAGCCTATTCCACCCTTTACCTAATGACAATAGTTTTTTATGGAAGATTTGAGAGCACCGCAAAAGCGGCCGATATCGAAGGGAAACGAGGATGGACTTCGACTATGTCATCTGCGGGGCGGGCGCTGCGGGATGTGTGCTGGCCTATCGCCTTTCCGAGAATCCGCAGATCAGAGTCGCGCTGATCGAAGCGGGGCCGCGCGACCGCCATCCGTTCATCGCGATGCCCAAAGGCCTCGCCAAGGTGATGCAGGACCCGAAGCATCTGTGGGTGCATATGAGCGAGCCCGAGGCATCGACCGCGGGCCAGTCCGAAGCCTGGGTGCGCGGGCGCGTGCTCGGCGGGTCGTCGTCGGTCAACGGGATGATGTATGTGCGCGGCCAGCCCGCCGATTTCGACGCGATCGCCGAGCAGTCGAGCGACGACTGGAGCTGGGCGCATATCGGTGCAGCCTATCGCGCCTTCGAGAATCACGAGCTCGGCGGTGCCGAAACACGCGGCGATGCGGGGCCGATGAAGATTTCGATGCCGACGCAGCACCTGCCGATTTCGGACGCGCAGGTCGCGGCGGGCGAAGCAATGGGCTGGGCCAACAAGCCCGACATCAATGCCCCCGACGATCAGGTGGCGATCGGCTATGCCCCGCGCACCATCTTCAAGGGCAAGCGCCAGAGCGCGGCACAGGCGTTCCTGCGCCCCGCCGAAAAGCGGCCCAACCTGACGATTCTGACCGACCGCACCGTCGACCGCGTGATCTTCGACGGCATCCGTGCTGTGGGCGTCGAGGTGCTTCATAATGGTCAGCGCGAGACGATCGGCGCCGCGCATGAAGTCATCGTCTGCGGCGGTGCGATGGCGAGCCCGGCGCTCCTCGAGCGATCGGGCGTCGGCGACAAGGACCGCCTCGCCGCGCTCGGTATCCCGCTCGTCCACCACAATCCCGAGGTCGGCGAAGGGCTGATCGAACATCGCGGCATCATCATGCAGTGGAAGCTGACCAAGGCGGCGCTGTCGCAGAACCGCGTCTTCGGCGGCTGGCGCCTGCTGCTCGCGACGCTGCGCTATTATCTGACCGGTGACGGACCGATGTCGGCGGCGGCCTATGAGATCGGCGGCTGGTTCAAGACGCGCCCTGGTCTCAACCGCCCCGACGCGCAGATGCTGATCGCGCCCTTCAGCTTCGACATGGCGACCCAGCGCACGCAGCTCGAAAAGCATCCGGGCATGAACGCGGTCCTCTATCCGCTGCGCCCGACGTCGCGCGGCAGCATCCATATCGCTACGCGCGATCCCGATGTCGCGGCGAGCTTCAAGCCCAATTACCGCGCGACCGAAGAGGATCGCGCCGCGATGGTCGGCGCGGTGCGCGTGATGCGCGACTATGCGCAGCAGGCACCGCTCGCGGACATGATCGCCGAGGAGACGATGCCGGGGCCTGCGTTCGACAGCGATGCCGAAATCATGGACGCCTATGACCGCTTCGGCACCTGCGGCTATCACGCCGTGGGCAGCTGCCGGATGGGCAAGGACGCGGCGTCGGTGGTCGATCCGGCGCTGCGCGTGCGCGGGGTCGAGGGGCTTCGCGTGATCGACACCTCGATCATGCCGGTAATCCCCTCGGGCAATACCAATGGCCCGACGATGGCGATGGCGTGGCGCGCCGCCGACATCATCCTGCGCGACGCGCCGCAAGCGAAGGCGGGTTGAGATGGAATTACAGGACGCCCTCGCCGCGCGGTTCGACCGGTTGAAGTCGGGGGACGATGGCTGGCAGGCGCTCGCCGACGCCGGTGTACTCGGCCTGCCCTTCGCCGAGGCGCGTGGCGGACTCGAGTTGCCGCCGCGCGAGGGTTTTACGGTGCTCGAAGTGCTGGGCCCGCGCGCGATTGCCCTGCCCTATCTCGAATGCGTGCTGCTCGCGGGTACCCTGCTCGACCGCGCCGGCGGGGATGCCGCGGCGCTTTGGCTACCGCGCGTCGCAGCAGGCGAGGCGAAGCTCGCCCTTGCATCGATCGACGACCGCGAGCGCGCGCGCGCGGCAATCAATGCCGCCGGCTGGCGGCTGTCGGGCGGCAAGCTGCTGGCGATCGGCGCCGCCGAGGCCGATGCGGTGATCGTGACGGCCGAGGCGGGCGACGGCCCTGCTGCCTTCCTGATCGAACGCGAGGCGCTGGCGATGAAAGCCTATCCGACGATCGACGGCCGCCGCGCCGCCGACCTGTTGCTCGACGATGTCACGGTGTCGACCGACGCGCGGCTGCCGATCGAGCCCGAGGATATCGCCGACATCCTCGATCTCGGCGCCGCCGCCATCGCCGCCGAGGCCGCGGCGATCATGGCGCGGCTCGTTGCCGATACCCGCGATTATTGCGTCCAGCGCGAACAGTTCGGTCAGGCGATTGCACGCTTTCAGGTCGTCCAGCACCGGCTGGTCGATATGCATATCGAGGCGCGCCGCGCCGCCGCGGCCGCCGCGCTCGCGGCCGATGCGCTCGACCTCGATCCCGCCGCACGGTCGAAGGCGGTCAGCGCCGCCAAGGTCACGATCGCCGACGCCGGTCGCTTCGTCGGCCAGAATGCGGTGCAGCTTCATGGCGGCATGGGGATGACCGAGGAACTGCCGGTGTCGGCACTGTTCAAGCGGTTGACGGTGATCGAGAGCGAGTTCGGCACGCGGGACGAGCATCTGGCGCGCTACAGGGCGCTCGCCTAGATCGCCAGCTCAGCCTTCGCCAATATGCCGTGCTGGATCTCGTTCGTGCCCGCATAGATGCTGCTCGCGCGTTCGTTGAGATAATGGAGCGGCGCAATCGCCTGCCAGACCTCGCCGCTGCAATAATCGTCGGGTACATGTCCCGGGATCGGCCCGCCGGGCACCGCGACGCCCGGCTGGAACGCGCGCGCCAGCGGCCCCGCCGCGTCGAGCACGAGTTCGGTCACGCGCTGCTGCAGCTCGGTGCCGAGGATCTTCATCATCGACGCGTCGGTGCCGGTCGAAGCCCCCGCCGACAGACGCGAGAGGATATCGCTTTCGAGCCGGGCGAGGATATCGCAGCGGATGCGCGCCTCGGCGATCCGCACCTCGAGCGGCGCACGGCCGGGGCCCGCCGGCTGCGCCGCGACCTGTGCGGCGAGTTCGGCCAGCGCGACCTCGATCTTGGGCGCATAGGCGCTGCCGCCGCGTTCGAATTCGAGCAGATATTTGGCGACCGTCCAGCCGTCGTCGATCGTCCCGAGCACATTGGCGACGGGCACGCGGACCTGGTCGAAGAAAATCTGGTTCTGGATATGCTCGCCCGACGCCATGACGATCGGGCGCACCGCGATGCCCGGCGAGGTCATGTCGACGAGCAGGAAGCTGATCCCCTGCTGCTTGCGCGCGCCGGTCGAGGTGCGGACGAGGCAGAAGGCCCAGTTCGCGACATTCGCGTGGGTGACCCAAATCTTGCTGCCGGTGCAGACGAGGTCATCGCCGTCGCGCACCGCCTTCATCTGCAGCGCGGCAAGGTCCGACCCCGCCCCCGGCTCCGAATAGCCCTGGCACCAGAAATGCTCGCCCGACAGCATGCGCGGCAGGAACCACGCCTTTTGCGCCTCGGTGCCGAAGGCGATGATTGCGGGTCCCGCCATCTGGATTCCCATTGGCGACACCGGCGGCGCGCCCGCGCGCACGCGTTCGCTCGCGAAGATATGATGCCGGACGATGCTCCAGTCGCATCCGCCATGCTCTACCGGCCAGGCCGGTGCGACCCAGCCCCGGGCATGGAGCTTGCGATGCCATTGCATCTGCGCCGCATGATCGGCATAGACGCTGGTCATCAATTTCCCGGCGCGGCGCAGTTCGGGTGTCAGCTCGGCCGCGAAAAAGGCGCGAACCTCGTCGCGAAAGGCTTCATCCTCGGGGCTGAGCTGCATCGGGTCAGGCGGCCTTCGGAATGAAGATCGCCTTGGGCCGCGTGAATTCGAGCAGGCCCGGCACGCCATTCTCCTGCCCGAAACCCGACTGCTTCGCGCCGGCAAGCGGCGTGAACGGCGTCGACTGGAGATTCTGGTTGATCCAGACGGTGCCGGTATCGAGCCGGTGCGCGATCGCGGTCGCCGCCGCGACGTCGCCCGACCAGACCGCGCCGGCGAGGCCATAGTCGCTGTCGTTGGCGCGCGCGACGACATCGTCGATGTCGGTGAACTTCAGCAGCGGCAGCACCGGGCCGAACGCCTCCTCCACTACGACGCGGCTGTCCTCGGGCGGATTGTCGACGAGCGTGAGCGGCACGAAATAGCCACGCTCGGGCACCGCGCCGCCTTCGAGCAGGGTCAGCCCGTTGGCGCGCGCATCGTCGAGGAGGGCAAGGACGCGGCGATATTGGGGTTCGTTCTGGATGGGGCCGTAACGATTGCCCTGCTCGGCCCCGTCGCCGACGGGCAATTCCTTTGCAAGCTGGTGCAGCCGGTCGCGCAAGGCATCGTAGATGTCAGCGTGGATGTAGAGCCGCTTGGTCGCGACGCAGACCTGCGCGGTGTTGTGGAAGGCGCCCTCGAACAACTGCTCGGCGACGGCGTCGACATCGACGTCGGGCAGCACGATCGCCGCATCATTGCCGCCGAGTTCGAGCGTGATGCGCTTCAAATCCTTTGCCGCCGATTCCATCACGCGGCGTCCGGTCGCGGTCGATCCGGTGAAGCTGATCTTGGCGAAGCCGGGGTGCGACGTCATCAGCGGGCCGAGTGCGTCGCCGCCGCTGATGATGTTGACCACGCCCGCCGGAAAGGCGTCGCGGATCAGTTCGCCGATGCGCAAAGTGCAGAGCGGGGTGAAGGGCGAGGGTTTGAGCACCAGCGTGTTGCCCGCCATCAGCGCGGGGCCGATCTTCCACGACGCGAGCAGCACCGGGAAATTCCACGGCACGATGCCGCACACGACGCCGAGCGGGACATGATGCACCTCGATCCGCCGCGTGTCGCTGTCCTCGGTGACGTCGACGGGGATGTCGAGCATCGTCGTCGCCTTCATCCACATCGCGGCGCCGAGGATTTCCATCTTCGCGCCGGGGAGCGGGCGACCCTGCTCCTTGACGAACAGCGCGGCGAGTTCGTCGGCATACGCCTCGATCGCATCGGCAGCCTTGGCGAGCGCCGCCTTGCGTTCCGCCATCGGCGTGTCGCGCCAGGCCGGAAAGGCGCGCGTCGCGGCGGCGACGGCGGCGTCGAGATCGGCAGCCGAGGCGTCGGGCGCCGCAGCGAAGACCTCGCCCGTCGCGGGATTGCGCACCTCGATCATCGCCGCCGCATCGACCGCACGGCCGTCGATCGTCATCGCAAATTGCTCGCTCATTCGCCTCTCCACCGCTAGCGACCCGTCAATATCGGGTCGATTATCTGTTGCCGACTCCATAAACTAATGACATTAGATAAAAGCGCAACACAAAAGACATGGGAGAGAGGGATGAGCGAGATCGAGGGCGGGTGTAATTGCGGTGCCATACGCTACCGGCTGGGCGGCGACCCGATCACCGTCGCGGTGTGCCATTGCGCCAACTGCCGCCGCCAGTCGGGCAGCGCCTTTTCGGTCAATGTCGTCGTCGCGGCCGATGCGATGCAGATGACCGGCGACCTCACCACCTATGAGGATCATGACACCGAAAGCGGCCAGCCCGTGCTGCGGCAATTTTGCGCCGCGTGCGGCTCGCCGATCCGGTCGATCACTAATTCCTCGCCTCAGGTAGCAATCGTCAAGGCGGGCACCGCCGACGATCCCGCGCGCTTCGTGCCCGCGATCCATGTCTGGACCGCGACCGCGCTGCCCTGGGTCGACATTCCTGCCAACCTGCCGCAATTCCCGCGCAATCCGCGATGACCCTTGACCGCCCGCTGGCGGGGCTGCGCGTCGTCGACCTGATCGACGGGCCGCTCGCACCGATCACGCGCTATCTCGCCGAACTGGGTGCGCGGGTCGACCGCCATGTCGCGACGCGGGCGAGGCCGCCGATATCGTCGCCAATGCCGGCAAGATCCTGCACGCCGGGCCGGTCGATGACGCGACGCTCGCCGCCGCCGACATCATCGTCGCGCCGCCCGCCACGCTCGACTATGACCGGCTCGCCGCCGCGAACCCCGCGCTCGTGCTGATGGAGGCCAGCGCGTTCGGCTCGGGCAACAGCCTGAGCGACTGGAAGGCGAGCGATGCCGTGCTCCAGGCGCTGTCGGGCAGCCTGTCGCGCTCGGGCATTCGCGGCCGCGCCCCGCTGCTCCCGCCCGGCGAACTCGCTTGGCAATGCGCCGCGGC
>NZ_LYVN01000012.1 GCF_001990265.1 Sphingopyxis sp. KK2
CCCCGCCTATACCGCCGAGCAGCGTGCGGCGGGGATGCAGGGGCAGGGGCGCATCGGCCTCGTCATCTCGGCCGAGGGGGCGGTGGTCGAGGCGGCGATCCAGCATAGCAACGCGCCGGCCGAACTCGATGCCGCCGCGCTGGCGGCGGCGCGGGCGCTGAAATTCGCGCCGGCGGCCGACAAGGCGGGCAAGCCGATCGCGGTGCCCGCGGTGCTGCCCTTTTCCTTCGCGGCGGCCGACGGCAATCCGATGTATGTCGAGCGCGTCGAGCCGCTCTTCAGCGACGCGGCACGCGCGGCGGGTGAGCATGGCAAGGTGGTGATCGACGGCAAGATCGGGGCCGACGGGCGGCTGATCGACGCGGTGGTGACGACAAGCAGCCGGTCGGCGATGCTCGACGCGGCGGCGCTCGAGGCGGCCACCGCCTCGCGCTATCGTCCGTATCGCGACGGCGCCGGAAAGCCGATCGCGCTGCCGGTGCGGCTGCCCTTCGGTTTCGACAATTACCGCACGCCGGGACCCGGCGGCGGCATATTGCGCTATCGCTGCGACCAGTTCGTGCGCGACGAAAGCTGGTGGGCTGCGACCTGGCCGGCGAGCGAGAAGCGCGAATTCTATACGATGATGCTGGGGATCGGTGCGTTGTCGCAGGGCATGTTGTCCGAGCCTGCGAAGCTCCGCGAGAAGATGGCGGCGTTCGATCTGCGCTATGCGGCGGCGGGGCTGGAATGCGCGGCGCGGCCCGAGAAATTGTTCGTCGACGTCATGAAGGTCGAAGGGCCGATCGCGCGGCGGATGGCCGAGCAGGCGAAATAGCCGGCGATATTAGCCATTGCCAAGCCGGTCGATATCGCGAGGATGGCTCGCACCCAAAACGGACTCGACAGGGGATAAGCCATGAAAAAGACTCTGATGCTCGCGATCGCCAGCAGCCTCGCCCTCGCGGCGTGCGGCGACAAGGCGGCCAAGGACGGCGAGTCCGGCAAGGCCGCGTCGAACGAGCCCCCCGAACTGCGCCAGCCGGGCAGCTGGAGCCAGGAGATCGAGATCGTCAAGCTCGAGGGATCCGAAGTGAAGCCCGAGGACAAGGCCAAGATGCAGCAGATGTTCTCGATCCTCAGCGGCATGACGGTATGCGTGACCCCCGAGGTGGCGAAGCAGGAGGATTTGGCCAAGAGCCTGTCCGACATGGGCGCGCGGGGCGAGAATTGCGCCTTCGACAAGAAGGTCTTCAGCGGCAAGACGGTCGATTTCGCGTCAACCTGCAAAGGCGACGGCGGCATGACGACAAAGGTGACGGCGACCGGCACCAGCGGCGCTACCGCGCAGGACATCACGATGACGATCCTTGCGAACAAGGAAGATGGTACCAAGGCAACCGAGGTGGTCATGCGTCTCACCGGCGAGCGCAAGGGCGAATGCGGGCCGAACGACATCGCGCTGCCGCCGCCGCCGGCGCCCGCCGCCAAGAGCTGATCGGGTCCGCCGATGCTCGGTTATGTGACCATGGGCGCCAGCGATCTGGACCGGGCGCGCGGATTCTATTCCGCGCTGCTCGGGACGATCGGCGCCAGCGAGCTGATGCGCATGTCCGATACGGAGGCGAACGGCTTCACGCTTTACGGCACCGGCTGGGGTCAGCCGGGGATCGCGGTGACGCGGCCCTATGACGGCCAGCCCGCCGATCGCGGCAACGGCCATATGGCGGCGCTGGTCGTCGACGAACGCGCCAAGGTCGATGCGCTGCATGCCAGGGCGCTCGAACTCGGCGGGACCTGCGAAGGCGCGCCGGGCCTGCGCGGCGACGAGGGCGAACAGGCCTTTTACGCCGCCTATTTCCGTGACCTTGACGGCAACAAGCTCTGCGCCTTCCGGATCGGACCGGCCTGAGCGCCGCGACCTGGCTCGACCGGCGCTGGGCGCCGCTCCTCGTCGGGCTCGCGGCGGGGCTCGTCGCTGTCGCCGCCGCGCTTGTCGCCGGCAAGGGCGCGCCGCAGGAGGCGCTGCTTGCCGCGCGCTGGACCGCGCGCACCGCCGCGCCGGTCTTCCTTGTCGCCTATCTTGCCTCGACGCTCTGGCGGCTGTGGCCCGGGGCGCTGACCGCCGCGCTGCTCAAGCGCCGCCGCCAATGGGGGCTGGGCTTCGCGCTCGCGCATACGATCCATCTCGCCGCGCTGCTGGTGAATATCATCGCCTTCCGCCCGCGTCCTTTGATGACGCTCGTTGGCGGCGGGCTCGCCTATGCGATGATCTATCTGATGGCGCTGACCTCGAACGACGCGTCGCAGCGCGCGCTCGGCAAGGGGTGGAAATGGCTCCACCGCATCGGCATCCATTATATCTGGCTGATCTTCACGATCAGCTATGTCAGCCGCGCGATCCACGCCGACCCCGCCTATCATGTCGAAGGGCGGCTGCTGGCGCCGCTGTTCCTTGCGGCGCTCGGCCTGCGGCTCTATGCGGGTCGCAGGCGGCGATGATGCGTCGGCAGGGGCGACCGCATCGTGATTTTCAACAGGGATATGCAGGCGGACTTGCCGGACCGGGAAACGGGTGGGGCCATTTCCCGACCCGGCGAAGTCTCTGTGTATGAAGTCGGAGAGCCATGTGACAGATGCCAGGGACCAGCTCGCACCTATCGGTTCACCAACCTCAATTCGTCATGCCGGACCAAGGCCCGGACCAGACGGCGACGTCATCGAGATGACACCACCACGGTCATGGATTGCCCGAAACGGGACAAGAGGGTGAGTTACAACGGGTCACGTAGCGGGTTGTCGCAATCCGGTAGGGAATTTTTAACCTTGTTTCGCCGTTTTTCGCGCCCGTTTGGCCGCAGCGTAATTTTATGTTATAGAAATTGGCTTTGTTGTTACCGTTACAAAGAAGTAACAACGGCTGGTCGCGCCAGGTTATTGGCGTATCTACCGCGCAGCAGCTCGCTAGTGGGCAATCAGGGGTAGTATGGACCGCACGAAGGTGAGCGCTGATCAAACTTCCGACGATGCCGAGAGCATCGTTGCCGACGAACTGGCGCGCCTGCTCGAATCCCCGATGTTCGTACGCTCGCCCGTGCTGACCCGGCTGTTGCAATATCTGGTCGACCACCGGCTGCAGGGCAATCGCACCGCACCAAAGGCCTATGCCATCGCGACCGAGGCGCTGGGACGCAGCAGTGACTTCGATCCCGCCATCGACAGCTATCCGCGGGTTATGGTCGGCCGGCTGCGCAACCTGCTCGACCGCTATTATGCCGAGACGCCATGGCTTCACCGGCTGCGCGTGCCGCAAGGCAGCTATGAGATCGTCGTCCAGCATCGCACCGCGCCGCCCAGTTCGCGCAATGCCGACGCGCCGCGCGACGAGAGCACCGCGACGCAGCCCGACGCGGGCGGTGCGGCCTCGATGCCGCCCGCCAAGGCCATGCCGCCGGCCGCACCGGTGCCGGGCCGCTCGCGCCGCATCCTGCCATGGCTGGGTTTCGCCGTCGCGCTCGTGCTCGCTGCGCTTGCCGGCTGGTGGTTCGCGCGGTCGGACGGGCAATTTCTCGGTGCCGATTTCGTGCCCATGCCGACGATCGAGGTGAGCAACCCGGCGTCGGGCGACACCGGACCCTCGCGCGCGATGGCGCGCGGACTCGACGGCAAGCTGCGCGACGGGCTGCGCCGCTTCGAACTGGTGCAACTCCTGTCGTCGCGCAAGCCTGGCGCGGCGGCGCGGCAGGTCCCCGCCGATTACCGGCTCGACGCGTCGATCGTCCGCACGCTCGAAGGGCCGGTCGATGTGACGCTGGTGCTCAACCGGGTCGCCGACGAGCGCGCGATCTGGTCGCAGCAGATTCGCCTGACCGACGAAGACATCCCCGAGTTCCGCGGCCTCGAACCGGCGATCGCCCAGATGGCGGGCGACTATGGCGTCATCGTGCGCGACCAGTTGCAGCGCGAGCCCGACAATTATGCCCCGGGCTTCCCGTGCCTCGCGCAGTTCAACCGGCTGCGCCAGATGCGCAGCCCGGCGGCGGCGCTGCGCATCGACCGCTGCCTGCGGGCAACGCTGGTCGACATGCCGGGCGACCCGGTGCCGCTGGCCGCGCTGTCGCTGCTCCGCTTCGGCGAATGGCAGCAATTGCGTGCGACGCCCAAGGGCAAGGAAGCCTTTGCCGAAGGCCAGGATTTCGCGCAGCGTGCCTATATGGCCGCTCCGAACAGCGCGCCGGGCATCTTCGCCATGGCGCGCGCGCATTTTTATTCGAGCAATTGCCAGCGCGGGGTCGCGATGGGCAATTCGGCGGTCGAGCTCAACCCCTATGACCCCGACCTCGCGGGGTTCATGGGGCTGTTCAAGACATCGTGCGGGCTGGGTGCGGAGGGCGAGGCGCTGCTCGCGCGATCGGTGATGCTCGACGATTCGCACGCGGGTGTGCCCGCGGTGACCCTGGCCTTCGTGCATTCGCAGCGCGGCGAACAGGCCGAGGCGCTGGCCTTGCTCGATCGCATGCCGTCGCCGAGCAACCTCGAACCCCAATATCTGATGGTGCGCTCGATCGTGCTCGCGCGGACGGGCAAGGTCGACGAAGCGCGTGTCCTCTGGCGCCGCCTGCTCGACTATACCGGCCAGCCGGCCGCGGCGCCGCCCGAGACGGTGCTGCGCCAGTTCATGATAACCCCCGCGGTGATCGCCCGCGCCTCGATCGCACTCCGCGAAACGGGGGTCGTCGGACCGCGACCGGCGCCGCCGCCCGCCGGAGCGAAGCCCGCCAATTGACAGCATCGCCGCCGACGAACAGGATCGGGCGATGCTGACAATCTTTGCCGCCCTGACGCTTGCTGCCGCACCGCCGCCGCCCGCGCAGGTCGCGGTCGCCTTCGACCGCGAGGGCAAAATCGAAACGCGCGTCGTCGAGGGGGAGGCCGACCGGGCGACCGGACGCCCGCTGACCGCCGACGATCCGGTGCGGATCGCGTCGGTGTCGAAGCTGGTCGTCGCGCTCGGCGTGCTGCGGCTCGCCGAGGCGGGCAAGCTCGACCTCGATCGCGACGTGTCGGATTATCTCGGCTGGCGGCTGCGGGCGCCGGCCTTTCCCGACCGGCCGGTGACGCTGGGACAATTGCTCGGCCATCGCGCCGGGCTCACCGACAATGTGAATTATGCGCTGCCGCTCGACAGCGATCTCGAAACGGTGCTGCGCGATCCCGCCGCGTGGGACGCGGCGCGGCCGCCCGGCGGCGATTTTACCTATGCCAATCTGAACTATCCGGTGGTCGCCGCGGTGATCGAGGCGGTTGCCGGCGAACGCTTCGACCGGGCGATGGCACGGCTGGTCCTCGAACCGCTGAGGCTCGAAGCCTGTTTCAACTGGACGACGTGCAGCGACGGCGCGGTGGCGCGCGCGGTGGTGCTGTACGGCGCCGATGGCAGCGTCGAGCGCGACGAGTTGAAGGGGCAGCGTCCGGCCTGTCCGGTCGTGCCCGCCACCGATGGCAGCTGCGACCTTTCCGTCTATCGCCCCGGCCGCCATGGCGCGGGGTTCAGTCCGCAGGGCGGATTGCGCATTTCGGCGAACGGCCTGGCGCGGATCGGCGTGATGCTGCTGCGCCGCGGCGACGGCTTCCTGAAGCCCGAAAGCCTCGCGCGGCTCGAGGCGATGGCGCCGGTGCATCCGACGAGCGGCGAGGGGACGGGCGGCTTTTTCTGCGAATATGGCATGGCGATGCACAGCAATGGCGGCCCCGCACTCGCCGATCCCGCGTGCCGCGACGATCTGTTCGGCGACGGGCGGCTGCGGCTCGGCCATTCGGGCGATGCCTATGGTCTGCGCTCGGGATTGTGGTTCGACCTTGAACGCGGGCGAGGCATTGCCTATTTCACCACGCAGGTGCCGGAGGGGCAGAAAGGGAAGCGGTCGGCCTATAGCGCCGCAGAGGAGGCATTGGTCGACAAAGCACGCGCCGGGCACCCCGACGCCAGCCCTCTTGCCAGCCCCGCTGGGGCGCATTAGGGCAAATCCCAACATTCACGGCTTAGTCAGAAAAGGAATAGCGCATGAGCGATTCGGCCGAAAAGGTTAAGAAGATCGTCGTCGAACATCTGGGCGTCGAAGCCGACAAGGTCACCGAGGAAGCGAGCTTCATCGACGATCTGGGCGCCGACAGCCTCGACATCGTCGAACTGGTGATGGCGTTCGAAGAAGAATTCGGCGTCGAAATCCCCGACGACGCGGCGGAAAAGATCGCCACCGTCAAGGACGCGATCGACTATATCGAAGCGAACAAGGGCTGATCCAGCCTGTCCGGCGTTGCCGGACGCGGCGGCGACGCCGCCCACGCGTTTCCGGCTTCCCGGTCCCGAGCGCTCGCGCGCAGAGACCGGGAAGCTTTTTTTATGCGCGCGGCTCCTCTAGAAGCGCGCCGAGACGATTGATATCGGGTCCCGGGCGAAGCGGGGCCGACGAAAGGAATGATTATGCGCCGGGTTGTGGTGACGGGATTGGGTTTGGTGACGCCGCTGGGCGGCGACGTCGAGACCACATGGGCCAATCTGCTCGCGGGCAAATCGGGCGCCGGCCAGATCACCCATTTCGACGCGTCGGACCAGAAATGCACGATCGCGTGCGAGGTGAAGCCTGCCGACCATGAATATGGCTTCGATCCCGGCAAGCGCGTCGACCACAAGGTCCAGCGCCAGGTCGACCCGTTCATCATCTATGGCATCGATGCCGCGGGACAGGCGATCGAGGACGCGGGACTCGAGGAGATGTCCGACGAACTCAAGCTGCGCGCCGGCTGTTCGATCGGATCGGGCATCGGCGGCCTGCCGGGCATCGAGAGCGAAAGCCTGCTGCTCGCCGAAAAGGGCCCGGGTCGCGTTTCGCCGCACTTCGTCCACGGCCGCCTGATCAACCTGATCTCGGGCCAGGTCAGCATCAAATATGGCCTGCAGGGTCCGAATCATGCCGTCGTCACCGCCTGCTCGACCGGCGCGCATTCGATCGGCGACGCGGCGCGGATGATCCGCGACGACGATGCCGACATCATGCTCGCGGGCGGCGCCGAGGCGACGATCTGCCCGATCGGTATCGCCGGCTTCGCGCAGGCGCGCGCGCTCAACATGAGCAGCAACGACGCCCCCGAAAAGGCCAGCCGCCCCTATGACAAGGACCGCGACGGTTTCGTCATGGGCGAGGGCGCGGGCGTGGTCGTGCTCGAGGAATATGAGCATGCCAAGGCGCGCGGCGCCAAGATTTATGCCGAGGTCGTCGGTTACGGCCTGTCGGGCGACGCCTATCATGTCACCGCGCCGCATCCCGATGGTTTCGGCGCCTATCGCTCGATGGAAATGGCGCTGAAAAAGGCGGGCATGACCCCCGCCGACATCGACTATGTCAACGCGCACGGCACCTCGACGATGGCCGACACGATCGAGCTGGGCGCGGTCAAGAAATTGTTCGGCAACGAAATCGCCAATGTGTCGATGAGCTCGACCAAGTCGGCGATCGGCCACCTGCTCGGCGGCGCCGGGGCGGTCGAGACGATCTTCTGCATCCTCGCGATCCGCGACCAGATCGTCCCGCCGACGCTCAATCTCGACAATCCCGACGAGGGCACCGACGGCGTCGACCTGGTGCCGTGGAAGGCGAAGAAGCGCCCGGTCAAGGCGGCGTTGAACAACAGCTTCGGTTTCGGCGGGACCAATGCGAGCCTGATCGTCAAGGCGGTCGAGGGCTGATCCCATGCGCTGGCTGCTTGCAGCCCTGATGGCCTTGACGCTCGCCGCCTGTTCGGGCGGCGCGCCGCGCGACACGGTGGTCGTCATCCCGCAAGGCGCGAGCATCGCCAAGGCGGGCGAGATCGTCGAGAAAGCGGGCGCGGTCTCGGCGTCGAGCTTTCGCAACGAGGCGCGCTTCTTCGCCTCCGACGACCCGATCAAGCCCGGCGAATATAAGATCGAAAAGGGGATGGACGCGGGCGACATCCTCGAACTGTTCCAGTCGGGCAAGACGGTCCAGCGCTTCGTGATGATCCCCGAGGGCATGCCGTCGATCATGGTCTGGGACCGGCTGATGGCCGAAAGCCGCTTGAAGGGCGACATTCCGGTGCCCGCCGAGGGCAGCATCCTGCCCGACTCTTATGCCTTCACCACCGGCGAAAGCCGCGCCGCGGTCGTCAAGCGCATGCAGGCGGCAATGGACAAGGCGTTCGACGCGCTTTGGAAAAAGCGCAGCCCGCGGACCGCCGCGAAGGACCGCAACGAGGCGATCACGCTGGCGTCGATCATCGAGAAGGAAACCGCCGTTGCGGCCGAACGCCGCACGGTCGCGGGGGTCTATACCAACCGGCTGGGCGTCGGCATGCGGCTGCAGGCCGACCCGACGATCATCTACCCGATCACCAAGGGCAAGCCGCTCGGCCGCCGCATCCTGCGCAGCGAGATCCAGGCGGTGAACGGCTATAATACCTATAGCATGGCGGGGCTGCCGCAGGGACCGATCGCCAACCCCGGCAAGGCGTCGATCGCCGCGGCGCTCGACCCCGAGGCGAACGACTATCTCTTCTTCGTCGCCAAGGGCGACGGCGGCCATATTTTCAGCCGCACGCTGAGCGAGCACAACGCCAATGTGCAAAAATGGTACCGGCTCCGCCGCGATCGCGGGGAGATGGAATAGCGCGTCTCCCCGGCTCGGGTGACGGACAGGGGGTGACGATGACGGCCAAGCTCTTCCTCCATGGCGTGCCCGACAGCCCGGCGATCTGGCGGCCGTTGCTCGCCGCGCTCGACCTTGGCGATACGCCCGTCGCGGTGCCCGCGCTCCCGGGCTTCACCGCACCGCTGCCGGCGGGTTTTGCCGCGACCAAGGAGGCTTATGCCGACTGGGCGGTGGGGCAGGCCGAAGCCTTGTTCGCGCAGCACGGCCCGATCGACATCGTCGGGCACGACTGGGGTGCGCTGATCGCGCAGCGGGTGGCGATGCTGCGGCCCGATCTGCTGCGCAGCTGGGCGATCTCGAATGCGGTGATCGATCCCGATTATCGCGGGCATCGCCTCGCGCGGATCTGGAACACCCCGATCCTCGGCGAGCTGTACATGATGGTGAGCAACCAGCCCGCGAAACTTGCCGAGGGCCTGACGGCGGCGGGCATGCCCGCCGACATCGCGGCCGAAGAAGCGGCGCAATGGGCGAATAAGGACAAGCGCCGCGCGATCCTGAAACTATACCGCTCCGCCAAAGGGCTGAGCTTCGCGCATGACTGGGCGCTCGACATCCCTAAGCTGCCGAAGGCGGGCGCGCTCGTCTGGGGCGCGGGCGATCCCTATGTCGAATTGTCGGTGGCGCAACGCTATGCGGCGAACACCGGGACGCCGCTGACGGTGATCGACGGGGCAGGGCATTGGGCGATCGCCGAGCGTCCGGCCGAGGTAGCGGCGGCGTTGAAGGCCTTCTGGGGCGGCCTAACGGCCTGATAATATTATTTCATCGCTTTATACGATTATTGTCATGCATTTTATCGATTGGCGTTTTTCCGCGGCTTTCCCCATTTGGGGACCATCAGAGACAGGGTGTCCCATGGACGTCGGCATTCCCCCTCCTCCCCGCCGCGTTCTTCCCTGTCCGTGAACGGCGATCCGGTCATCCCCCCTCCCGGCCGGATTCCTGGTGCCGCGCCCATCATCGTGACTGCGACGATGGGTGCGGCCGACCAGCACCGCTTCGACACGCTCCGCGCCCGCCATTTTCCGCCCGAGCGCAACCAGCTTCGCGCCCATATCACGCTGTTCCACCAGTTGCCGCCGTCGTGCCTCGGTGAACTCGACCGCCTGCTCAAGGCGATCGCGCAGGATGCGCCGCCGCCCGCGACCGTCAGCGACATCTTCTCGCTCGGGCGCGGCGTCGCCTATCGGATCGAAAGCCCCGAACTGCTCGCGATCCGCGCGCGCATCGCCGACTGGTTCGCGGGCTCGCTGTCGGCGCAGGACCAGGGTGTGCCGCGGCTCCACATCACCGTCCAGAACAAGGTCGATCCCGCCGAAGCCAAGGCGCTGCTCGCCGAACTGCGGCGGGATTTCCGCCCGCATCCGCTGGCGATCACCGGGCTTGCCGCGCATCATTATCGCGGCGGGCCGTGGGAAACCGCCTTCGAGCGCAATTTTCGCGGAAGGCGGGCGCGAGGTCAGGGAGCATATTGACCGGGGGGCGGCGCCTATCTATAGGCGCTGCTCGCCCAACAGGGCGGCCTTTCGGGGCGGAGTAGCTCAGCTGGTTAGAGCACCGGAATCATAATCCGGGTGTCGGGGGTTCAAGTCCCTCCTCCGCTACCAAAGACCCATATTCCACCAACGACCCATTTTGACCACCGGTGGATTTTTCTGCAATAAAATCAACTATTTCTTGCGGTTCATTGCGTGCTTGGGCGTCCCGTTGCGGCTCGCTGCGACCACCCACGTCGATTTGAATTGGGGGTATTTTGGGGGTATTTTTGGCCTGTCCCCAAAACAGGCGATACCCCCACATGGCTCTCAAGGAACTCGAAGTAAAATATGCCACCAAGCGACAGCGGCCCTACAAGCTGTCCGACGGGGAGGGGCTGCACCTGCTCGTTCAGCCCAGCGGAGCGAAGCTCTGGCGTCTGAAATATCGGTTCGACGGCAAGGAAAAGCTGCTCAGCTTCGGCAAATATCCGGTCGTCACGCTGGCAATCGCCCGCGAGAAGCGCTGGGAAGCCAAGCGCCTGCTCGATCAGGGCAAAGACCCGGCGGAGGCGAAGAAACAGGCGAAAAGGCAGCGGGCTGCCCTCAAGCTGTTCGAGGAGATCGCGCGGGCCTGGCATCGGAATCGCGCCGAGGGGCTCGACCCGGCGCACGCCAAGCGTGTCATCAACCGGATGGAGCGCGACGTCTTTCCCGTCATCGGCAAGCGCCCCATCGCCGAAATCGACGCCCCCGAGATTCTGGAAATGATCAGGGCGGTCGAAGCGCGTGGTGCCCTCGACGTCAGCCGGCGCCTCAAGCAGGGCGTGAGCCAGGTTTTCCGGTTCGCGATCGCGAGCGGCTGGGCGACGGTCGATCCCACCCTCGGCCTCAACGATGCGCTCAGGCCCAAACCGCCCGTCAGGCACATGGCGCGCGTGCCTCTCGCCGAGTTTCCGACGCTGGTTCGCGCTATCCTGGCCTATGACGGCGAGGAAACGCCCCGGAGGAGCGACATCACGCGCGACGCGCTCATGTTCACCCTTCTGACCTGGGCCCGGACGAGTGAAACCCGGTTTGCCAGATGGGACGAGTTCGAGAATCTCGACGGGGAGCAACCGCTCTGGCGGTTGTCGTGCGAACGCATGAAGATGGAGCGCGAGCATCTTGTGCCGCTGTCGTGCCAGGCCGTCGAGCTGCTGCGCCGTCGCCGCCGGGAAACCAACAGCGACTTCGTGTTTCCAGGTGCCAAGCAGGAGAAGCCGATTTCAGAGAATACGATGATCTATGCCTGTTATCGCATGGGATATCGCCGACGCCAGACGGTGCACGGGTTTCGGGGGCTGGCTTCAACCTGGGCGAACGAAGCCGAGTGCTACAAACCCGATTGGATCGAGATGGCGCTGGCGCACGAGGACGAAGATGAAGTGCGCGGGGCGTATAACAGCGCGCTCTATCTCACCCCGCGACGGCGAATGCTCCAGGATTGGGCGAACATGATCGATGAAATCGCCAGACCTCCGAGCGTCGGGGACCGTGTGGCGCGCGCAGAGCCGCCGAGATCGACGAGCCCTCACCGGGTTGAGCCCGAGCCTCAACGCCTGTTGCCGGAGACGCGTGACGCTTTCTGGCGGCGGCCACGTCGACCGGTGCTTATTACGGCAACGGATATTCGCGACTGAATGGACGGCACCTGTCGTGTGCCGTCGCTCGCGCTCCTTTCGAGGTGAGCCTGGCCCCAACCGCGGGTCCCATGCCTCTCGAGAGGCAGAGGAGACCCGAGCCAGCAATTAACACAACATTCGTTTGCAGAATCATTCCGCCTCGTTTATCTGTGGGTCGCAGTCCAGTATCGGGAGAAACGCGTCATGGAAGAGTCGGTAAGGAAGGCCTATCGGGAGGACGGCGCCGTTCTCATGAAGAATGTCCTTAACGCGGAACAGTTGGCAGCGTGTCGCGACATCTACGACTGGATTGTCGCGAATCCGGGTCCCAATGGTCATGCCCTGTATCGGGGGGACCAAAAGGAGCACATCTCGTCGCACGTCGACAATGCCAATCCGCTCGTTAAGGATCGCCTTGACCGTTTCGTGGCAACGCTGCCCCTCGGCGACCTGTTCGCCGACCTCTGGGGATCCCGGAATGTCTGGTACTTCGCCGAGGAGGTCTTCCTGAAGGCCGGCGGCGAAGGCACCCGTACCTATTGGCATCAGGACACCTCCTATCTTCCCTGGGCCGGAAATCACTGGGGGAACGCCTGGATCAGTTTCGAGCCTATCCCCAAGAAGAACGCGCTCGAGATCATTCGCGGCTCGCATCGGGGGCCGCTCTACGACGGCACGACCTTCAGTCCGAACGACCCGACCGACCCGCTCCATGGCGGCGACGCGCTGCCACGTCTCCCGGACATCGAGGCGGAACGCAAGGCCGACCCGGGCAAGTATGAGGTACTTTCCTGGGCAACCGAGCCGGGTGACGTGCTATTCCTGCATCCCGGCTCACTTCACGGCGGCGCGAACGTCGACGCCGATTGTCCCGAGCGACATACGCTCGTCTTCCGCTTTTTCGGCGATGACGCGACCTTCCGTCCGCTGCCTGCGGTCAGCAAGTCGGGCTATGAGCGCAACGGCAATCTTTTCAAGGAAGAGGTTGCCAAGATGGAGCCCGGCGCGCCTTTCCGCGCATCGATCTTCCCGCAAATCGTCGAAGCATGACGGCCGTCGACGCTCGGCCGTAGCCGATCCTGAGTATCTCCCGCCGATTATTCGGCTCCGGGCAACTGACGCGGCGGCGGCGGAACTCCGCCGCCGCCGCTCTTTTGTTGTCTTCCTGACGTTCGTTCCGCGGGCCGGATCGGCGCGGGCGGTCTAGGCCGGCACCGGCGCAGCACCGGCCTGATCGACCTCCTGCTGGCGCACAGAATGTCCCCGTGCCGACCATAGAATGGCGAGCCGTCGATAATCTGGCTGGATATGCAAGCGCGTCGAGGATTTCGCGGACGGCCAGCCGCCCTCAGGGGGGCAGGCGACAGCCGCAGGCCAATCGGTCCAACAAGCACGATAATGTCACCTGTCACGCCATCGATGTGACGCCTGGCAAGGTGTCCGCGCCCGACGGCTCGATATCCTACTTTGCAAAACATATGTTGCGTAAAACTGCGACCTTGTTATTCTCATAGTCCGGACCTGCGCAGGCATGCGCATGACAACGGGTTTTCGAGGCATTTCGGCGTTCCCGGCGCGGGTCGCTCGGGTTCCGCGCTCCACGCAGCGCGGAAGAAGATGGGGAAGCATGATGCAAGATAGTCAGGGCACCGCCAACGTCACCAGTCGCTATCGTCCCATCGGCGGCTGGCTGGAGACGCCGCGCGATTTGCAACCAAGCCTCGACACATCCGTCACGGCTGACGTCGTCGTGGTTGGAGGGGGATTTGCCGGCCTTTCGACCGCGCTCGAATTGGCCTCCACTGCTGCCGATGTCGTGCTGCTCGAACAGGAGTTTGCGGGCTTCGGCGCGAGCGGCCGAAATGCCGGCTATCTCGCCGGCGGCCAAGGTCTCGATTATGACATGTTCCTCAAGCGTGTGAGCGCCGACCAGGTCAGGCAAATCGTTCGCTACTTCGAGGAAGGTGTGACCTATGTCGAAGGGAAGATAGCGCAGTACGGGATTGAATGCGACTATCTGAGGACAGGTCTCCTCCGTGCCGGCATCCACCCCTCACAGGAAAAGAAGCTTCGCGAAAGCATGGCGCACGGCAACGAATTTGGTGCGTCGGCGCAATTTCTGGGTGAAAAGGAGCTACGCGCACGCGGCATCCCGCCCGCGTTCCTTTTCGGCTACCTGACGGCCAATGGCGGGACCCTGCAGCCTGGCAAATATGTGCTCGGGCTGCGGCGCGCCGCGATCGATGCCGGGGTTCGGATTTTCGAGAAGAGCCCGCTCGTTCGCTATGTCGAAGGCCCGACCGTCCGGTGCGAGACCGAAAAGGGATCCGCGACGGCGCCGTTCGTCGTGTTCGCCACCAATGGCTACACGCCGCAACTCGGCCTTCTCCGCGACAAGGTCGTGCCGATCCGCGTATCCGCGCTCGAAACCCAGCCCCTCACGCCAGCCCAGCTCGCGGCACTCGGATGGGAGAATAGGGAAGGGATAACAACCCAGCATCTGATCATGGAGAGCCATCGTCTGACCGTCGATAACCGGCTGGTTCTGACCACGAAGCATCTCGATTACGTATATGGCTCGAAGACCCCCAACGTTCCCGACAAGGTGGCTTACAAGGAGCTGGCGGGGCTCTTGGGCGAGCGCTTCCCGATGCTGGGACGCGTCGCGGTGCGAGCTTGCTGGAGCGGCTATATCAGTTTCGCCTATGATGCCTTGCCGGTCGTGGGCGAAACAGGCGACCGCGGGAACATCCTCTACACTGCCGGCTGCTCGGGCCATGGCGTGGGCACCCAATCCTATGTTGGACGGCTGTTGTCGGACCGGGTGCGCGGGATCGAACATCCCATGCTTGCCGCGCTTCGCCACGCAACGCCGCGCACGTTGCCCGAGCCGCTCCAGTGGGGCATGATGAAGTCGATGTTTGGCGCAGCCCATTTCCTTGACAACCGCGTCAATCGCAAGGTTCGCAACTGAATTCCCTATCCGGCGACGGGGCGGCAGCGCCCATCGCCGGCGTGAGGGCCGATCAGCTGCGCGATGGCGCCATCTGCCGAAGCAAGGCGTCGAGGAGCCGGTCGACCCGCTCAGGCGTGAAGCGGTCGGGCTCGATCGGTAACATCATCGCCCATCCATCGGCGAGAGCGGCGATCTGTTCGGCAAGCAGCTCCGCGGAAATGTCGTCACGGATCGTTCCCGATTTCTGTTGAGCTTCGATCCGCCTCGTGGTGATACGGCGGTATTGCGCGTAGGTATCCCTGTATATCGCAGCAAGCTCCGCGTCATGACGCGCGCGCGTCAAAAGCTGGAAACCGGCAGGCCATATAAAAGAATCCGCGTTGATGTCGAACCAGTGTTCAAAACGGCGACGATAATCGCCGATATCTTCGCCAGCATAAAGCATCTCGTCGAACCGTTGGAACATATATTCGACGATCGCGGCGAACAGCTGCTCCTTGTTCGCAAAATAATAGGTTACCGCGCCCGTCGTATATCCGGCCTTTTTTGCAACTTTGCGCAGCGATGCGCCGCCCAGTCCCAATTCAGCGATAACCTGGACACCGGCGTTGAGCAGCTCGATCCGCCTGGCTTCGCGGTCGCCGACGGGACGTCCCCTGCGTATTGTCACGTTGTCAGTGGGGGAGAGATGCCCATCGCCTTTCATACGCAAAGCGTAGCGCCATTACGCTTCCGATCAATTGAAATGTCGTGCGTTTTTAAAAAACGGCGACGAGTTCGCTTTGCGACGTCTCATCATCGGTCGTGGACTAACGCTGCAATCTGCCCGCGTCGATCGAAGACGACGACCGCTGCCGCCGGCGGACGGGAGCATTGTCGAAATCGGAGCGGGCGCGGGTGCTCCTGACAGGACCGGTATGCTGGTCGTTTCGAACCAGCCGTTGCTTCAGCACAGCGCCGAACGAAACGCATTATTGCGATGAAGCCCGCGGCACCGTCGCATGAGACCGTCTTCCGCTTGTGCCGACAGCTGACCAGCTTATTTAGATATCGTGCGTTGCGTAAATATGATTCAGCGGCTATGGCGGAGTCGGAATCATATTTTAGGGAGCTGCAAAAATGGATGCTGCGTTGCGTAGGAGCTTCGATGATGATGGCGCTGTCGTCGTAAGGAACTGCCTCGATAGCGATCAACTGGCACTGTGCCGGGGTGCGTTCGACTGGGCCGTTGAAAACCATGGGCCGAATGCTTCCATGATGTTCGAGGGGACGGAGCAGCAGTCGCACGTCGACAACGCCAATCCGAACGCCAAAGAGCGCCTGGACGAACTGGTGACTCAACTGCCGTTCGGGAAAATTTTCGCCGACCTGTGGGGCTCGGAAAACGTCTGGTATTTTGCCGAAGAGATCTTTTTCAAGACGGGTGGCAATAGCGCCCGGACCTCCTTCCATCAGGATACCTCCTATCTGCCTTGGACCGGCAAGCATTGGGGCAACGCCTGGATCAGTTTCGAGGCGGTGCCGAAGAAGAATTCGCTGGAGATCGTCAAGGGTTCGCATCGCGGAATCCAGTATGATGGTCCCAATTTCACGGATCCCAACGACCCGACCTCGCCCCTCCACGGCGAGGCGGCAGTGCCTTTCCTGCCGCGTCTTCCCGACATCGACGCCGAGCTCGCCCGCGATCCGGCCGCCTATGACATTCTCTCGTGGGCAGTCGAGCCGGGCGATGTGGTGCTCCTCCACCCGCACTCGCTGCACGGCGGCGCACAAACCGATCCCGACTTCCCGACCCGCCACACGCTGGTCCTGCGCTTCTTCGGTGACGATGCGACCTTCCGCTCGCTTCCCGAGAGCAATTCCGGCCTCGGTCGGGGCGGCATCCTGTTCACCGAAGAAATGGACAAGCTCAAGGACGGTGACCGCTTCCGCGCGCCGGTGTTCAAGAAACTCGTCTGACGCGCGATTTGGGTGCCGCCCCGTTTCACCGAGGGTGATGCATCCAGACTGCCGGGCGTTTCCATATCGCGGGAGCGCCCGGCGTCGACCGGTATCGGGTTCGGCCGCGACGGGAACAGCCATCGAAGGCGGCTTCGTGTTCGGCGCTATTGCACCCCGCCTCTTGGTGTCGGACGCGGAAGTTGGACGAGGTATCTGACGTATTTTTCCGCGACTGGGCGGAGGTCGCCCATCCTATGCGGTACGATTCACTGGACGCTCGCTGCGCGCCTCTGACAGGCGAGCGGTCTCGTGAGGCTCTCTTCGGTCCCGAAGCCGCTGCCTGACCCGTCTTCGGGCCAAGTGCCGCCCGGTCGCCCGGGCACGGCAAATTCCAGACCCCATGTTTCCGCTCATCCTGTCCGGCGCTGGCGGCCGACCGGACAGGCGGTAGCGTCCAGAGCCCCGTTCCGCGAAACCTTCGCTGAACCGCAACCCCATATGCGCAATGAAGCCGTCGCACGCGCTGCAGAGGCCTTGCCCTATTCTAGCGGGCCTGACGTGGGGTAGAAGTCTGCCACTATTACCAGGGGTGTCATCGGCGTGCGGCGGCCCAAGCCGTGAAGACCCTGACTGGTCTGGCGGAAGTGGCTTTGCCCGGCGCATCGCATGTGCCTCAATCGGCCCAGACCTGTCGGCGTTCGACATGTCTTCCTGGAACCGGCACAGCAAGGCAATGGCCGGCGCCGACGTCCGGCGGTGCCGGAAATCAGGTCAGGACTTGAAACGTCTTTGCCCCGACCCGAACGGAGGCGGGCGGGCTCCGTCAGAAGCCCGCCCGCTCATGTCCGGGACGCTTCAAGGCGCAGCGGCTATGCCGCGGCGCCTCGAACCCGTCACCATTTTCTGGTGAGACGGATACCCAGTTCGCGCGGGCGCGAGACCGAGAAGGCTTCGCCCCAGTCGCCCACGAGCGCATAAGACGACAAGGTCCGAACATTGGCACCATAGACGACCCGCTTGTTGGTCAGGTTGGTCCCGAACAACTCGATCTTCCAGTCGTCGACGTCATACCCGATGCTGCCATTGAACATGATGTACGCGGGCGCCTTGCGAGCAGGCGCGTTGATGCTCAGACTCCGAAGTTGATTGATCGTGGAGCTGCGGAAATCGAAGCCGAGATTGAAGGTCAGTGCGCTGTCCGCGAAATTATGCTCGTAGGTGAGCGAACCGGCGCCGCTCCAGTCGGGCGCACCGGGCAGCCGGTCGCCCGAGCTGCCGTGGATGGCGTCCGGCACGATGCCGCCTGCGGCATTCCCGGCGGGATAGCTGAAGTCGCCCGTCAGTCGCGCGCGGGCGTACGCCAACCCCAGGCTGAAGCTCAGGCCCTGCGGGCCGATGGGACCCTGGAGTTCGGCCTCGAAGCCCTTCGACGTGGCCTCGGTTCCGTTCACAACGGCGGGATAGAGGTTGAACGGCGTTTGCAGATCGATCTGCGGATCGTCCCATTTGATGTAGAAAGCGCTCAGCGAATAATAGATGCGCGAGAATTTGCCCTTCGCTCCGATTTCGAAGTTGTTGGTGCGATCGGGCTTGTAGACCAGCAGCGGCTCGGGCTCGAGGCCGAGGCCCGAGAGCGCGAATGCGTTGGTCCCGCCGCGGCGGAAGCCTTGCGAGAAGGTGGCGTAAATCTGGCCATCCTCATACCATTTGTACGATGTGTTCAGCTTGAAGATCTGGTCGGTGACCTTGTTCGCATTGGCAGCGGCAAAGTCGAAGATGAACAGCTGGCTTGCGCCCGCCAGCGTCGAACTGAATTTCTGCCGGAAGATGCGGGCGCCGCCGGTGACCGACCAGGCATCGGTCACGTGCCAGGTCAGATCGCCGTAGAAGGAAATCTCGTTGAACTTCTGGTTCGCCACCTGGCCATAGGTTTCGCCATCGGCAAGCGTCGGCACATACCCGCCTCCAAGGACGCGTGGGACGCGCGACCCGCTTGCAGCGAAGCTCTGATCGCTTGCGCCGGGGGCGTAAACGAACAGGCCGATCCGGCGCTTGTGCTGCTGAAGGAATACGCCGGCCGTGTAGTCGATGGGTCCGCCCTCGCTGGACACGATGCGCAGTTCCTGCGTCCAGGAGCGTTCGTTGTCGGAATTCAGCACGGGCAATACGGCGCGCGGGTTGGCGGGCGTTCCGGTATAATAGACACCGTAAGGCGAGCCGAGCAGAGCGACCGTGGAGTCGTTGACGATTTCCCCTTCGGTCTTGCCGTAGGCGATCGTCGAGGAAACGGTGGCGAAGCCGAGGTCGTAGCTCATGTCGAGCGTTGCAAGCTGCGTGCGGCGCTCCCAGGGTTCCAGGGTTGGAACCGAGCGCTCATAGTCGCCCGTGGCCTCCAATGTGCGTCGCGGATCGAGCGGCGAAGGCCCGCCGGCAAAAGCATTGTTGTCGATATTGCCGCCGTTGCCGCGTGACTTCGCGAAATTATAGGCGAGGTTTACCGAAAGATCGTCGGTCGGTTCCCACAGAAGCGAAGCCCGCGCCGAAGTCGTTCGCGCAAAGTTATAATCCTTCTTGTCGAAATAGACGCCGGGGCTGTTGGCAACATCAGCTTGGTCCGCGAGCACAGGGGCTCCGGTGAGATAGCTGTCTCCTTGCCGTTTCAGCACATCGCGGGCATTGATGAAGCCGCCTTCATATTCGTGCCGGGCATTAAGACGCAGCGCCAGACGGTCGCCGATCGGAAGGTTGACCGTTCCTGCGAACAGATAGGAGGGATCGCTCGAATGGGCGGTCGTTCCGATAGAAGCGGTGACCGATCCGCTGGTCTCGCCCAGCCGCGGCTCGTTGGGAACGATACGCACCGCGCCGGCAAGCGAGCCGGCTCCATAGAGCGTTCCCTGCGGTCCGCGCAGAACTTCGACGCGCCCGATGTCATAAAGCGGCAGCGACCCCGTTATGGACGCATTGCCGAGGTAGAAACCCACCGGTGACTGAAAGTAGCGCGCGGCCGCGGTCGTCGGCTGCGAGGCGTTGAGGCCGCGAATGATGGGAATCTGCGATGCCGACGTGCGCGCGCCGCTATCGATGATGTTGAAGTTTGGAACCTGACGGGTCAGCGATGCGACATCGGTTACATTGGCGCGCTCGAGCTGCTCGTTGCCATAGGCCGAGATATTGAAGGGCAGGCTCGTCACCGTCTCTTCGCGGCGGCTTGCGGTCACGATGATGTCGCCCTGGTTCTCGACCTCTTTGGAGGCTGGCGCAGCTTCCTGCGCCTGCACGTCCATCGCCGGCAGCAGCGCTGCAAGACCGACCAGACAGCTGGCGGCGTGCAGCATGGCCCTGCGGCGTTGCATGGTCCTTTGGTGTGTGATCATCGCTTTACTCCCCTTGCTCATTGTTTGTGTGACGGCTTTGTCGGTGTCTGTCCGGCGGCTGAGCTGCCTGCCGTGCTGTCAGCATTTGTCGGGTGCTTGAGCTGGGGAGGCGCCGGGGGGCGGCCGCGCCAGGGAAGCGACATCGCCCGATCATCGGTCGGATGGCCAATGTGCGATCGCCGATGACACGCGACATATCCGCATCCTCCCGGACGTTGGAATCTGCACCGGCAGCTGGTGGCCGCCGTTTTCATCACTAATGTTATGTCAAATATTTCGGGGATGTCGAGAGCGATTTTCATGCATGTTCGCGGAACGACCAGAATGAGCCCCGCCATGGGTTTGCCTGTCACAAACCATTGAAAAATGAGGCTTAAAGTACCTGCTTCGAGACGTTCGAAACGCTCTCGCCATGCGCTCGGACAATTTTCCGCCTCGCATGTGATATATTTGCAACGACAGTCGTTCTTGAAAATATGGCGGCGCCGACTTCCTGCGCCCGAGTCGGCCGGCGGGACACGCGCGCGGACCGGCTCGTCCTGCGGCGGGATGCGTCTCGCGATCCAGCGATCGCAAGCGGGCGCCCGCCCTTGAAACGGGTGAAACCGGGCGTGGCGGTCATGGCGTCACCTTCCCGAAATCTGCTTGCGCGGTTCGCAAGGGCGCCAGATTGCAATAGTGGGCACAGAACAAAATGATCCACGACAACAGGATCAGCGCGCCACCGACGCTCAGAAATGCCTCGACCGACCAGTGGGTCAGAAACCAGCCTGTGAATTTGGTCCCGCCTGCAGTGCCCAGCGCGTGGATGGCAGGGAAGGCCACAAAAATTCTACCCGACCTGTCCAGTTCACGCGCAATGCCCAGCAGATAGGCGTAGGCTGCGGTAACGAAGGCGCCCTGGATCGCCAGCGCCGCGATAAACACGTCGGGCTGGCGAAACGTCAGGGCAGGATAGGTCAGCACGACTGCAGCCATCGCAACGGTTATCATCGTTATTGGCGATCCCAGCCGTCTGCCGATCAGGGCCGGCGCAATGCCGCCGACCAGCGAGCCGATGAGTCCAGCCGCGACAAGCGCGCCCGCCCCGTTCACTTCCATCCCGTTCGCAACGCCTATGACGCCCACGAAATTGTAAATGCCACCCCAGCTCACGCCAAGGAAGATCGCCCCCGCCACCATCGCCAGCAGCGGAGCGGCGAGCATCCGCGCGGACAGCCGATCCTGCTGGACGTGCGACGCGTGCGCCGCATCGGACGATAGCAGGCGACGCCCTAACCCCAGCGCCAAGGGCGTCGAAATGGCGAACAGGATCGCGCCCATCAGGAATGTCTGGACGATGCCGATGCCCGGCATTGCGAAGGAGATGAGCGTCGCGATCAACGTCGAGCCGAATATGGCAAGACTATAGGTCCGGGTAGGATTTGGGGTGTCGCCGAGGATGGCGAAGGCGGGCGTGGCGGCGAAGCCCGTCGAGAGGCCGATTACGAACCATCCGGCGACCAGGGACGACAGATCCGAGAAAAAGGAAATGAAAAGCAGCGAGCCTGCAGCAACGAGCAAAGCGGCGGCGCTGGATGTCATGACATTCACACGCCTGAGCCATAAGGGACCCGCGGCGATGACAATGCCGTGTCCAAGGACATAGGCCGAACCAACCGAACCCATCTGGCTTTCGTTGAGCTTCATGCCTTCGCGCAGCAACTCGAGGACCGTCGGAAGGATATTCGTCGGAAGGATGCCCAGCGTCCAGATGAGGCCTGCGCAGAGAAGGAGAACGGTCGCTCGATCCGATTGCGGTCGCACCTTTGACAGATAGGCATCCCTCGCATTGGGCGTTCGGACGGCAGGATGTGGCAAGTCAGCCTTCACGCCGGTAGCGACTTCGCACGCCGTAGCTGGTTCGCCACTCTCGCCGCCGGCGGCCCACGGTCCGGATTCAGTCATATCGTTGCTCCGGTGGACGGCCATGGAGGCTGCCTGCCCAGGAGATGTCACGCACGGGGTTCGGCCTGTGTCAGCCTTCGCCCGCCGCTCGGTTTCCCGGTTCGGCTCGTCGTCCAGTCGACTCGGACAATAATCGTAACAATAGTTATGTCAACGGTCGGGCCGGCCCGGGCTCGAGGCGCTTCGGTGCGGCACCCGTCCCGCGGAATCGGGCAGCCGTCGTCGCAAACCGTCCTTCCGCCTTGGCGGGCGATCTGCCGTTGTTGTTATACCCCCGGTAACGTCGAGTTCCGCCCGGCAGAAATCGCACGGCGGGGTGGGAGGGCAAGATAGCTTCGCACGCGTCGCCGTTTTCGAGGGTAAGACAAAAGGAGGAGGCGCGACCGCATTCCATCGGCAGATGGCACCGCGGACGTTAGAGTCGGTGCGACATCGTATCCGTGACGATCACCCAGGGGGCCAGCCGGGGGGATCGGAGGTGGTGCGCGAAGTGCTCGGCAAGCGTCCAGCGCATCGAGGTCATTGCGCGGGACTTGGCGACAGTCCCAAGCCGGCCTTGGGTCCGACGCCGGCTTGGGCCGTTACCGCCGAACCGCTTTCGCGGGCGGTTCGATCATCTTGAGAACGGCATCGGTCAGTTCGTCCATGCGGGTCCCGACAAAGCGTTCGGGCTCGATCGGGAACATCATCGCCCAGCCGTCCGCGAGGGCAGCGATCTGATCGGCGATGATATCGGCGGCGATGTCGTCTCGTACCTCCCCCGACCGTTGCTGCATGGCTACCGTCGCCGTGAGCCTGGCGCGGTACGCCGAATATCGGCGCTGATAAATCTCTGCCAATGCCGGTTCATGGCGGGCCTGCGCCAGCAGCTGAAACTGCGCCATCCATTGGTCGGAATCGGTATTCATTTCTTTCCAGCGGCGGAATCGCTGCCTCAAGTCGCCCACTGCTCCGCCTATGTCCAGCAGCGTGTCCCACTCGTCGAACAGATGCTCGAGGATAGCGCGAACCATCGCTTCCTTGTTCTGGAAATAATAGGTGACGGCCCCCGTCGTGTGTCCCGCCCGGCTCGCGACCTTGCGGAGCGAAGCACCGCTATATCCGAGTTCCGCAATCGTCGCGATGCCGGCGCGGAGCAGTTCGTTCCGTTTGCTTTCGCGGTCCCCCACGGGGCGGCCTCGACGCGCTACCGTCTGGTCGTCTGGATCGCCGTCGTCTTCGAACGCGGCTGCGGGAGCATGCTTGGTCATCATGCCACCACCCCTACAGAAACAATCCGCAAAAGCAATTAAGGCAACGAATGATCTAAGATTGCGGGACGACCATCGAATCTATGGCCCTGAAGAACTCGCTGGTAACTTGTCTGCCGTTCCCCAGGGCCGCGATGGAGAACGGCCTCGTCCGGTCAGTTCTTCAGGAAATCGCCGAGCTCGGTGAAGTTCACCATCCACACGCCGAACGTTCCGACGGGATATTGCGACCGGAAACCAAGTATCCGCTGGACCCGCTCGGGAAGGTCGCGAACCAGTGCAGGATCAGCAAGGAACGGTAGCGCGTCTCCCGGGGTCAGATATCCCACAACCAGAGGAATTGTGATGCCGCGGCGATAAACGTCGCGGGTCCGGTTCGCACCGCCGGCATGGACCGTTTTGCCGCTGAAGAAGACGGCATCGCCGGCTTCCATTTCCACCGGAACCGACATCTCATGCGAGCCGAGTTCGTCGAAATCGGCCCATTTGTGGCTGCCGGGAATAACGCGCGTCGCGCCATTCTCCTCGGTGAAATCGGTGAGGGCGATGATGAAATTGACGATGATCTCCGGCCCGGAAGGCCCCATCGCCTTGAAGGGCGGCCACGCGCCGAGGTCGCGATGCAACATCTGGGCGGGGCTGTTCGGGCCGATTTCGATGACCTGCGACGTGTCCAGCCAGTAGGTGCCGGACTCCTTCAGAAAGATCGCGTCACCAAGCGCATGGTAGAGGTCATGATCGAGAATTTCCTCCCGGAAGGTGCGGCTTGCCCGGGTTACGTCGGTCAGGCGCTTTGTATTGGCGCCGTGAAATTCCTTGATCCCCTCCTCGTCATGCTTGCTCCCGACCGACAGGGCCTGCATCGATGGCTCGATGTCGGCATTGAGGGCGCGAACCTGGTCGGAGGTCAGGTAGTTTTTGAGGATGACGCAGCCGTCCTCCCCGACAATCGCGAGGATGTCCTCGATGGGGGCCGTGCTCGGCACCGAGCGGATTGCGCTTTTCGTAAGGGTAGTCATTGAGGCGTTATCCTTTCCCGATCAACGGATCCCGATGATGGACGCGACATCATGTCTGTCAGGCTTTTCGATGCGGAAATCCGTGCGTTTGCCGGTGCTCCCACGTCCCACCAAACATTATCCTAACGATAGTTTTGTAAAAGTCGACCCCTCGAAACATGTGCGGTGTAAAATCGAAATCGCGCGCGGCCCGGTCAGATCAAGTTGGGCGGTCTCGAGACAGGTGGAACGATATGGGCGGCGCCGTTCCAAAGCGTCCGCTGGCGAGGCAGCGCCGCTTTTGAGATCGGAGATCCGGCGCGGCGTGCCGTCACGACGTAGATCTACGGCCCGAACGTGCGGACCGCTGGCATGTCCTCAGGCCAGTTCGGGGTCGATCCCGCCCGCTTCGAGACGCTCGATCAGGGGGCGCAGCTGCCGGGTTTTGCGCCCGGGCCCAGATCTCATCCTCCAGCTGCTCGCTGGACGCTTTCCTGATATCCTGAACCCTATATTCTGCGAACCGGCCCCTCGCGTCGAAGCCGCCGGCTACTATGGCCATCGCGGCGCGATTGCCGACGCGGACGAAGTGCCAGATCCCGTCTTTCGACCGTCCCCAAAGTTGGACGGAATTTTCGTCGCTACCGGCCATGGCTTCGCCTCCTGTGGTGTCTATCGCGAGCCGGGGTGAACCATGTCAGGACTACATTGGCAACGGACGGTCTCCGGTCCAAAGCTGCGCGAGCTTGTCGGCGATCGCTTTCCAGCGTGCGACGCCCGCAGCGTCGTTCGCGGCCGCGAGGATCGCGATGCGTTCTGCAATGTGAAGCGCGGCAGTGTCGCCATGCTCCTGCTCCAACAGCAGTGCGCACGCCCATAGCTCCTTGTCGGGCGTCATCATGCGGCGATGACAGCATGGCGGGCGGCGTCGCGCAACAGGCGGCCGATGTTCGTGGGGATGGCTTCCCGGGCCCCAGAGAATGTTCGAACCGGGATCGGCAGGGGCGGACCACCGCAGGACGAGGACTTTCGGCTTTGGCCGGGCGGAGCTTGGCCGTATTCGGGCGCGCGGCTTGAAGCCGGAAAGCGTCCTTGTCCCCGCGGCAAAAGCGGCCACCGGTAAGGACAGGGGCCGAAGCCTGACATGTCCTGCACCTGAAAATGCCGGCAGACCGGGTGCGCGCGACGTGCCGGAGGCTTCCGCCAAATTAATCGAGCGACTGCAAAATCATCGGATGGACGTCGGCGCGCGACGACGCAGAGCACGAATGCATCAGGTTGCTGAAACATGCGTCCACCGCGATCTTTTTCATCCTTTGCAGACCGCGGTTCCGGTCGCGGAGCCCACGATAAGACAAGTGTCGCTCGTGGCGGGGCCGAAGAGCGTCGACGCGGTCGCTGTCACGCTTTCAGCTTTATCTTCCGTTCGACTTCCGCACCGGATTTCTCGGCGCTCTTTCGGCGATTGAAGACGCTACGCATATGCCGCATGTCGGCGGGGCTCAGATGTTTTTCCGCAGCGACGAACTGCTCCTGTTCCTCTTCGCGAATGTGATGGAGGTATTTTTCCTTGGTCGCCGCAAAACGACGTAGCCATCCGGGCGAGGCCATGTCACGAGCGGCGAGATCGGCAAACATGTCGTCGATTTCCTTATGCTCGGCGACAGCATGACGGGCATCCTCGGTCGTCTCGGGATTGCGTAGCACCGTCGACCACAGTGCCTGCTCTTCGGCGGCTGCATGGCCTTTGATTTCGTGCACTAGCTCGCTGAAAAGACGGACCCGGTCGGGCGACTTGCCGACGGTGTCCTCGATCATCGCAAACAGCGCCCGATGCTTGTCATGGTCTTCGACGAGACGCCCGAAAATGTTCGGGTCACCGCGAAACGTCGTCGCGGGTGTGGAGCCGATGCGCGCGGCGCGATCGGGGGCGATCGCTTTCGCTTCGGAAATGGCGGCAGCCTTTGCCGCTTCGGGTGATCTGCGGACCTTTGTACGGACTGCCATATCGAGCTCCTCCGGCGATGCACTCCAGTCTCGCTCGCGGATGATCGCACCGCACTCGCCCCCGGCTTTTGGCCAGTCGACCTTGCGGGAGGCAGGAAGCAGCAGTCGCCGGGCGGCATCGAGAAGTTCCCGTTCGCCCAGGCGACCGCCGGCAAGGCATTCTGCCGCGAGGCTATGCCAGTCGGCAAGAAAATCGGGAGGTGGGGTGGGTCCTTCAGGCATGTCGGTGCCTCACCATATCGCCGGAAATTGTCAATCTATAAGCGCCGGCCCCTAGCCTGTGCGAGTATGCCATCGGCCATCGCATCATGCGCTATTCCCATCATTGCCAGCTTCGATACCGGCGCAATTCTTTGCATGAATGCAGGAGAGGCAAAGTCGGGGCGGCGCATCGGCTCGGGGGCGGGAGGCGGATCAATCTGTCCTCGGACAGGCATTTCACCACGCCTTGACGTCGCGGTCCTCGGCAACGAAATGGCTAGCTGCGGGTATTGTGCGATGCATTACCGCCCGGGTTCGATCCGGGCAAACCATTGGCGGAAAGGCATGAACGCCCGTGCATGATGATGACAGAAAGGCGCTTGGGTCGGTCGGAACCGCGGCGCCGGTGAGCGAGACGGGCCGCGATCATCGCCGCGACACCACGGTCACGCATGGCGGGCTCGACGAAAGGGGAAGTGTCTTTTTCGCCGCGATCGAGATGACGCGGATGCCGATGATCCTCACCGATCCCAATCTGCCGGACAACCCCATCGCATTCGCCAACAAGGCCTTCCTCGATCTGACGGGCTATGAAGAGGCCGAAGTCCTCGGCCGCAACTGCCGCTTTCTGCAGGGCGCCCAGACCGATCGCGATAGTGTAGCGGAGCTGCGCGATGCGGTCGAGCGGCGCCAGTCCATCGCCATAGAGATTCTCAACTACAAGCGGGACGGGACGCCCTTCTGGAACGCGGTGTTCATCGGCCCCGTCTACGACACCAGCGGCAAGCTCCTCTACTTTTTCGCCAGCCAGCTTGACGTTACGCGGCGTCGCGAGAGCGAACAGGCCTCGCAGCACGCGCAGAAGATGGAAGCCATCGGCCAGCTGACCGCGGGGCTTGCGCATGACTTCAACAACCTCCTCCAGGTCGTGAATGGCAATCTCGAATTGCTCGGCTCGCGGATCGATGACGAAAAGCAGCGCAGCTATCTTGAGCGCGCACAAGGTGCCGCCGAACGCGGCGCCAAACTCACCGGGCAGCTGCTCGCCTTCGCCCGCAAGACGCGCCTCACGCCGCGGGCCATCGACGTCAACGAATGCATCCACGCGTTTGCCGACATGCTCGAGAGCTCGCTCGGCACCCGGGTCGAGCTTCATCTGTCGCTGCGGCGCGGCCTGCCGAAAGCGGTGCTCGACCCAGAGCAGTTGGAGATGGCGATCCTCAACGTCGCGCTAAATGCGCGCGACGCCATGCCGACGGGCGGGCTGCTGACGATTTCGACCGCGAAACTGCATCTTAATGGCGATGCGCCGGCGCGGGGCCTGACACCGGGTGACTATGTCGCGATCGAACTTGCCGACGAAGGCGAGGGCATGGAAGACCATGTCATCGCCCGTGCTGCCGAGCCGTTTTTCACGACCAAGGCGACGGGTAAGGGAACCGGCCTCGGGCTCGCCATGGCGACGGGGTTTGTCCAGCAGTCGCGGGGGCGGATGGAAATCGAGAGCAAGGTGGGCGTAGGCACCACCGTGCGCTTGCTATTTCCCGTCGCGTTATCGGGCGAAGGGGAGAATAGCGAGGTAGCGCCGCTCTCGTCGCCGACCGATGTGCGCGGATCGGCGCACATCCTGCTCGTCGAGGACAATGCCGATGTACGGACACTCGCTCGCGAGAATCTCGAGGGTGCAGGGTACCGCGTGACCGTGGCGGAGAATGGCGACGCGGGTCTGGCAGCCTTCAAACAAGCCATGGGCGATGATCCCTTCGATCTCCTGTTCACCGACATCGTCATGCCGGGGACGATGAACGGGATCGCCCTTGCCGACGCGATCGCCCGGCTTGCTCCGAACCTGCCCGTCCTGATGGCGACCGGCTATAATGAGGAGCTTGTTGCCGAGGAGCCCCGGCGTTCAGGACGCGACGTGCTCGGGAAACCCTATCGGAAGGGCGAACTGCTCGATCGTGTGTCGCAGGCACTCGCCAGGCCCGGGCCCGACGGAGATCGACGTATACCGTCAGATTTTGGCGCCGCTGAGGAATGAGTGCCGCGCTCGGGCGCACCCCAAGATGTCGCTCGCGGGGATGCGCGGATCGAGCCAGGCGGCCCAGCGGTCGCGGGGCAGGGGAATGATCTGGCGGTGATGATAGGCGGCGATGTCGGGCCCTGCCTCCATCGTCAGCAGACTGAACGCTTCGCCGACATGGGCGTCGCGCCAGATGCCCGCCATGCAGAACCAGCGATGATCCTTCAGCGTGAAGAGCCATTTATCAAGCCGCTTCTGTGCCTTGTCGGTCGGGTCTGTGAACTCGTAGAAGCCGTCACAGAGGACGAGGCAACGTTTGTCGCCGAGATCGCGGCCTTCCGAGCGGACGTTGTAGACGGGCTTGCCGCCCTGACCCGGCCAGCTCCAGCGCCGGTTGACGAGCTCGCCGATCGCGTCGCCATCGCTGCTCTTCACGATCGGCGCCATGTCGGTGATGCGGACATCCTCTCGCGCCGGCACGTTCGGCGCGCCCTCGGGCATCCTGATCTTGATCTGGAGGTCATCGAAATCCTCGGCGATCGAGGCGATATCGACTTCCAACCTGTAATCATTGCACATGCGTGCGCATTCCCTGTCGCCCTTGGCCGCGCTTGCGACTCAGTATCGTTCCCATTATGTTCCAACTATGAGCGGCGCGCCAACCCCTTTCGACCCCGAGTCCGCGGACGGCTGCCGTGCGCTCATAAGACGCAATCCCGTGGATGAAAGCGAGATCGAAATGGTCGAGGCGGTTTGGGGCAGCGACCCGCGCTTCTCCGACGGCATCAACTATCGCTTTGTCCGCTCGGAAGGCCGCGCCTTTCCGATGCGCCGCTGCCTGATCCCCGCGTCGGAATTCCGGATGGGGACGGGCGATCATCGCTACCGGGTGACGCTCGACAGCGGCAATTTCTTCTACCTTGCTGCGATCTGGGACCCGCCGCTCGCCGACTGGCCGCTCTCCTATCGCATTCTCACCATCCCGGCGGGTGCCGATGTCATACCCTATCAGTCGCGCCACGGGGTTATCGTCCAGCGGCGCGACGTTATGGGGTGGCTCGACGGGAGCATCCCGAACGAGGTGCTGTTCGAGGAACCGCCGCGCCACAGCTTCTTCGTCGAACCGCTGAAGGCGCAGACCGAGTTCGCGCTATGAGGTCGCGCGCCGCGCGGGCGAAGGTCACGCTGCAGCCCGCCGATCTGTTCGGCGCGCCGCTGCTGCCGGGATTGAACTACGCCGATGATGTTCTTGATATGGCTGAAGAGACTGTGCTGATCGAGCGGATCGGTGCCGCCGGACTGACGCCGTTCCAGTTCCAGCAATGGGAAGGCAAGAGGCTCACGCGCTCGTTCGGCTGGACTTATGATTTTCAGACCGGGCGCTTTGCGCCGTCGGACCCGATTCCCGCCTGGCTCTTGCCGCTGCGCGAGCGCGCGGCCGCGTTCGCGGGGCTCGCGTCTGGCGATCTCGTGCAGGCGCTCGTCATCGAATATGGCGTCGGCGCCGGGATCGGCTGGCACAAGGATCGCCCGGTGTTCGAGCATGTCGTCGGCATTTCGCTGGGGGCCGAGGCGGCGATGCGGTTCCGGCGGCGGATAGGCTCGCGTTTCGAGCGGGTCTCGGTGCCGCTCGCGCCGCGGTCGATCTATCATCTGGACTGCGAAGCGCGAACGGATTGGGAGCACAGTATTGTCGATATGCCGGCACCCCGCTGGTCGGTGACGTTCCGGAGCCTGCGCTAGCCTAAGCGTTTTGAGCCGATGTTTGCGCCTAAGATCATGCGCCCAAACAAAATATCGTGTCGCCGGGAACCGGATAAGGGGTATCCGGGTATTCCCGGCGAGCTTCAAAACGATAATGGTTTGAGTGCTTCCCACCGGGCCGCGCTCTCGCGCGGCCCGGACTAACTTCCACCCTTTTCTTGTCCCGGAATGCCGTCGTTAGGTGTGGGCATCGACCGGCCCGAGCGCGTCGATGATCGCGTCGCAGAAGGCCGGGAGATCGTCGGGGCAGCGGCTCGTGATGATGTTGCCGTCGACAACCACTTCCTCGTCGACCACCTCGGCGCCGGCATTGGCGACATCGGTGCGGATCGACTTATAGCTCGTCATTTTCCTGCCCTTGGCGAGACCGGCTTCGACGAGCAGCCAGGGCGCGTGGCAGATCGCGGCAACGGGCTTGCCGGCGTCGGCAAAGGCCTTGATCAGCGCGATCGCCTTGTCGTCGACACGCAGCAGGTCGGGATTGATCTGGCCGCCCGGAAGAACAAGGGCGTCATAATCCTCTGCCTTGGCATCTGCGATCAGCAGATCGACTTCGATCTCATCGCCCCAATCGTCTTCGTCCCAGCCGGTGATGTCGCCGGTCTCGAGCGAGGCGATGTCGATTTCGGCGCCCGCATCCTGAAGCCGCTTGAGGGGCACTTCGAGTTCGGATTGTTCGAAGCCGTCGGTCGCCATGATGAGAATGCGGCGCGTGTCGAGGGGATTGGCCATCTGATTGTCTCCTTGATGTCTTTCGACAATGCGCGGCGGCGGGAGATGTTGCGGCGTCCACGGCAGAACGCCCCGCGTTCGATCTGAGCAGATGCTGGATTGGCTTCAGGACGTTTGCCCTGACCTGTCGAAAGCGCTTTGACGGAACATGCCATTCCTGTCGCTACCGCGACGTCCTGAAAGCCCCATCCAGGTGGAAGAACCCGGGTGGGACTGCTTGTGAAGCAGGAAAATTCTCGGGATCTGAAGCGGGACATTGACGCGCAAAGGAACCGAATATCTTATCGTGATAATCGAAAGAAATTTGAGGAATTCGATTCCGGCTCGGCCGAGGGGGGCTCATGCGACTGACAGGGTTTGGCCGACGTGCCGTTCAGACCACCGCTCTGGCGAGCTTGCTGGTGGCCGGGGGCGTCGCATCAAGCACGGCGCAGGCGCAAAATCAGCAAACCCAGCAATGCCTGTACGAGAAAAGAGGCAATTTCGTGCACTCACGCTCTTCCGCGCGGTACGGCGGCGTCGCCTCGTACAATGCCACCGAATATATGTTCACGCCGCATAATGACATGGTGCGGTTGAGCCTCACCTTGACGGCTGCTGCGGAAGCAAACGACAATCCAAAGGCCAGTATCAGTCTTGTGGCCGAAAACGCAGACGATGCTTCGCTTCATGACCTGTATGAAGAGATCGATCCGCCTGACCCGATTCCTGTCGAGCGGCTGCGCATTGTGGACGAAGTGAACACGGTCCTTCTGGACTGGCGTGACCAGCAGCCGGCGAACTGGCGGCAGCCGAACCCTCTCATTGTTGCCGAACCTGGTAGCCAACTGGAGCGAAGCATGTTGAACGGACAGCCGGTTTGGATCGAAGTCACAGTGAAAGGCGCCGGGATATCTAGGCTACGGATGCGTAGCCTGAAACTAGCGCGCGCGTTTTTTGATGCCCGGGTGATGGCTAATGATCTGGTGGCGAAGGCGCATGATGGACGGTGCACCCTAGTCCCTTGATCTCTCCCCGGTCGGCAGCCGAGACCGAATGTCACTGATGCCACAAACGTGGCCTTAGGAAAGTCTGGACCGAGGCAGCGACCGCTTGGCGCCCGAAATCAGACGTTCGAACTACGCGCAGAGCGACAGGGATCCGGTCGAACTATTAAAAGCGCAATGTCCGCAATCGGCCAAACGGAGCCGCGCCACGGGCTCAGCTTCATAATGCTGCGCGCGCCATGACGGAGTAGATCGGGGCATGATCCAACTCTCAAAGGCCGTGCGGGTCCATCCCATTTTGCACCACGAGCAAAACTATGACACTTAAGCATATGCTTGACTAACGAAATTCTTGCGGTATCAGTTTAGCATATGCTTCAGTATGATGCCAAACCGCTGGACCTCATTTTTCACGCTCTGTCCGATGCGGGGCGCAGGGCAATGGTCGATCGCCTGAGCCGCGGACCCACCTCGGTAAGTGATCTTGCCCGACCGATGCCCATGACCTTATCGGCGGTCGTTCAGCACCTGAAGATACTCGAAGAAGCGGGCCTCGTGAAAAGCGAGAAGGTGGGACGCGTTCGTACCTGCACGCTCGAAATGAGCGCGATGGCCAATGTCGAGCGTTGGATCGCCGAGCGCAAACGCTTCTGGCAGCAGCAATATGACCAGCTTGAGGCCTATTTGGCTGATAGTGCGCCCAAGGAGAATGACGAATGACTGTTACCAACGCCTCCTTCACGATCGAGCGGGTGCTGAATGCCAAGCCCGAGCGTGTGTTCGCCGCCTACAAAAGTCTTGAAGCTAGGAGCGCGTGGTTCAAGGCGCCCTCCGATATTGAGACGCTGGATCGCGAGCTCGACTTCCGGGTCGGCGGAAAAGAACGTTTTCATGCCCGTTGGCCGAGCGGTCTCGTCACTGACTTCCAAGCGGTCTATCACGACATTGTCGAAAATGAACGGATCGTGCTCGTCTACGATCTATTCCATGATGGCGACAAATTGTCTGTCTCCCTGCAGACTCTTGAGCTCAGGGCTGAAGGCACCCAGACGCGCCTGCTCCATACCGAACAGGCTTCCTATTTTTCTGGCGGCATGAATGCTGTGAGCGGCCGCGAGCATGGCACCGCCTGGCATGTCGATAATCTGGTCGCCGTCATCGAAGGCCGTGAAGCGAGGGCCTTTGCATGACACTCGAACTTTTTGCGCACCCGTTCTCGTCCTATTGCCAGAAAGCACTCATCGCCTTTTACGAGAATGACATCCCCTTCACCTACCGGATGATGGAGGATTCTGGCGTCGGGGAAGAACTCGCATCGCTGTGGCCGATGAAGCGCTTTCCGATATTGCGCGAGCACGATCGCACCGTGATCGAAACGACCATCATCATCGAATATCTGCATCTTCATCATCCGGGACCGGTGAAGTTGATCCCCGAAGATCCGGATCTTGCCGTCGAAGCGCGGATGCTTGACCGCTTTTTCGACAATTATGTCATGACACCCCAAGGAAAATTTGTGTTCGACGCGCTTCGGCCCGCCGAAAGCCGGGATCCCTTCGGTGTCGAGGAAGCCCGCAAAATGCTGGATACCAGCTATGCTTGGCTAGATCGAAGAATGAACGGCCGCACCTGGGCCGTCGGTGATCACTTCACCCTTGCCGATTGCGCCGCCGCGCCCTCACTCTTTTATGCTGATTGGACGCACCGCATTCCGGAGCAATTCGAACATCTCGCAGCCTATCGTGCACGGCTGCTAGGACGGCCGTCGTTCGCACGCGCGATCGACGAGGCGCGCGGCTTCCGACACTATTTTCCTCTGGGAGCGCCGGACCGCGACTAGAGGGCAGGACAGGTCGTCGAATGTCCGCTCGCGAAATGTATCGCTGTAAAGCCGACCGACCGCAAACGGCCAGACCCAGTTGTTCAGAGCATTCGCACCGAGATCGCTTTTAACCAAAATCGGCTAGAAGGAATGATACCGCGACAGCCAGCATGATTGCCGCAAACACGCGGCGAACGGCCTTGGTACGCCGCGGGTCGGATAGCCAGTCATGTGCCCAGCTTCCCGCGATAACGATCGACAGGTGGATGGATGTTGCGATGGCGACGCTGATCAACGACAGGATCAGCGCATTACGAATGCCGAGCGCCTCGCCATTAAGGAACTGCGGGGCCACCACGAGGAAGAAGATATAGGCCTTGGGGTTGAGGAGATTGATCAAGGCTCCGGTAGCAAAGGCGCGGCGAGGCGCACTCTGCGGCCGGATCGCTTGAGATCCATCGCCCGTGCCGTGCCAGGCTTCGATAGCGAGCCACAGCATCATTGCTGCGCCCGCGAAGCGAAGGATGTTCCAGAGTTCCGGGGCGGCTTGCAGCAATGCCGCCAGCCCCAAGGCTGCCAGAACGCCGTTCGCGAGCAGTCCCAGCGCGACGCCTGCGACGGCAGGCAGGCCGCAACGCCGGCCTTCGATGGCGGCAAGCCCGGCGAGCCAGGCCATGTTCGGGCCGGGCGTCAACTCTATCAGCAGCACCGCAAGCGCAAACCCGATAATGTCCAAGCGCCTATTCCCTCGCGGTTAGACGGCAGTTCCGACCAGTCGCCCGATTCCTGCCGTCAGCGCCATGGCGAGAGCTCCCCAGAAGACGACGCGCGCGACAGGCTTCAACGGCCTCGATCCTCCCGCCGTTGCCCCAACCCATCCGAGCAGAGCAAGAAAGAGGAGCGATGCAACCGCCTCGCCGGGCACAAGCCAGTCGTGTGGGAGCATCGCTGCCGCCAGCACAGGGAGCAGGGCGCCCAGTGTGAAGGTCCCGGCCGAGGTGAACGCTGCAGTGATCGGCCGCGCCGCTGTCATGTCGGTGATATGGAGTTCGTCGCGGGCGTGGGTGCTGAGCGCATCGAACGCCGTCATCTGAGTGGCGACGGTTCTGGCGACATCGGCATCGACGCCCCGTGCTCGATAGATGCCGGCAAGTTCCTCAAGTTCAGCCTCCGGGTCTGTGGCCAGCTCGAGCCGTTCGCGTTCGAGGTCCGATCGCTCGGTGTCCGACTGCGAGCTCACCGACACATATTCTCCGGCGGCCATCGACATCGCGCCCGCGACAAGCCCGGCAATTCCCGAGACGAGAATCGCAGAGCGCGGGGCGCCCGATGCGGCGACGCCCATGATGAGGCTTGCGGTCGAAACGATGCCGTCATTGGCACCGAGCACGGCGGCTCGCAGCCAGCCGATGCGCGACACAAGATGGCTTTCGCGGTGGCTTCTCATCCATTGTTCCCCTGCAGTTTGGCTCCGGCCGGTTCGATCGCATCGCCGTCGACAAGGTCTTCGACCATCAGGGCCATCAGGCCGACTTGCGAATGGACTCCGGCCTTGGCGTAGATACGCGCGAGTTGCGCCCGGATCGTCCCCGACGCCGCGCCGCGGAGGTGCGCAATCTCGGCGGCATCGAAGCCCTTGAGCGCGAAGAGCGCGACATCCGCCTCGGCGGCAGTCAGTTGCCAGTCGAGAAACCGCTGCCGGACAAGGTCCGACATGGCGCCGCGCGCCGCCGCGACCGCCGTCTCGTCAAGTCGCGCGCGAAGGATCAGCCAGCGCAGCTGGAGAGCGCCGAAGCCGACCCCGGCAAGAAGCGCGACGGTCGCGCCGGTTTCGACGAGCAGGTGCATGCTCCAGCCATCGTCCAGGATGTCGCCAGCGACGTCGGCGATGAAGAAAATGGTCGCCAGGGTCTGGAGGATCACCAAAAAGGTGGTCGCGACCGCCCGGCGTTCCAGCGATCTTCTTCGTTCCTGCATGGCCAATGTTTACGCGCGGCCGGGCAACATAGCCAACAGGATTTCCCGGCCACTGCGGCGCGTCTCGAAGGCCACCCCGGCGATATGCAGTGCGATGAGAATGTAGAGCAGATTGACGGCCGTTTCGTGGACTTCCTCCCACACGCCGTCCTCGCCGCCTTCGCCCTCATCATCGTCGTCATGATCGCCCTGTTCTACGGCCAGTTGCCGGCTGACCTCGCCTGACAGCGCGGCTCGATCGAGAAAAGCCGTCGAAGGAGGCTCCCCCATAGCTATGCCGCTGGCGATGATGACGCCGAGCATGCTCCAGATTGCATAGACCATCAGCGCGCCGAGCGGGTTGTGCGAGCGATGAACCTCCTTTTTGCCGACCCTGATATCGCGCAGGTGGGCGAGTGCCCGGCGGGGGCTCGGGGGAAAGGCCGAGTAGCGAGCTTCGGGCGGTCCTATCATTCCCCACAGCAGGCGAAGAGCGAGGATGGCGGCCAGTGCATAGCCGACCCAGATATGCACGCCCGACCCTTCTTCGGTGAATAGCGCGTTGGCGATGATGGCGGTAACGATCGACCAGTGGGTTATTTTCACGACAGGGTCCCAGCTACGACGCGAGCGAACAGGTCTGTCGGCAAATTCTTCGGCATCGAAACGGGGCGAGTAAGTCATGATCTTTTCCTTCGCTATTGGGAGGATGTGACCATCGTTAAAGTCGCTTGGCCATCGGCGAACCGCTTATGAGCGCAGGCATAAGCATCTGCTTATGTCGAGAGAGTCATTGGGCGCTACAAATCGGCGACATTTTGTCCCATTCACGCCTATGGCTCTTCAAATCCGACCGTCGCCTCTCGGCCACTTCCGGCGTTACGCTCCCGGAATTCCGGCGAGTTCGGCTGGCGTGACGACAGGTTCGTTCCGGTCCTTCCGTTCCGAATAGCGGTCCACGAGCTGGTCGGCATGGCCACGCGTCAGGACGGTGAAACGCGCCAGCTCTTCGGCGACGTCGACGATCCGGTCATAGTAGCTCGATGGCAGCATCCGGCCGGCCTCGTCAAACTCCTGATAGGCCTTGGCGACGCTCGACTGGTTGGGAATGGTGATCATCCGTATCCAGCGTCCGAGGATGCGCAGCGTGTTGACGCTGTTGAAGGATTGCGACCCTGCGGACACCTGCATCACAGCGAGCGTCCGACCCTGCGTCGGGCGGAGGCCCTTGTAGGCGAGCGGCAGATGGTCGATCTGGGCCTTCATGATCCCGGTGATCTGTCCGTGACGCTCTGGGCTGCACCAGACTTGCCCTTCGGACCAGAGCGAATGCTGCCTCAGTTCCTCGACCGCCGGATGATCGTCGTCTGCGACCTGGTCGGGCAGCGGCAGGTCAGACGGATCGAATATGCGTGTCTCGCAGCCGAAGAGCTGCAGCAGTCGCGCGGTTTCCTCGACGACGAGCCGGGAGTAGGAGCGCTCGCGCAAGCTACCGTAGAGGAGCAGGATGCGCGGTGCCGGATGGAGAGGGCCGAGACCGAGGGCCGGCTGCCGGCGCAGATATTCGGGGCTGAGCGCCGGAAAATGGTCGGTGTCGACAAGCGCGCGCAGGCGCGTGAGGGTTGGGTCTGTCATGGTCATGCTTCCGACGGAGTGCTTGCGGGAAACCAGCGGTGCCCGAGGCGAAATGCCACGCCGACGAGGAGGATGAGGACGGGAACCTCGACGAGCGGGCCGATCACTGCCGCGAAGGCGACGGGCGAGGCGAGGCCGAAGGCGGCAATCGCGACCGCGATCGCGAGCTCGAAATTGTTGCCCGCAGCGGTGAAGGCGACCGCAGTCGTGCGCGGGTAATCGGCCTCGATGAGCTTGCCCATCCAGAAGCTGATAAGGAACTGGACAACGAAATAGATCGTAAGCGGGATCGCGATGCGGACCACGTCGCCAGGGATCGTCACGATCTCACCACCCTTCAGGCTGAACATGGCGACGATGGTGAACAGCAGCGCGACGAGCGTGATCGGCGCGATCTTGGGCAGGAAGCGGTTCTCGTACCAGTCGTTGCCCTTCGTGCGGGTGAGGATATTGCGCGTCACATATCCGGCGAGGAACGGGATGCCGAGATAGACGAGCACCGCTTCCGCGATCGTCCAGAAGTTTACGTCGATGACGCTGCCTTCTAGCCCGAACAGCGGCGGGAGCACCGCGAGGAAGAACCAGGCGTAGACGCTGAAGAAGAGGATCTGGAAGATCGAGTTGAAGGCGACCAGTGCCGCGACATATTGATTGTCGCCCTTGGCGAGCTGGTTCCACACGATCACCATCGCGATGCAGCGCGCGAGGCCGATCAGGATTAGGCCAGTCATATACTCGGGCTTGTCTGAGAGGAAGATGACTGCCAGCGTGAACATCAGCACCGGACCGATGATCCAGTTCTGGATGAGCGAGATGGCGAGCACGCGCCTGTCGTCGAACACGCGCGGGAGTTCGTCATAGCGAACGCGGGCGAGCGGCGGGTACATCATGAGGATCAGCCCGATCGCGATCGGGATATTGGTCGTTCCCACCGACAGGGCGTCGATCGCGCCGGGCAGACCTTCGAATATCGTGCCCAAGAGTACGCCCAGCGCCATCGCGAGGAAAATCCAGAGCATCAGGTAGCGGTCGAGGAACGACAGCCGTTCCTTCTTGATCTCAGCCATCGCTTAATCGCCGACGCGATTGCCGGCGGCGTCGACGACGGGCTGGCCGTCCTCCCTACTAAAGACGCCGAGCTGCGTGGCCGGAAGGATGTCGAGCACGGCCTCTGAGGGTCGACAGAGCCTGACCCCGAGCGGTGAGACAACGAGCGGGCGGTTGATCAGGACCGGATGCGCCATCATCGCATCGATGAGTTCGGCATCGCCGAGCGCCGGATCTTCAAGGCCGAGTTCGGCATAGGGGGTGCCTTTTTCGCGAAGAAGATCGCGGGGCGTCAGCCCGGCGCGCGCGATCAGCTGTTCGAGCAGGACGCGAGATGGCGGCGTCTTCAGATATTCGACGACGTGTGGTTCGATCCCGGCGTTGCGGATCAGCCCGAGGGTGTTGCGCGACGTGCCGCAGTCGGGATTGTGATAGATGATGATATCGGTCACGGCCTTGGCTTCCTTCAGCAGCAGGCGAGTTCGGCGAGCAAGGGCTCGCATAGCTCGGCGCGACCCTGGCAACAGTCCTTGGCGAGGAAGAGCATAAGGCCGCGAAGCGCATTGATGTCGGGGCGCTGGATGAATTGGCGTCCGCACTTTTCCGACTGAACGAGCCCAGCCTTGGCGAGGACGGCAAGGTGGGTCGAGAAGGTGCTCTGCGTCAGTCCCGACTGTTCGACGAGCTGTCCTGTCGAAAGACCTTCGGGTTCATGTTGCACGAGCAGGCGGAACGCATCGAGCCGCGTCGGATGTGCGAGTGCGGCAAGGGCGAGCAGGGCGGCATCATTGTTCATGTATCGGAATTATCCGATGGGTTCGTACGGGTCAAGACCAATCGTATTTTTCCGATGGGTTGTCTCGGTCTTCTCGCGCTCCGTCTGGGCAGGGTGCGTTGATCGTCCGACCGCGGCAGGTCAGTGTGTCCAGATCCCGATTTTGAAGTGATGCAGATATGGATGTTCGTCAGATAGTCTTGGGAGACGCGCCAGCGGTTCAGGCCATCTACGCACCCTATGTAACTTCCACCACGATCTCGTTCGAGGAAGTGCCGCCCGATGTCGCGGAGATGGAAAGACGCATCGCCGCCATTCTGCTCAAATATCCCTATCTTGTAGCCGAAGTTGACGGGCAGGTTGTCGGTTACGCCTACGCTAGCGAGCACAGGACTCGCGCAGCATACCGTACATCCGTCGATGTCACTGTCTATGTGGCGCCCGGCGCACAGCGGAGCGGGGTGGCGCGCCGCTTGTATTCCAGTTTGCTGCCTACCGCGGCGAACATGGGCTATCACGCCGCATTTGCGGGCATTGCGCTGCCAAATGACGCGAGCGTCGGGCTGCACGAAGCAATGGGCTTTGAACCGATAGGCATCTACCGCGAGGTCGGACGAAAATTTGATGCTTGGCACGATGTCGGTTGGTGGCAACGACTGTTGTGAATGATCCGGAGGCGGCGCACGCGGTTGAATCTGGTTTCTGTCGTAGCAGGCTGGCGAACACCGAATGGCCACTTTTCGCATTTTTTGCACAGAAGCGGACCGTCCCAAATCGGCCAAGCCCGGGAGATCACCCGACACTCACCGCATGTTGTTCAACTCGCCGTATCCTCATCGTGAAGTCGTTTCTCCTCAAGCTGCGACCTTCGCGCTCACCGTCGGATATCGTCCGCCGCGTCACATACCGAAGTCTGGAAAATCCGACGGTTTGTGGCCCGCTTCGATTGCGACGAAGCGGGCAACGTGAGGTCCTAGTTGTCGTTCTCGACGGTCGCCGCGACCGCTTCCAGGATGACGTCGGCCACCTCTTCCGGCTTCGAGAGAAGGCTGAGATGCCCCGCCTTCAACTCGACGGTCCTTGCCTTCATGGCGGCCGCAAGTTCGCGCTCCAGAGCGACGCTAACGATGCGATCCTCTGTCGAGACGATGTAGTGGGTCGGACGCGTTTCCCACGCTGCCTTCGTGATCTTGTCACTGAAGGTGCTTGCGGCGAGCGGCGGCTGAACCACGGCCAATGTTCGTGCCTCGATCTCCGGCAAATCCTGTGCGACGTCGGAAATCCAGCCTTCGACGTTGAGCTTCAGAAAGCCGGAACCGTCGTTGTCGATGTGGCTCAGTGCGGGTGGCGCATCGTGCCGACCGACCTGCTCGCCCACTGTTTCGCCGGCCTTCGGCGCAAAGGCCGCGACGAACACCATCGACTTCACCTTGGGATCGTTGCCGGCCTCGGTAATGACGGCACCGCCCCAGCTGTGGCCTACCAGAACAATCGGGCCATCGATCGCGTCGATCGCACGCCTGGTTGCCGCCACATCGTCGGCGAGCGACGTTGTGGGGTTCTGCACCGCTATAACCGGGACTTTTTTGGCGAGCAGAAATGGAATTACCCGGCTCCAGCTCGAACCATCTGCCCAAGCGCCATGAACGAGTATGACGGTCGGTGCCGCCTGCGAATGGTCACTCATAACTTGATGCTCCTGCTCATTCTGGTCTGCTATCGGGAAAAGCTGCAAGCCCTCAGGCTGCGTTCCCTTTTCATCAGGCGGCGTCGACGAGAACGATTTCGCTGTCCTCAATGGCAGTGACGCGCAGCACGTCGATATTGCTGATTGCGGCTCCGTCGCGGGCATTTACCCGGACGTCGTCGATCTGAACGGCGCCCTTGGCCGGGACGAGATAGGCCTTGCGGTCCTTGCCCAGCGGATATTCGGCGGTCTCGCCAGCCCGCAACGTGGCGCCGAGGACGCGGGCGTCGGTGCGGATCGGCAGCGCGTCATTGTCGTTGTGATAGCCCGAGGCGAGCGTCACGAATTTGCCCGACCGTTCGCCCTTGGGGAAGGGCTTGGCACCCCACTGCGGCGCTTCGCCGTCGCGGGTCGGCATGATCCAGATCTGGAAGATTTTCGTGGTGACATCCTCGAGATTATATTCCGAATGGCGGATGCCGGTGCCGGCGCTCATGACCTGCACGTCGCCCGCTTCGGTGCGACCCTTGTTGCCGAGATTGTCCTGGTGCGTGATCGCGCCTTCCCGGACATAGGTGATGATTTCCATGTCGCGATGCGGATGCGGCGGAAAGCCGGTCTGCGGTTCGATCGTGTCGTCGTTCCAGACGCGCAGATTGCCCCAGCTCGTGCGGGCGGGGTCGTGATAGCCGCCGAAAGAGAAATGATGCTTGGCATCGAGCCAGCCATGGTTGGCGCCGCCGAGGCTGTCGAAAGGTCGAAGTTCGATCATAGTCTGTCTCCAGGGCCGCACCGGGATGGCGGCCGATGGAGCTGATTTAGGCGTTGCGGCCATTCCCGTTCAGTGGGATAAAACGCGGCAATATGTTCGAGGAAATGGAAAAGTGAACAACCCCGGCACGCCGACGCTCGACCAGCTGCGCATCTTCCTCGCGATCGTCGACACGGGGAGCTTCGCGGCGGCCGGGCGCCAGCTCAACCGTGCCGTATCGGTGATCAGCTATGGCATCGCCAATCTCGAGGCGCAGCTCGGCCTCACGCTTTTCGAACGCGAGGGCACGCGCAAGCCGCAACTCACCGTCGCGGGCCGCGCGCTCTTGTCGGAGGCGCGGGCGATTTCGGTCGGGATCGACGGGCTCCGCGCCAAGGTGAAGGGGATGCTCGACGGGCTGGAAGCCGAACTCGATCTGGCGGTCGACGTGATGCTGCCGTCCGAAAGGCTGGGCCGGGTGCTGCGCGCCTTTGCCGCCGAATTCCCGACGGTTCAGCTCCGGCTCCATGTCGAGGCGCTCGGCGCAATCACCGCGATGGTCCTCGATCGCAAGGCCATCCTCGGCATCTCGGGGCCCTTGGCGGTCGGGGTCGAGGGTGTCGAATGCGTTGCAGCGGGGTCGATTTCCATGGTCCCGGTGGCGGCGCCCGATCATCCGCTCGGACGGATGGAGCGGATCCCGCCCGGAGCCGGGCGCGATTATACGCAGCTCGTACTTACCGATCGCTCGCGCTTTACCGAAGGGCGCGATTATTCGGTGATGAGCCCCAAGACCTGGCGGCTCGCCGACCTCGGCGCCAAGCATGCATTGCTGCGCGAGGGCATCGGTTGGGGCAATATGCCGCTGCCGATGATCGAGCCCGATCTGGTCGCAGGGACGCTGGTGCAACTTGCGATGCCCGACCATCCGGGCGGGACCTATCGATTTGCAGGCGTCTGGCGCCGCGACACGCCGCCGGGACCGGCAGCCTCTTGGCTGCTCGAACAGTTCGTCACGCTTGGCCAGCATGATGCGGAAATTGCCGGGATGATCGACCTTTAATATTTCAGCATCGCCTCGGCACCGACCATGCGGATCGTTCGGCCCGGGCCGGTGTCGCGGATGAAGGCGCCGGGCCGAAAGGCCGAAAGCGATGCCGAGAAGGACAGGGTATCGCTTGCCTGCCAGGCCGCCGAAATTTCCGCCTGGTCGCCGATATGGCGCGCGCGGCTGCTGCCCGCGGCACGGAGGAGCTGGCCGGGGAGGTCATAGATGCCGTCGCCGCGGCTTTCGCGCCAGAAGCGCGCCGCGAACAGTTCGACCGTCACGCCCTTGCCGAGATCGAAATCGACGCTGGGATGCAGGTTTACGATATTGCGCGGGCCGATCGGCGACAGCTCGCCGAAATATTTGCCCTTGGGAAAGAGCGCGTTGAAAGTGCCGAGGCGGTCGTCCGCGGCATCGCGGTCGCCACTTGCGATATTGGCGCGGAGGCGCAAGCGTGGCTTGAGTGGCGCTTGCAGGAAAGTCCATGCGGTCTCGGTCGCAAGCGACCAGGCGCGAATGCGGTCACCGTCAAACTGCCCGCGCTGGAGCATGGCCTCCCAGTTCCAACCCAGGTTGCCGTGCCGGCCGAAGAAGCGCAGGCCGAAGGTGTCGCGGCTTTCGCGTCCGGTCCGGCCGGCAAAGCGCGCCGCCTCATTCTCATATCCCAGCCAATAGACGTCGATGCCGACATCGCTTGCCGGCGCGATCGTGGTGTAGACGCCGTCGAGCCGCCGCGTCTTCGTCGTGCGATCGTCGAAATCGCCAGCGCCGATCGCGACGGGACGCAAGTGGAATGCGTCGACGCGCACCGGCCCGATATCCGCGATCGCGCGCAGCCCGTCGAATGCCTGCGGAATATTGGGGCCATAGCGGATGCCGACGAGCCGCTCCGACCCCATCGCGACGAGTTCGCGTCCGCCGCGCAAGGTCAGGTTGGCCTTGTCGCCCAGCGGGACGCGGACGTCGGCGAAAGCCTGCAACAGGTCGATCCCGGTTTCATCGGCTGGCCCCTTTCCGGCGCCGACGCCGCGGGCATAGCCGGCAATGCCTTGCACGAAAACCCGCGCCGGACCCGCGTGCAGGTCGGCGTGCGGCAGGACGCGCAGCCAAAGATAGCCGTCGTCGGGGGCTGGCGGATCGCCCCATAGATTGTCGTCGAACCCCTCGAAGCGCGCCCGCGCCTCGCCGCCCAGCGTCAGATAGGCCGATCCATCGCTTGCGATCGGGATATATTTGACCTCGCGCCATCCCTTGCGGGGCGTATCGCGCAGCACCGACCAATCCTCGTCGTAGCGCAAATTGGTCTGCGCCACCTCCTGCGCCTGCGCCGCCAGGGGCAGCAGCGCGGCGAGCAGGGCGGGGATCCGCATCGTCAGCGACGCGTGACGAAGTGGCGCACGACCGGCGGCGTATCCTCCGTCTGGAAGGCGCGCAGCGCGTCCTGCTGCACGCGGTCGGCATTGGTCACGCGGTCGTGCTGTCGCAGATGCTCGAGCCAGCTTTCGACCGTGAAGCTCTCGATCACCGTGCCGGGAACCGACGTATCTTCATAGACGCCCCAGTGGATGGCGCCGTCGCGGCGGCGGATGCGGCGCATTGTCTGCATCGCGGCGAAGAAATCGGGCACTTTCGCCGGGTCGACGCGATATTCGATCGTCACCAGTACCGGCCCGCTGTCATGCTCGACGGTGCCGTCGACGAGCGGTGCCGGCCAGTGCGCCGAAGGCGCGAGGTCGAGCATGCTCGCGCGGTCGAGCGGATAGCGCCAGGCAAGGATGATCGCGGCGGCGACCAGCAGCGCCGCGGCGGCGAGCAGCGTCGAGGGAACGCCGATGCGCGACGCGACCGATCCCCACAGCGCCGATCCCCCCGCCATCGATCCCTGAAAGACGAGCAGATAGATGGCCAGCGCGCGCGCCTTGACCCAGCCGGGGGAGGTCGCCTGCGCGCCGCCGTTGAGCGACGCCATCATCGCGATCCACGCCAGCCCCGCGACGAACAAGGCTGCGGAGGCGGTCCAGAAGCCCCCCGCCAGCGACAGCGCCGCCATCGCGGCAGCGAGCAGGATCGACGCGGCCAGGGTGATCGCGTTCGCGCCCATCCGTCCGCGCAGCTTCGGCATCAGGATCGCGCCGCCGATCGCGCCGAGACCCATGAAGGTGAGCAGTCCGCCATAGCCCGCCGGACCAAGGCCCAGGTCGCGGCGCGCGATGATCGGCAACAGCGCCCAGAGGCCGCTGGCGAACACGAAGAAGCCGACCGAGCGGATGAGCACGACCTGCAGTTCGGGCGCGCGCATCGCATAGCGCAGCCCTGCGCGCATGGCGCCGACCATATGCTCGGCGGGCAGGTGGCGGTCGGGCGCGTTCCGGCGCCAGCGGACCAGCACGGTGATAACGCCGATTACCGACAGCGCGTTGACCGCGAAGACGGCGGCCGGGCCCGATGCGGCGATGATGACGCCGCCCAGCGCCGGGCCGATCGCGCGGGCGATGTTGACGCCCAGCGAGTTGAGCGCGACCGCCTGCTGCAATGCCTTCGGCGGCACCAGTTCGGGGACGATCGCCTGAAAGGCGGGCGCGGAAAATGCGGCGCCGACCGCGATCAGCGCGGTGAAGACCAACAGCACCCAAGCGGTGGTGAGGCCTGCCAGCGTGATCGCGGCCAGCCCGGCGGCGCCGACCAGCCCGAACAGCTGCGCGCCGATCAGCAGGCGACGGCGGTCGACGATGTCGGCGAGTGCCCCGGCGGGGAGCGCCAGCGCGAACATCGGAAAGGTCGTCGCGGCCTGCACCAGCGCGACCATCAGCGGGTCGGGCGACAGCGATGTCATCAGCCAGCCCGCGCCGACATCGTGCATCCATGTCCCGACATTGGAGACGATGGTGGCGATCCACAGGGCGCGGAACATCGGGCTGGCGAGCGGGCGTTCGGCTGCTGCTGCGGTGGCGGCGGCGGCGCTCATGCCTTGCGCTCCTGCAGGATCGCGGCGAGCATCAGCCCGCCGATCAGGCCGGCATGCTCGAGGAAGGTATTGCGTTCATGGAAGCGCGTAACCGGATCGGCGACCTGCCAGAAGGGGTGCGCGATCAGCGTTGCGGCGGCGGTGAATACGCCGAGCGCGCCGGCGCCGAGCCAGGCCTGACGCCCGATGATGACGAGCAGCGAGCCGCCGATCTGGACGGCGATGGTCAGCGCGACGACGAGTGCGGCGGGCTCCAGCCCGAAATGCCGGGCTTCGCCGAGCGCGCCGCCAAGGTCGAACAGCTTGGCAATGCCACTGGTCCAATAGGGGAGAGTGAGGAGAGCCGCGGCGAGGGCCGCAAAGCGGCGGTCGCCGAGCAGGCGGGCGACAGGAGCAGGGGTGTTCATCGTTCAGACCGCCCAGCAACCGCAGCCGAAGGCGCCCCAGAAGCTCTGGACGTCGGCCGCCGGAACATTGGCGCCGAGCGCCGCGGCATGGTCGTGGCCATGGACGTTGCACGCACTGGCGCAGCCGCAGGCCGACGCCATCTTCTGCGCACCCTCCGGGCGGCGATAATGGCCGCCGAAGGTCGCGACGGGCGACCAGTCGGGCATGGGTTTCGGCAGCGCAGGCGCGATCGGACCATAGTCGCCTTCGCCGTGAACGACCTTGCCGCCGACGATGGTCAGCACCGCGCGCAGGTGAACGATGTCGCTTTCGGCAACGCCGAAATAATCATCCGACAGCAGCGCGAGGTCGGCGAGTTGACCGGCCTTGATCTGACCCTTCTTGCCAACCTCGTTCGAGAACCATGTGTTCTTCTCGGTCCACAGGCGCAGCGCGGTTTCGCGGTCGAGGCGGTTGCGCACGGGATAGAGGGTCGTGCCGCCCATCGTCTTTCCGGTGACGAGCCACGACAGCGAAACCCAGGGGTTATAGCTGGCGACGCGCGTTGCATCGGTGCCCGCGCCAACGGGAATGCCGGCCTCCATCATCCGCTTGATCGGCGGGGTCGCCTCGGCCGCCTTGGCGCCATAGCGTTCGATGAAATATTCGCCCTGAAACATCATCCGGTGCTGCACCGCGATCCCGCCGCCAAGCGCGGCGATCCGGTCGATATTGCGCTCGCTGATCGTCTCGGCATGATCGAAGAACCAGTTCAGGCCCTGCAGCGGAATGTCGCGGTTGACCTTTTCGAACACGTCGAGCGCTCGCGAAATCGTCTGGTCATAGGTGGCATGGAGCCGCCACGGCCATTTGCGCTCTGCAAGCAAACGCACGACGGGTTCGAGGTCGCTTTCCATGCTCGGCGGCATGTCGGGCCGTTCGACGCGGAAATCCTCGAAGTCCGCTGCGGAGTAGACCAGCATCTCGCCCGCACCATTGTGGCGATAGGTGTCGTCGCCATCGCCGGGCTTCACCTGCGTCGACCAGGTCGCAAAATCCTTGAGTTCTTCCTTCGGCTTCTGCGTGAAGAGATTGTACGCGATGCGCAGCGTCATCTCGCCGTCCTTGTGCAGCTTTTCGATGATCTGGTAATCGTCGGGATAATTTTGGAAGCCGCCGCCCGCGTCGATCACGCTGGTGACGCCGAGCGAGTTGAGTTCGCGCATGAAGTGGCGGGTCGAATTGAGCTGATAATCCTCGGGCAGCTTCGGCCCCTTGGCGAGCGTCGAATAGAGGATCGTCGCATTGGGCTGCGCCAGCAGCAGGCCGGTGGGATTTCCCGCCGCGTCGCGGACGATCTCACCGCCGGGCGGGTTCGGCGTATCCTTCGTATAGCCCACCGCCCGCAGCGCCGCGGCGTTCAGAAGCGCGCGGTCATAGAGGTGCAGGATGAACACCGGCGTGTCGGGCGCCGCGGCGTTGATCTCGTCCAGTGTCGGCAGGCGCTTTTCAGCGAACTGATGTTCGGTAAACCCGCCGACGACGCGCACCCATTGCGGCGGCGGCGTGTTCGCAGCCTGCTTCTTGAGCATAGCCATCGCATCGGCAAGGCTCGGTACGCCGTCCCAGCGCAGCTCCATATTATAGTTGAGCCCGCCACGGATGACATGGATGTGACTGTCGATCAGCCCGGGTATCAGACGGCGGCCTTTGGCGTCGATCACCGTCGCGTCCGGACCGGCGGCGGCGCGGACCTGCTGTTCGCTGCCGACGCTCAGGAATTTGCCGCCGCGGATCGCGACCGCCTGCGCCTCGGGATTGGCGCGATCGAGCGTGGTCACCTTGGCGTTCGTGATGATGAGGTCGGGCTGGTTCATGGCGAAGCTTTCCGTGGCGGTGAGAAGGGCGGTGGTCGCGGCGCCGGCGAGCGCCTGCCGGCGAGAGATCGGGTTCATGCGTCGCGCTCCTTAGCGGTCGGCGGCGTCCCCAATATCTGCGGGGCGCAATCCTGGTGAAAGTATCGAACCAGTTCGGGCCTGTCGGCAAGCCGCTTGGCGAGAGGGATGATCTGCTCGCCGAGCAAGATTCCCGCAAGGCCGACGAGCGCAACGATCGGAGGGGCGGGAGAACGGACGCCGAGCAGGCTGTAGACGATACCGACCAGAAGTCCGGCACCCAGCGAGACGAGGTAGAGTTTCATCGTCCGTTCTCCCGTCTCGGCTCAGGCCCGCACGAAGGCGAGGAGGTCGGGGTTGATGACGTCGGCGTTGACCGTCAGCATGCCGTGCGAAAAGCCCTCATAGATTTTCAGCGTCGCGTTCGGCAGGATTTCGGCCTGCAGCACGCCGGCATTCTTGTAAGGCACAACCTGGTCGTCATCGCCGTGCAGGACGAGCGTAGGGACGGTGATCGCCTTCAGATCGTCGGTCTGGTCGGTTTCAGAGAAGGCCTTCACTCCATCATAATGAGCCTTGGCGCTGCCCATCATGCCTTGGCGCCACCAATTGTCGATGACCGCAGGGATGACATTCGCGCCGTCGCGGTTGAAACCGTAGAAGGGGCCCGAGGGCAGGTCGCGGAAGAATTTCGACCGGTTGGCCGCGAGCTCGCTCCGGATGCCGTCGAATACTTCGATCGGCAGGCCGCCGGGATAGCGGTCGGTCTTGAGCATGATTGGCGGGACCGCCGAGACCAGCACCGCTTTGGCGACGCGGCCCTGCGGAATGCCGTAGCGGGCGACATAGGCGGCGACTTCGCCGCCGCCGGTCGAATGTCCGATGTGGACCGCGTTGCGGAGGTCGAGATGCTCCATCACCGCTGCCGCGTCGGCTGCATAATGGTCCATGTCATGGCCTTCGCTCACCTGCTGCGACCGGCCGTGACCGCGGCGGTCGTGCGCGACGACGCGATAGCCATTGGCGAGGAAGAAGAGCATCTGGATGTCCCAGTCATCCGACGACAGCGGCCAGCCATGATGGAACACGATCGGCCGCGCGTCCTTCGGGCCCCAGTCCTTGTAGAAGATTTGGGTGCCGTCTTTGGTGGTTACATAGCTCATGATGAAAATCCTTTCGATTGACAGGGATTGGGCCGGACGGGATGCCCTCCGGCCCGGTGGGCAAAATCAGTGGCCGCCCTCCGACGCGCCGAACATCGTCTTGGCGTAGGTGATGCCGAGCCCGTAAGCGCCGCCCCATTTGCGGGCGATGCCGGTGGTCAGGTCATAGGTCTCGGCCCGTGCCCAGTCGCGCTGCAGCTCGAGCAGATACTGGAGTGCCGTCATCGGACGGGCGCCTGCCTGAATCATGCGTTCGACGGCGCGCTCATGGGCCTCTGGCGAAATGTCGCCGCTGGCATCGGTGATGACATAGGCTTCATATCCCTGCTCCAGGGCCGAAAGCGCCGGCCCGACGATGCAGACCGAGGTCCACAGGCCCGCAAACACCAGCCGGTCCTTGCCGATGCGGTTGACCTCGTCGATCACTGCGGCGTCTTCCCAGGTATTCATGCTGGTGCGGTCGAGCAGCTTTTGACCGGGAAAGGGATCGGTGACTTCGCTGAACATCGGACCCGAGAAGCTCTTCTCGGCGACGGTGGTCAGGATCGTGGGAACATTGAAGCCCGCGGCACCATTGGCAATCAGCGCGGCATTGTTACGCAGAAGTTCGGGGGCGATCGACTTGGTGGCGAAGGCCATCTGCGACTGATAATCGATAAGAAGCAGGGCGTGGTTGCTGGGGTTCAGCAGGGCCTTGCCGGGAGTAGGGGCAGCTTTGATCGACATTTCTGACACTCCTGTTGGCTAATCCGGGACCCGATCCGTTCGGGGTGTGGCCGGTTTAGACAGGAGAATTTGTACGAAACAGACGGATAAAATTATCTGTTGTGTTCTATAAAATAGAAAAGAAGCGAGCGGTCATAGCGGCGATGGCAGTCAGTCCGGGGTGACCGAAGGGCCGCATTATTGAATTTCAGTTTCAAAGCTGACTGACCGTTACCGGCCAGATCAGGCGAGCTAGGGGCCAAGCTGCAACGCGCCTCATATCGGCAGTTCGGACCATCGGTTAGCGTATGCCAAATGCCCATGTGGGTCACGACAATGGTCGCTGAATACGACTGGCCGGAATCTTTTAAGGGCCATAATCTTGCGAGCGGGGAGGCGTGATTGGCAAAACATATTTGGCCGAAATGGGCACATGATCTCATTCCTGAGATGGCGGGGCACAAGCAGGTCGTCTTCGAGGGACCGGTTACTCGCGATGTCATGTCACGCGTTTATGATCGGGATCGCCAAGGATCCGTCGCCAAGGTTGTAGTCAGACGTGTGTGCAATACCTGCAACAACGGCTGGATGAGCGAGTACGAGGGCAAGGCGAAAGCCATGCTCGCGGCTATGATGATGGGCCGCAACCTGGCGCTCGGTGACGACGGCGACATAGTCGTCTTTCTCAATGATCATCAAGAAGCCAAAAACGCGTTCGAGGACGTCGGCTTCCTCGTCGAAGAAGGCCACCGGGCGCTCATAGGAGAAGCAAATTGCCGAATAGAGCGTTTCTCCCATTGGGCTGCGGACGGCGCGGAACATATTCTGGGACGGGGCGGCCGCCTTCGCCCGGACCGCACCAAACAGGCGATCGATCGCGTCCTGCGACAATCGCCGCTTCCCTCGGTAGAAATAGGCGGAGCGGTCGACGACCAAATGCTCGATCATGAATTCTCTCTCGCTTCATATTCGGAGATTTCGCGCTTCGTCCTCTCCTTGCGTGGCGGCGCGGCCGTGCGTATGTTGATGGGGTCATAGCCAGGCGTTAGTTTGCGGCGTGCCTCGACCGATGGATCGATGACTTCATTTTGGTAGACCGGTCGCGGCTCGGCACGCGGCATATAGAGGCCAAGAAACGAGCGGCGGTGCCACTTGCGATATTTGACGCTTTTTGGGATGACCTCGAGTGGCACCCAACCCCAGCCAAGCGACTTGTGCATCACCGCCAGCCTGAATCGCTCTATGACGACCTTACCATCGGCGCCAACGGCAAGTCCCTTCGCGACCGTCTCGGCGCAGCGCAGGCCGCCTACGACCCGCTCAAGGCACGCGTCCTTGCCGGCGACTGCTCGGCCTATGACGACTTCGCCGAAGCCGCGAAGGCCCTGCTCGACATCCAGCGCGAGTTTTCGGGTTCGCAGTCGCCCTATTTCAACCTGCTCGACGAGATCACCCAGATCACGAAGGCGCGCATCGATGCGGAAGCGAACATCGCGAGCATTGCCGCGAACCGAGACTCGCCGTTCACCTCAACGGGTCAGGTGAACAATGACACCGCCCCAGTTGTCAGCGCGAGCGGCGAGACCAACCGGATCCTCGTGGAAGGGTTTCGGGCGCTCTTGGGATCGACCTCCGGAGGCGCCGGTCTTGCGCCGATCGGTTTCCTGACCCAGCGCTTCGGGACGGCCTGACATGGGAGTGAAGGTCGCCATTCAGATGCCGCCGCCCTCGGCCTTTGCCGAGTTCGAGCGGCAGAGCGTCGCTCGCCTGAAGAGGGCCGCGCTTAACGGGACCCAGATCGCCGCGGAGAAGCGATCATGAAGGATGCACAGCAGTCGCTGCCGTTGATAATCGAGCAGCAGCTAAATCGCTAACCCGTCGCGGGATCAGGACACCGTGTACCAAGGGTCCTCTTGATCGTTCACGAAGCTGCTACCGCCGCGCGTGCGCTTCGCCGGACTAACCTCACGAACCTCAGGCGTTTTCCAAGCTTTCAGCGACTTTGCCGATGTCGGGGTGCTTGTCATGCTAAGCCTCTCTTTAAACGAGCGAATCTTGCATAACCTGTATTGCACTTCTGACCTAATGGGAAGGCCCGCCCGGCGATACGGGAGGGGGGGCAATCGAGCGGGCCTATCCTTTCATCGCACGACGAGCGGAAAGGATGCGCCACCGTGCCCAAGCATGCGACGAAGCGAGTGCGCGTGTCGGGTTTGCACAAGTTACCGGAATGATTTCAGGGCAATGGCTGCGCACAAGCTCGGTTTGTCGGGGACCACTTGCGACCCAGGTCCAGGGCAGGCAGAGGGGGCGATGCTCTTCGGGACATCGTTGAAGCGGCGCGGTCTTGATGGCTGCGTCGCTTCTTTTTTCAATCGAACCTAAATAATATTAGGCACCTTGCCCGCGCCAGATCGGCTAGAGAATGATCGACGGCGGCGGCAAAAGGGGGGAGCAATGCCAGCGGCGATCAACACGGATTTGATGACGTGCGACAATTGCGGAAGAGTTGGCCTTGTATCTGAACAGGCGGGGCAGTGGGTCGGCGCGACGGGCTGCTACAGCATTAGCGCCGACGGTCATCTGCATTGCCGCTGCGAGACTGTTCCGAAAGCCTCGTCGGATCAATCCCGCTGGCCTGAAACTGGTCCAGTTCTCACTGCGCGATTCCAAGCCTAGTGTAGGCCGGCGCCCCCGCCCCGGTCACGCCCGCCACTAGAAATTTGCTTGGCTAGTTTGGCTTCTTGCTTTGCGCTATGCTGCTTGCGGCGGCCTCAACCGCTGGCTCGATGATCCCTCTTGGGCCGCAAGCAGGTCAGGCGTTTGGACCCCCAAGGACAGCCCTGGCCTGCTTGCCTGTACCGCAGGGGATTTGCACGCCGGTAAGTCTTGTGCGAGGCTGCGCGCGCCGTGTCCGGGTGTTGCCTC
>NZ_LYVN01000013.1 GCF_001990265.1 Sphingopyxis sp. KK2
GGGTCGGCGTGGGGGTCGGGGTCGGCGTGGGAGTCGGCGTCGGCGCCGGAATCACGATCACGCCTTCACCGGGCGACGCGACGCCGTCGGCACCGCACGCGGCCAGGATGGAACAGGCCACGCTGCTGAGCATGACCAAACGAACGCGCGCGAAAGCCGCCATGAAATTCTCCGTTATCCGCTGTGCGCGCTCAAACGGTCGAGCGACGCCCCTGCTGAAAAATCACCGGCCAGCGCGAAGGGATCGTCCCGCCACACCCCCGGTGACGCCGCCACTAGGGTGATTCGGTGACGGTCTGACGCCAGAGCGATGACAGTTGAGTGACTCTTCGGAGTCGATTTCATGACACGCGCCCAAGCGCGTCATGCAGCTTCTTCGCAGCTGCAAAAATAAATGCGGTCATGGTCGCTTGCATCGCTCGGCAAGCTTTGCTAGGCGCCCGCTCCTACCTGGTGCCGGACCCGATCCGGACCATCATGATGTGCGGTCGTGGCGGAACTGGTAGACGCGCAACGTTGAGGTCGTTGTGGCCGAAAGGCCGTGGAAGTTCGAGTCTTCTCGACCGCACCAGACAGTCCGGTAGGACTACAAAAATCAGCATAAATGCATGGCCGCCCCGCAAGGGCGCGCCGTTCTGCGCCATTCGCGGCGGAGCAATCCCGACCTGCAGTCAGAGACGTCCAAGTTCCGTCGATCGCGAGAGCAAAAAGAAGCCCGGTCTCGGCCGGGCATAAGAGTGACTGCAGTGGATATCGCTGTTTAGAACCCCAGCGCGACCTTCTGTTCCTGCCAGTGCATCGGCAGCTCGATGCGCGTCAGCATCGGTGCGGTGAGCTTCGCCGGCTGACGTCCCTCGACGATCGCCGTCACAATCTCAGGAGCCAGGCAGGACAAAGCAACAAGCTTTGTCAGCCGCGTTCGGCAACGACCAAGCTCGGCCGCGATGGCCGCGATCGATTGGGCCGGTCGTTCCATCACCAGCTTTCTCGCCGCATGGGCCTCAGCAACGAGTTGCACCAGCTTCTCATCACGCTGCCGTGGCGGCACCGCCGGAGCGGATGGCGGGAGCACGAGACGCAGCGCATGGCCACGCCGAACTTTGATTACCGGACAATGAAGGACAAGATCGGCGGGCTCTTCTTCTTCCGGTGCCTGGGGAAGGCCGAGTTGCTCTCTCAGTTTCGTGACATCGAGCTGGATCGCGATGTCATCGAGTGCGAGATCGATACGGCTGACTATTTGAACGATCGCGTCTCGGCATTCGCCCATCGCATCCGAGCGCAGCTTTGCAGCCATTGCCAGCGCTGACGATAGTGTCGCATTGATGATCTCGGCGCTGCGATCCGCCGACATTGCGACGATCGTTTGCTGGTCCTCAAGGAAGGTCGCGAGCCGGGCACGGATCAGCGGTTCGATGTCTGTCGCCGTCACCCGCCATGCCACTCCACCCTCGGCGTCTGTGCGAGTTTGATAATAACGGTGGCGCCGCTTCTGGGTGCCGCCCCTGCCGTTGGACACGGTCTTCGACGAATGGCTAGGCGACATCGGACGCCCCTCCCCGTCATACAGCATGCCGATTAGCAAGCTCGGCCTGCGCGCGGGCTGACGGCTCGATCCGCCCTGCGACCGCGCGGCGAGCGCACGCTGGACGTCATCCCACAGCTCTTCCGAGACGATGGCTTCCTGCTCGCCAGGAAAAGCTTCTCCTTTGTGGACCATGTCGCCCCGATACATCCGGTTGGCGAGCAGGTGATAGATCGTGCCGCGGCGAAACGGACAGCCGCCCTTGTGCGGGCCACTGGACCTGATCTGCACCTTGGTACGATATCCGTCAGCGGTAAGCTCGTCAGCTAGCGCTCGGACCGAGCCGAGAACAAGATAGCGCCGCATGATATGACGAACCTGCTCGGCCTCCTTCGGTTCAACAATAAGCTTTCGGTCACGGACGATGTAGCCGAGCGGAACAGGACCGCCCATCCACATGCCCTTCCGCTTCGAGGCAGCGATCTTGTCGCGGATGCGTTCACCGGTCACTTCGCGTTCGAACTGCGCAAAGGACAACAGCATGTTCAGCGTCAACCGGCCCATGCTGGTCGTGGTGTTGAACGATTGGGTGATCGATACGAAGCTGGCACCCGCGTTATCAAGCACATCAACGATCCGGGCAAAGTCCGAGAGGCTGCGGGTCAGCCGGTCGATCTTGTAGAGCAAGATGACGTCGACCTTTCCGGCGGCAACGTCGGCCATCAGCCGCTTCAGTCCTGGCCGCTCCATGTTCCCGCCCGAGAAGCCGCCATCGTCATAGCGGTCGGGCACCACCTTCCATCCTTCGTGGCGTTGGCTAACGGCGTAGGCGGCGCAGGCTTCATATTGGGCGTCGAGGCTGTTGAACTCCTGTTCGAGGCCGTCGTCGGTCGATTTGCGCGTATATATGGCGCAGCGAATGACCCGCTCAGCCACGGCGCGACCTCATGCCGAAAAAGCGTGGCCCCGACCAATGCGCGCCGGTTACTTCCCGGGCAATATGGCTCAGCGACTTGTAGGGCCGCCCTTCCCACTCGAAGCAGCCGCCGTCACGGACCAGTACCTCGACGGTCCGGCCATTCCATTCACGGATCAGGCGGGTGCCGTCTGCAAGCCTGATCGGCATGACCACCGGCGGCTGGCCCTGCTCTGAGCCGCCGGTCGAAAGGTTGCTAACCCGCGCAAGCTCCCGCCGGATGATCGCAGGGACTTCTCCGTACCGGCGTTCCTGCAGCATTTGCGCGGTCAGGCGCCGGAAAAGCGGATCGGGGAGACGTGGCGCCCCCCTTGCCCCGAGTTTGGTCCAATGCGCTTCGACCGCGGGGCGCGGCATCGCGGGCAGAGCCGCGATGACGGTGTCAATTCTCGACATCAGGCCTCGCCCGCCCCGGCCGTGATGGCCGGTGCCATCCCGTGCCATGCCGATGCGCCGCCTTCGCACTTCGAGCGGGTGATAGCCCAGCCCTTTTTGCGGAGGCCCGTCAGATAGGCTCGGCAGCTGTGCGGCTGCCAGCCGGTAGCCGTGGTGAGGTCTTCGAGTGTGGCGCCTTCGCTGCGGGTCAGCAGCGTCGCTACCGCGGTCGATTTGGTGGGATTGGTGGCGCCCGGCGCTTCGTTAGTATCGGTCTTTGTGGTCATGTCGGATCTCCTTGCAGACCCGGTTCATCCGGGCCCACTGATCCGAGGCCACTTACGCGCCATGCGTATCGGCCGGGCCAGCGCTTGGCTGGCGGGAACAGCAATGCTTGCGCGGCGCGGCAAGTCCAGTCGATTGGCGAACTAATTTCAGAAAGATGGATATCGACTTGTGCGGGCGGTCGAGCATGGTCGCCGCATGGCACATGACAGCCACTCCTCACCCGGCACGAAGATGCCCCCCTTGTTCGCCGAAATCACAGCGCTGATCGAAGATGCGCATGAGATCGCGGTCCAGGGGCAAGACGCCAAGCTGACGGCCGAAGAGTACCGAGCCATCGGGAGAGAACTGCAGAATGTGCTTTGTCTCGCACTGCAACGCATCGGGAGCGTCCGGGCCGCTCTCATCTAGCCTTCGCCGTGCAATCGCTTTTTCATTCGATCGCTAAAAGCTTCACGTGCAATTTGCAGAAAAAAAGTGCCCGGCCTGAAAGTTTCAAATTTTACAACGTGTTGCACGTCAGCATCAGTCATAGTCCATTCGACAGACACGCTGCCGAATTTCGTCGCGGTCCGCACGATCTGCTGTATTGGCCGCCGCGCGACCCGATGGAGGAGCTCCTTCATCACAAAACTTGGCGGCCTTCGGGGCCGCCTTTTTTGTGCGTCCGCTTTGCGCCCGATCTCGGTCGTTGCGAGAGCCGTTTACCCGAGCCGAAAGCAGACGTCTATCCTCCGGCCATAAATGGGGCGCTCGAGATCGCCATTCTTATGGCAACGCCCGCGTGCGCGATCTTCCCGCGGGATAAAGATATTATCACTTAGTAGCCTTCCAGATGCCGTGAGGCTGTCTCTCGCAATGCCAATCAAACCATATTGAACCAATACTCAGTAAAGACGCGCGCCTTCGCCTTGCCCTTAGTTGTGAATGCGCTACGCATGGCAGCGGTTTGGGGGAGAGAGCCTTGGCGGATCAATATATAGACGATCGGTACAGGCTTCGCCGCAAGCTGATCCCAGGCGACCCGCAGCGAGGCGTGCCCGACCTGTGGGCGGCCGAAGACACCGGCGATGTCTATTTCGTGAAAGTATGGCGGCGCGGGAGCGGCGACCAGGGCGACGTCAAAGCGCTCTGGAACCGCGAAGTGCGCGGTCTCATGCGCCTGCAGGGCTATCCGGGAGCGGGCGAGCTCTTCGTGCGCCTGAAGCAGCTCGGCGCCGACGAGCGCCAATATTATGCCGTGCTCGACGGCGGCCGCCGCCTGCTGCTGTCGGCGGTGCTCAAGGAGCGCGCCCGTTACAACTGGCTGCAGAATCTCGCCGAGCTCAACCGGCGACGCTCGCTGTGGGAAGGGCTGCGGCGGATCGCCGAGGGCCTTGCCCTGCTCCACAGCGAGGGCACGCTCCACCGCTCGCTCTCCGCCGATTCGATCTTCACCGCTCCCGAGGGTCTCGGCGACTTCCGGCTGAGCGGTTTCGAATGGTCGCTTCGCGTGGCGGGACGCGACGGCGCTGCCCCGAAAGTCGCGAACCGCGACGGGCTGCGCGCCGCCGAACTCGACCGCGGCAGCGGCGAATATTCGACGGCGACCGACTGGTTCGATTTCGGGGTGCTTGCGGCGCATGTCTTCGGCATCGATCCGAAACAGCACCGCAAGCGGGACTCGCTGCGCGCGCATGTCGAACGGCTTTCGGCGCTCAATCGCGGCGAGCGCGAGTTCATTCTGCAGCTGCTCGCGGAAAGCGCCGAGGACCGCCTCAACGATGACAAGGCGGTGCTCTTCGCGCTGCGCAACATCACCAACGAGCTCAGCATATCGAGCGGCGCGAGCGGCCGCAGCCTCGTGCTCGCCGTGCGGATCCTCGAAGGAGGCAATCTCGCGCAGGCGGTCGAACTCGCGTCGAAAGGCGAGGCACCCGCCGACATGCCGATGGCGCAGCGCAACTGGATCGAGCGCGACTTGCGGGGTGATATCCGGATCATCGCGCGCGGCGCCGCGAGCCCGCACTATATCCTGCGCGGCGAGCAGCTGAGCTACCGCGTCAAAGAATGGACTATCGGCGCTTCGTCAACCTGGAGCATCGGTTATTGCGAGGCCGTCGAGACCGTTCCACGGACCACGATCCACGATCAATATTTCAGTCGCGGCGACCGCAATATCGAGATCATCCTCTACCCCAAGGTCCGCAACAGCCAGCAGACGATCCGCGACCGCGCGGCGCCCTGGGACCGCATCTTCCCCTTTCGTCAGACCTTCGAAGCGCTCGAGCCGCATCTGCGCGACGTTCATGATTTCTTTCGCGTCACCCAGCAGCTCGATACCGTCGTCACCGTCGCCGAAATCTGTCCCGTCGAAATATTGCGGGTCCACCGCACCGAGAGCGATACCGAGGTCGAGGTCACCCCGTTCAGCGAGCCCGACCGCAACGATCTCGCGCAGGCCCTCGGACTCGAGCCGCCCGCCGACCGCCTGCGCGACTGGTTCAAGCTCGGCGCCGAGCAGGTCACCACCGACGATGAGGACGACCCGCGGCGCGACACCTACACCTTGCTCAGCCGCCGCACGATCAAGTCCGACGCCAATAATGAGGCCGACTGGACCTTCGTCGGCGCCACCCCGCATCCTTCGGGTCCGCGCTATCTTTTTACCTGTTCGGGCAGTCCGCCGCTCGCCGAGGGCGCCACGCGCTATCTCGCGCGCAATTTCGGCGGCACGATCGCGCAGATACGTCGGCGGCAGAAAGCGATCGAGGAAATGCGCTCGCACGAGAGCCTGCTCCGCCTCATCGACGACCCGCTGCGCGCGAGCCATAGCGACCAGGAAGCGGCGCCCGAGGGGCGCGTGCCGCTGAAGCTCGACCAGTCGAAGACCGACACGCTCGACCAGCTCTGGCGCATGCAGCCCTCCTTCGCGGTGCAGGGGCCGCCGGGCACGGGCAAAACGACGCTCATCCGCGCTTTCGCCGACCGGCTGATGAGCGCCGACCCAAGCGCCCAACTGTTGGTCACCGCGCATTCGCACCACACGGTGGATGATGTCCTTCGCAAGCTCGACGAGACATTCGGCAATCTTCCCGAAAAGGAACGGCCGATCCTGCTCCGGCTCGGCGCGCGCGGGCGCGTCGAGCACGACGCCCCGGCGGTTACCGACAAGCTTCTCGCGCGCCTTGCCGGAAGCGCGCTCGCCGTGCGGATGCCCGAGTTTTTACGCCGCCGCATGGCCGAAACCGCGCAGGCGAGCGCTGCGGGCAACGCCAATGATCTGCATCTCAGGCCGATGCAATTGCTCGTCCAGGACGCCGCCAACCTGACCTTCGCGACCTCCAACGCGGGCGAACTCGCCGAGCTTGCCGACCGCGGCCGGCGCTTCGATTGGTCGATCATCGAGGAGGCCGGGAAGGCGCATGGCTTCGACATGGCGGTGGCGCTCGAGGAGAGCCACCGCCTGCTCCTGATCGGTGATCATTTCCAGCTGCCGCCGTTCAACGCCCAGCTCTTCAAGCGGCTGCTCGGCGACCCGCTTCGCGTGCGCGCCGCGCTCTCGAAGGGCGCCGGCTTCGCGCCCGGGCTGGTCGATTCGACGATCGTCGAGGAGGATGAGGACCGCGTCCCCTTCGGCGAACGCTGCGAACGATGGCGCGGCATGGTCGATCTGTTCGCCAAGATTTTCACGAGCAGCTTCTCCGAGGAGGAGGGGCGTCCCGGCCCCGCCGCGACGCTCACCGACCAGCATCGCATGCACCCGGCGATCGCCTCGGTAGTGGGGCGCATCTTCTATCCCGACCCGGACAGTGCGTCGGGCACGCTCATCCACACGCCCGACGAGGCGCGCGAGCGATTCGAGGAGCAGCCGCCCTACGAGCTCGTCGAAAATGCCTGGTTGCCGGCGCAGCGCATCGTCTGGGTCGATGTCGACTGGCTCCAGAAGGAAAAATTCTCCGAAGGCGAGGTCGACGGGCTGTTCCGGTCGCCCGTCGAGGTGGACGCGGTCGTCAAGACGCTGACCCAGTTCCGTGCCGGGTCGGCGGAAAGTTGCGAGTGCCAGATTTTGAGCCCCTATAATGACCAGCTCGGTCTTCTCCGCTCAACCATCGGGGCAGGGCTCGCGGGAGAACTCGCGCATATGGCGAAGCCACCCTTCTCCCTGCGCGGCGGCAAGAGGATGGGGGCGACCGTCGATGAATTCCAGGGAAGCGAGGCCGATGTGGTCGTGGTCAGTCTCGTTCGCAACAATGCGCTCGTTCCCTGGAAGAGCGTCGGCTTTTTGCGCGAGGCCAACCGGATGAACGTGCTTTTGAGCCGCGCGCGCCACAAGCTGGTGATCGTCGGCAGCTGGGATTTCTTTGCATCGCGCTGCGACGCGCATACAGACGAGGACGTCGACTACAGCTATATGCGCCGCATGATGGCGGTGATGGCCGACGCCGAGGCTCAGGGTGAACTCGCGCGCGTGAGGGCGCCGGCATGAGCGTCATCTTCCTGCCCGTCCTACGGACCGCGGTCACCTACAGCGTGAGCTTCGGGCGGCGATGGACGATCCTCGAGCAAATGATCCTCCTCGACCTTGTCGAGGAACGGCGCACCGTGGCCGAGCTTGCGGCCGCCTCCGATCTTCCCGACCGGCTGGTCGTCGAAGCGCTGATCAATCTCTTGCGGACGAACTGGATCGAAATGCGGGCCAGCGACGCGGGCGCCTATTTCGCCGCGACCGCGGCGGGCAAGCGCCGGGCGGCTGAACAGACCCTGCCCGATCATGTCGAGCGCGGTGAGAAATGGACCTCACTTTGCTTCGACCGCGTGACCGGGAGCTGGCTACGCTCGGACGATCTCGACGTCGTCTATGAGCGCGATCTGCCGACCAGCGCGCGCCCGCTCGAGGCGCGCTATCAGAATTTCAATGCCGCCGATGGCGATTTTCGCGATCTCCTCTATCTCCAGCCGCTCGAAACATTGGAACCCGACGAGCCGCGGCTGCGCACGCCCGCAAGGCCTTACGCCCGTTTCGAGGTCACGGACGAAGCCATCGCGGGGCTTCCCGATTATGCCCCGATGAAATTGAGGCGTGCGATCCTCGATGCGGCAGGCGGCAGGAAGGCCGCGAACGACGAGGGCGCGGCGCTGCCGAAGGTCCGGACGGCCAGCCGCTACCGCGATACGATCGAGGCCGGCGATATCTTCGTCGGCGGCCCGGCGCAGCGCGCGCTTCTGCGCGAAGCGCTGCAAAAGGCCGGGTCGGCGATCATCATTCACAGCTGCTTCGTCAATCCTAAGACGCTGGCGGCGATCCTTCCGGATCTCACCGCGGCGGCGAAGCGGAAGGTGAAGGTCGAATTGCTGTGGGGTTTGCAGCGCGACGACGAGGCGAGCGGGCCGCCGGCGTCGATCGTCGAGGCGCGGCGCCTGCTCGATGCTCTGCCGTTCGACGAGCGGCAATATATCACGCTTTCGGCAAGGACCTCGGGTTCGCACGCCAAGCTCATCGTCTATGACGACGCGGAGACCGGAAACTGGGTCAGCGTGATCGGCAGCTGCAATTTGCTGTCGACCAATTTCGACGCGCTCGACGTATCGCTGCGCACTCGCAGCCACGGGATCGCTGCAAAGCTGCTTTCCTGGCTCACCACGACCCAGCAGCCCGCCGTCGGCGGCTGGTCGCATCAGGCGCGGCGCATCAATAGCGCCTGGGGCGCGGCGCGCCGGCGCGCGGCAGGGCGGGAAGAGGTCGGCGAGCATCAGCTTTCGCTTCTCGTCGATACCGATCACCACGCCTGTGTGCGCAAGGCGCGCGACGAGGCAAGATTGATGCGCCCCGAGCGCGCCATGTAGATTCCGTGATCGCGGCGCAATGCCTCGACGTCCTCAGCTCCGATGGGGAGCAGCGCGAACAGTCCCTTCTGCTTTCCGATAAAGGAAAGATCGAACGCGCCGCCCGATGCGCCCGCGAGCCGGCGCCGGACATCCTTGATGCGCAGGCGCATGCCGTCGAGGCCCTCGCGCCAAAGCCTGCTTTGCTCGGCGTCGCCCAGAATCGTACGGACGATTGCCGCGCCGTGATCGGGTGGATTCGAATAGTTGAGCCGTGCCAGCGACTGGATATTCGAACGCGCGAGCTCTGCCGCCTTGTCCCCGTCGGTCTTGACGAGCAGCATGCCGACGCGCTCGCGGTAGAGGCTGAAGCTCTTGGAGCAGGAAGCGGCCACAAGCGCCTCGGGCAAGCGCTCGACGATCATCCGAATCGCCGCTGCGTCTTCGTCGAGCCCTTCGCCAAGACCTTGGTAGGCCATGTCGACGAGCGGAACGAGCCCCCGCGCCGCCATGATCTCGACGATCTGCTCCCATTGGGCGCGCTCCGGATCGGCGCCGGAGGGATTGTGGCAGCAGCCGTGAAGAAGGACCACGTCGCCGCGCCGCGCGGCTTGAAGCGCCGCGATCGTCGCATCGAACGCGAGAGCATTTCTTTCGAGGTCATAATAGTCGTAGACTTCAACCCGAAGACCCGCCGCGGCCAGCATCGGCGCATGATTGGGCCAGCTTGGAACGCCAAGATGCACCGTCGCGCCCGGGGATGCATGCGCAATCAGGTCCATGGCAAGCCGCAGCGCGCCCGTCCCGCCCGGGGCCTGCGCGCAGACGACCGAGCCACCGCGCGCGCCTTCCCCGAGCAGCATCGTCGCTACGCGCGCATTGAACTCGGGATCGCCGTCGGGTGCGACATAGGCCTTGGTTGATTGGTTCTCGACAAGATAGCGTTCGGCCGTCTTGACGACGCCGGGCACATCGGTGCGCCCATGTTCGTTGCGATAGACCCCGACCCCGAGATCGATCAGGTCGGCACGGCCATCGGCGCGCAGGAGCTTTCCGACCTCGACCAGCGCGTCGACGGGGAGCCGGGCGGCAGCTTCCAGCATCATATAATCCTAACAGAGAAAGGCGGCGGGCCGGCGCCCGGCGTCACACGGCTTCAGCGCGCGTGGCGGTTGATGACCATCCGGTCGTGGAGACGATTGATAATCCCGCTGCCCGTCTTCACGCAGAGCGCGGGCACGAGAGCATGGACGAGGCAGGCGATCGCTCCGACGAACATCGCGAAAGAAAAGCTCGCCGCCGACACGAAGTGTTCGACATAGGATTCGCCGACATCGGCCGGGTGATCGCGGAAAATCTTCTGAAACATGGACAAGCTCCTTCCGGACCGCCCCTATATTCCAGCAGCATCAGAAATTATTTTCCAATTTTCCGTATTTTTGGCATATTGCAGAACATATATTCCACATTTTGGCCATATGAGAGAAAAATATGCTGGATAGCTTCGATCGGAAGATATTGACCGCGCTTCAGTCCGACGCGACGCTCTCTCTCGCGGCACTGTCCGAGATCATCGGCCTGTCGCAATCGCCATGCTGGAAGCGGGTGAAGCGCCTCGAGACCGAAGGCTATATCGCGGACCGGGTCACGCTCCTTGACAGGGAGAAGCTCAATCTCGGCGTCACCGTCTTCGTCAGCATCCGGACGAACCAGCATGATGAACAATGGCTCGCCGATTTTGCCTCGGCCATCTCGGAAATCCCCGAGGTGGTCGAATTCTATCGAATGAGCGGCGAGGTCGACTATCTGCTCAAGATTCTCTGTTCGGGCATCGGCGACTATGATCGCATCTATCGCAAGCTGATCCGCAGCGCGAAACTGTCCGACGTGAGTTCTTCCTTCGCGATGGAGCAAATCAAATATACGACGGCGCTGCCGATCTAGCGCGCCGCAGCGGCTCAAAACGCCTCCCAGCGCCCCAGCAAGGCCTTTGCCTTCATCGGGGTCCTGCAGGTCTACCGCAAGCCCGTGTCACAACGGCATCGACAGTGTAGCCAAACAAGGCTGCCTTGATCTCGAACGATATTAAGCGAAAGCCCGTCGGCTCCTTTTTTGCCTCATTAAAAATGGTCGGCGCCGTGTCGCCGCCTAGCGCAGCGCCGCCTTGAGGATCTTCCCGGCAGCCGACAGCGGCAATTCGCGGCGGAACTCGACCGATCGCGGGCATTTATAGGCGGCGAGGCGGTCGCGGCAATGCGCGATGACCTCTTCGGCCGTCGCATCCGACCGCGCCACGACCACGGCATGAACGCGCTCGCCCCAGTGCGGGTCGGGCTGGCCGACGACCGCGCATTGCGCGACCGCAGGATGCTGCGACAGCACCGCCTCGACCTCGACCGAATAGACATTCTCGCCGCCGGTGATGATCATGTCCTTCAACCGGTCGACGACATGGATATAGCCATGCTCGTCCATCCGCCCGACGTCGCCGGTGTGCATCCACCCGCCGCGCAGCGCCTCGGCACTTTCCTCGGGCCGGTTCCAGTACCCCGTCATCACCGCCTCGCCGCGCGCGACGATCTCGCCGATCTCGCCGACGGGCACTTCGTTATCGTCGGCGTCGACGATGCGCGCCTCGATCGCCATCACCGCGCGCCCGGCCGAGCGGCGGCGCGCCGGGTCGCGATGGTCGGCCGGTTTAAGCAGCGAGATGGAGCCCGAGGTCTCGGTCATGCCATAGCCCTGGACGAAACCGACGCGCGGCATCGCGGCGATCGCGCGGTCCATCAGCGCGGGCGGCATCGGCGCCGCGCCATAATAGATGCGCTCGACGCTGGTCAGGTCGTGCTCGGCAAAGCGCGGATGGTCGAGCAGCGCCTGCAGCATCGTCGGGACGAGGAAGATATCGGTCACCCCCTGCCCCGCGATCGCCGCCATCACCGCCTCGGCCTCGAACGCCGGAACGAACACGTGCCGCCCGCCACCGAGCAGGCAGGCGAGGAAGCCCGAGATGGCGCCGACGTGGAACAGCGGCGCGGTGTGGAGCATGCACGCGCCGGGCGCCGCATCGCCCGCCCCCGCAAGGCACAGCGCATAGGCCATCAGCGCGCGGTGCGACAGCATCACGCCCTTCGACCGCCCGGTCGTGCCGCCGGTGTAGAGGATCATCGCGAGATCGTCGCCATGGCGCAGATGCTCGTCGGGTTCGCCCGCCGCCGCGATCAGTTGCTCGAACACCGGGCCGGCCATCACGACTTCGCGCACCCCCGGCGCCTCGCGGCGGATGTCGGCCAGCATCGACCGGAACCCCGGATCGACGATCAATATATTCGCCCCGCAATCGGCGAGCGCATATGCGATCTCGCCTGCGGTCCAGCGCGTGTTGACCGGACAGGCGACCGCGCCCGTCCACAGGCTGCCGAACAGGACATCGACGAACAGGTCGCCATTGGGCGCGAGCAGGGCGACGCGATCGCCCGGCCTGACGCCGAGGTCGGTCAGGACCGCGGCGACGCGGCGCGAGCGCGACGCGATCTCGCGCCAGCTGCGCTGCCGCCCGCCATCGACCGTCGCGATGCGGTCAGGCGTTTCGCGCGCCGCGCGGTGCAGCGGCTGGGTGATCGAAAGGCCGGTCATGCCGCCGCCCGCCGCGCCGCAATGATCTGGCCGAGGGTTACGATGCCGCCGAAATACAGCGTCGCGAGGGCGATCGACGCCATGACATGCGCAAAGCTCTCACCCGCCTGCAGCAGCGGGGCCGCCATCACGGTGAGGTACAGCATGTACGGCCGGTTGATCAGCAACGGCAGCCAGCCGCGAAGCTGGAAATAGATCGCCGCGACGATCAGCCCGAGCACCGGCGCGACGCCCGCCAGCCCGCCGTGCACCGCGCCATATTGCAGCAACCATGCCGTCGCGGTGCCGCCGCACGCGCCAATCAGCAGCGGCGCCAGCGCCTTGCGCGCGACCATGTCGACGCTGCCCCAGTACCAGAGCAGCAGGAAGCCCGCATAGAGCGGCGTCAGCCCCAGCAGCAGGCCGAGCGCGATGAAGCCCGCGATCAGCAGCACGACGCCGCCGGTCACGATCGCGGCCATGCCGCCGCCCATTGCCGGGGCGGGCTGGTCGCTCACCGCCATGGCTCCACGACGATCTTGACCTGGTCGCCCGGCGAAGCGAGCCGTTCGAAGGCGGCGGGCGCATCGGCTAGCGCGACCTGATCGGTCAGGAAGGCGGTGCCGTCGATCGCGCCTTCGCCCAGCGCGTGCAGCGTCTCGGCGAACTCGTCGGGCGAATAGGCCCAGACGAAGCTGAAGCGCATCTGCTTGTTGATGCCGAGCACGGGCAGGATGCGATCATCCTCCATGCACGCGCCGACGATGACGATATGCGCGAGCGGCGGCGCCTGTTCGAGCAGGTTTTGCAGCATGCCGGGCACGCCGACGCATTCGAAGACGATCGCGTCGCGCATCGAGCGGCCCGACAGCTGCGCCGCGCCGAAGGAGGTCAGTGTCGCGGGAACGTCGAGCGCCTCCCAATGATCGTGCGGCGAGGTCGCGGCGGGATCGATGACGATGTCGGCACCCAGTTTCTCGGCGCGCGCGCGGCGCGCGGGCGAGAAATCGGCGGCGATGATCGGGCCGATGCCGCGGCGCTTCAGCGCGACGATCACCGCAAGCCCGATCGGGCCGCAGCCGATGACCATCGCGACGCTGCCCGGACCGGGATTGGCGACCGCGACCGCGTGCGTGCCCACCGAGAGCGGCTCGGTCAGCGCGGCTATCTCCGACGCGAGCCCGTTCGGCACCGGCAACAGCAACGCCTCGGTCAGCGCGACGCGCTCGGCGAGCGCGCCGCGATAACGCGTCGAAAATCCGATCAGTTCGGCGCCGAGCGGCCCGAAGGCGAAGGGGGTGGAAACGACGCGCGTGCCCGCCGCGAAGCGCTTTTCGGTGCCCGGTCCATGGTCGAGGATCTCGGCGCAGAATTCATGGCCGAGGACCAGGTCCTGCGCCGGATCGATGGTGTCGGGCGCGCCGCAGCGGCGGCCGATCTCGACTCCATGTTCGAGGTGATGGACGGCGTGGAGGTCCGACCCGCAGATACCGCATGCCAGCGTCTTCGCGACGACCTGTCCCGCCTCGGGCACGACATCGGCAACGTCGGTGACGGTCAGCGCGGCGCCGCGGCGGACCGCGGCGCGCATCGTGGCACCGCTCATTTTGCGCCTGCGAGTTCGGTCGGCTTGCGCTGGCCTTCCCAGCCCGGCTTTTCCTTGCGCAGACCGTCGACGATCTTGTCCCAGAAGGCGGTGGTATTGCCCCGGAAGCGGATGTCGAACGCATCGGCGGTGCGGAATTCGAGCACCTCGACCCCCTCGGGACCGGGCTTGTAGGTATAGGGGACGTCGGTGCCGACATAGAAGCCGTCGCCGGGGCCAAGCTCCTCGGTGCCGAGCTTCAACGAGCCGGCGATGATATAATAGAGGCAATCGGCGTTGTGGCTGTGCAGCGGCAGCGGAAAGCCGCTCTTGAACCAGGCATAGGTCAGGCTCATCCCCGGCATCGAGAAGAGCAATTTCACTTCATTGCCGTCGTCGGCGCCTTCGGCGGTCGCGCGCACGATGCCGTCCTCGATCACCGGGGTGATGCCCGAATATTCCATGCACGACGTCTCGCTGTACGGCGGCGCGTCGGCGGCGCGATAGACTTCAAAGCTCGGTTTCTTGGCAGTCATCACCTTATCCTTTCACGCTTGGCCCGCGGCGCCCAGCACGTCGCGGAGGTCGGGCTGGCCCGTATGCGCGGTCAGCCCGCCGTCGACCGGGACGGTCGCGCCGGTCATGCCGCTGGCGTCGTCCGACGCGAGGAACAGCGCGACGGCGGCGATCTCTTCGGGACGCGCGAAGCGACCCGACGGAACGACCCGCTCCCATTCGGTACGCAGCCCCTCGATCTCGTCGACGCCGCTGGTCAGCAGCGGCGTATCGACCGGGCCCGGACAGATGGAGTTGGCGCGAATATTGTCGCGCGCATGGTCGATCGCGAGGCAGCGGGTGTAGTTGATCACCCCCGCCTTGGCCGCGTTGTACGCCGTGAAACCATAGTCGGCGGCCATGCCCGAGGCCGATGCGGTGTTGACGATGGCTCCACCGCCGCGCGCTTTCAAATGGGGGATGACGGCACGGCAGGCATAGAATACGGCGTCGAGATTGACCGCGATGCAGCGGCGCCATTGCTCGACGTCCATGTCGGGGGTCATGCCAAAATTGCCGATCCCCGCATTGTTGAAGAGGATATCGATACCGCCGAAGCGCTCCACCGTCTTGTCGGCAAGCGGGGCAAAGGCGTCGGCGTCGGCAACATCTACGAATTCATACGCCGCCTGCTCGCCAAGTTCGGCGACGAAGGCCGCCGCGCGTTCGGCGTCGAGTTCGGCGATCATCACCGATCCGCCCTCGGCAACGAAGCGGCGCACGAACGCTGCGCCGATGCCCGAGGCGCCGCCGGTAACGATGGCGGTCTTGCCTGCAAATCTCATTTCGCCTGTCCTTCTTCCACTTGCTTCAACCAGGTCAAAAGCGCTGCGGTCACCGCATGAGGGCGCTCTTGCTGTGTCCAATGCCCGCATCCCTCGAGAAGGATCGCATCGAACAGCCGGGGTACCTGGGCTCGCATCGCCGCGATCATGTCTAAACCGGGCAACATCGACAGCACGATGTCGCGCGTACCGCCGATATAGAGAGCCGGCTGGTCGATCGTCCGGCCACGCCAGGGCGCCAGATAGGCCACATCGCGATGCTGGTTGCGATACCGGTTCAGCGGCCCGCGAAGGCCCCCGGCGCGAAACTCGTCGACCAGATACGCAATGTCCGCATCAGGCAGCCATGCGGGAAAGGGGTCGGGACCGGGCAGTCCGTCGAGCAGGCGCGAGTCGGCCGACCGGTCGTCCCCCAGTCCGTCGGGAGCCTCCCCCGCCAGCCAGAAATAGAAGCGGCGGACAAAGGCGTCGAGATCGCCCTCGGCCTCCGCTTCGGCCACACCCGGCGTCTGGAAATAGTCCTGGTAGAAAAAACGGCCCTGATCGGCGTGGACGGGTTTCAGGGCGTCGATCAAAGCCACCTCGGCAACGCCGATGAAGGGCACCGACAAGGCAGCGACCGCGCGCACCCGGTCCGGATGCAGCAGCGCGGTATGCCAGACCAGATACGCCCCCCAGTCGTGGCCGATCAGGATAGCGGGTTCGCCGTCGCCCAGCGCATCGACGACCCCCGCGATATCGGCCGTCATATTTTCCAGATCATAGGCTTCGACGGCATCGGGCTTGTCGCTGCCGCCATAGCCGCGACAGTCGATCGCACACACCCGATAGCCCGCCTCTGCGATCGGCCCGATCTGATGCCGCCAGGCCGCCCAGCTTTCGGGAAAGCCGTGGACGAGCACCACCAACGGCCCCTCGCCGGCGACCGCCGCACGCAGGTTGATACCGTTGGCGGCAATCGTCCGGAACGCGGGTTGGATCACAGGCGCCAGCCGAGCGAGATGCCGTAGCTGGCCGGGCGGCCCGCCATGCGCCAGGCGGTGTCGGCCTGGAAGGTCGAGTTCCAGTAATATTCGTTGAAGATGTTGCGGCCCCAAAGCTGGACGCGCAGCTTGCCATCCTCGGTTTCGACCCCGGCGCGCAGATCGACGAGCGTGCGCGCATTGATCCGCAGGATCGCCGGGTCGCCAAAGGTCGAATTGGTCGCGCTGTTGTAATTGACGTTGGTACCGATCACCGCGTTCCAGCGATCGCTGACGGGCCATTTATACTGAACGTCGGCGGTCGCCTGCCACTTCGGCGTGAAGGGGAAAGCCGAGCCTTCATAGTCGGCGAATACGCCGGTGCCGTTATAGCCGGTGAACTCGTCGATGCGGCTCTTCACATAGGTGCCCGACAGGTTCGCGCTCAGCCCCTCGACCGGGCGCCAGTCGATCGCCGCCTCGACGCCATAGATGTGCGATTTGGGGATGTTGACCAGCCGTTCGAGCAGCCCGAAGATCGGGTCGAGGATGCGGCCGCGCACCTGCTTGTCCGAATAGTCGTAATAGAAGCCCGCGGCGTTGAACTGAAGCGTGCGGTCGGCGAGCGGCAGCTTGAAACCGGCCTCATAGGCGAGCAGCGATTCCTGCGTCGCGGGCAGGAAACCGGTGAAGGACGAGGCCGGAACGGTCGGGAAACCGCCCGCCTTCCACCCGCGCGAGACATTGGCATAGACGATCGCGCGATTGTCGAAGGTGTAGGTCAGCCCGCCGCGCCACGAGATATTGTCCTGGTCGAGCCGGTCGACGATCAGCGACGGCTGGAAGGCGGGATCGAAGGTCAGGCAGCTGCCCGGCCCGATCGGGTTGATCGGCGGCGCACCGGTGAACAGCTCGGTGAGCACGTTGAAGCTCAGATAGGTCGTGCCGTCGCCGTCATAGCCGCAGCCGTTGAAGCTGCGTTCGTTGCGCGTGTAGCGGATGCCGCCCTGCGCGGTCAGGTTCGGAGTCAGGTCATATTCGAGGTTTGCATAGCCCGCATAGGTGGTCACCTTCTGGTTGGTGAACACCGCCGACGTGGTCAGGATCGGCAGGCCGGGGATGATGACGTTGCTGCTGAGGTCGTTGGTCTGGAGGATCTGCTGCTCGCTCGCCTTGTCGTGCGAATAGTTGGCGCCCAGAATCCAGCGCGCATCGCCGCTGGTACCGGTCAGGCGCAGTTCCTGGAAGAAGCTCTTGACGCTGCCCGGGGTATAGCTGTCGAGCTGGCGCCACTGCGTCGCGTCGAGGTCCTGCGTCGCATCGGTGTTGAATTCAATCCACGAGGTGATCGAGGTCAGGCGGATATCGTCCGACACGTCGAGGTCGGTGCGCAGCGACGCCTGGTAGAAATCATCGTCGCGGCGCATCGGGGTCGACGCCGACCAGTTGGCGGCGCGCGCATTTTCGGGCGCGAGCGGCGTCGCGAGCACATAGGGATAGGCGCCGGCGGGGTTGTACGGCGTGTGCGCGGTCAGCTGCGGCGCCTGCACGTCGGACTTGTCGCGCCAGCCATTGAGGTTGAGCGTAAATTCCAGCGTGTCGGTCGGGTTCCACACGACGAGCGCGCGGCCGGCGATGCGGCGCGCGCTGCCCAGCTTGTCGTTGCGGGTGTAATTCTGCTGCCAGGCGCCGCCCTCGTCGACGCGCGCGCTCAGCCGCACGCCGAGCGTGTCGGTCAACGGCGCGCTGACGAAGCCCGACAGTTCGAACGCGTTGAAACGGCCATAGCTCGCATCGGCGCCCGCCTCGAAATCATTGCCCGGCTTGGCCGAGATATAGTTGATCGCGCCGCCGGTGGCGTTCTGGCCATAGAGCGTGCCCTGCGGCCCCTTCAGCACCTCGACGCGCGAGAGGTCGAGCGCCGCCCCCTGCGTCAGGATCGCGAAAGGCAGCGGCACTTCGTCGACATAGACGCTGACCGCCGGCGACGCGGCGAGGGTCGATTCGTAAAAGCCGACGCCGCGGATCGTATAGACCGGGGTCGCGATCTGGCTCTGGGTGAAGGTCAGCCCGGGAACGATCTTGGCGAGGTCGGCAACGGTGCTGATCCCCTGCGCGGTGAGCTGGTCGCCGCCGATCGCGGTGATCGACATCGGCACCGAGTTCAAAGATTGTTCGCGGCGCTGCGCGGTGACGATGATCTCGTTCGTATTGTCGGACGCGCTGTCGGCTGCTTCGGCGGCACCGTCCGGCGCACCGGTTTCGGTCTGCGCCATCGCCGGCGCGGCAGCCATCAGCGCGAAAAACGTAACACCCGCGCACAGCCGCGCCGCAAATCCCTTAGGCATATCACTCTCCTGATGGGCCGGCTTATCGGTGCCGACTTTCCATTAGGAAATCAGATTGCCTCAAACTAGTCAAGATCGACTAATCAGATTTGACTATTTTTATCGTCCTCGCGATTTCGTGCCGCCAGATTGGCGCAAAACCGCCGATGCCGCTCCATCATCCGGTCGATCGCGGCGAGGATCATCGGGCGTTCATAGCCCAGGCTATGCTCGATGATCAGCCCGCGGACGCTTGCGATGAGCAACCAGCCATGCGGGACCAGCGCCTCGGCGTCCTCGAATCCGGCGTCGCTGGCGAGCTTGATGAACTCGTCGTGGATCTCCTGCTCGACCTGGCTCGCGACCGGCTGCAGCCCCGCGATCAGTTCGGCATCCCAGCGCGCGGCGAGCAGGATGTCGGTCAGCGCCAGCCCCTCGGGCGCCGAATGGCTTTCCCACGAGATGCGCGCATAATCGGACAGGCGCTCGAACGGATCCTCGATCGCCGCGGCCATCACCCCCGCGGCATCCATCACGCGCCGCATCGCGCGCTCGGCGGCCGCGACCATCAACGCGATGCGATTCGGGAACTGGTGCAGAACCGACCCGCGACTCAACCCCGCCTCGGCCATCACATGCTCGATCGTCGTCGCGGTGAACCCCGACCGGACGATGCATTTGATCGTAGCGTCGAGGATCTTCTCGCGCGCACTGATCCCCCGCGACGTCAGGCGTCGCGGCCGGCCATCGACAGGCAGGGAAATGGCATCGCTCATCGGGCCATTTGACCGCAGGCGGTCCAAAGGTCAAACCTGCGATCAACAGGCAATCGCCGCGATGACCGACCGTCGCTTCAAAAATCGGGCGCGCGCAGACGTCGCCAACGCTCCGAAACCTCGACCGTCTCCCACAGCCCCGGGCCGGCGAACAGCAGCGCGCTACCTGCGCTGCCGCACAGGAAGGCGATTGCCGAAAGCAGCAGCGTCAAAGAGGTTGCGTCGCGTGCCGGCGTGACGAGCGCCATATGATGGAGCCGCACTGCGACCATGCCGCCCAGCGCGAGCAGCGCGAGGCCGCCGGCGCGCAGGCCGATGCCGGCGAAGCGATTTTCATGCCAATAGGTCATGGGAAGCTCCCGGTGCCGGTACGGCAGATCAGCCGACCGCTTCGATCACGAAGGCGATCAGCGCGATGATCGCGCACATGTAGAGGCTCAGCATCAGTGCGCCTTGGGCGCCGAGCCAGTCGACGACATGGTCGTGCAGGCGCGCGGCGGGGCGGTCGGTCTTGGAGGTCGTCATGCCCCGAATATAGGATCGCACGGCGTTTGAAATCGAGAGGAGCGGGCGGCCGCAGGCGTAGTATTTGCGTAGGATTTACGCGAAATTACACCGCCTGCCCGCCCCCGTCGGGCACCCGCAGGCGATAGCCGATGCCGAGTTCGTTGCTGATGATCTGCGGGTGCTGCGGATCGGCCTCGAGCTTCTGGCGCAGCGTGCGGATCAGCACGCGCAGATATTCGACATGATGGTCATGCTCGTGCGGCCAGACCTCGGCCATGATCTGCTTGTGGGTGATCACGCGGCCCGGGAAGCGCGCGAGCTGCGCCAGCACGGCATATTCCTTGGGGGTCAGGTGGACCTCCTTGCCGGCCCGGGTCACGGTGCGCGCGATGAGGTCCATCGTCACGTCGCCGACCGCGAGGGTGAGGTTGCCGCCCTCGCGCGTCAGCCGGTTGCGCAACGCGACGCGCACGCGCGCGAGCAGTTCGTCGGTGTCGAAGGGCTTGGTCAGATAATCGTCGGCGCCGAGGTCGAGCGCCGCGACCTTCTCTTCCGTGGCGTCGCGCGCCGAAACGACGATCAGCGTCGTGTCCGACTGCTGCTTGAACAAGGGCACGAGTTCGAGCCCATCACGGTCGGGAAGCCCGAGGTCGAGCAGGGTGATGTCGGGACGCTCCTGGCGCAGCCGATCGGCCGCTTCGCGCGCGTTTTCGGCCTCGACGATCGCATAATCGGCGCGCTCCAGCGCCGCGCGGATCAGGCGGCGGATATGGAGTTCGTCGTCGACGACGAGCACCTTGTGGCGCAGCTTCATGGGATGTCCTTGTCGGTGAGGGTCGTGATGATCAGCGCTTCGGGAATGCGGATCGTGAAGCAGGCGCCATGCGGATCGGCGTTGTTGCCCGCCGCGACCGACAGCCCCATCGCATCGGCGAAGCCCTTGACGATCGCGAGCCCCAGCCCGGTGCCATGCTTGGCGCGGTCGCTGCCCTCGAGCCGGGTGAAGGTTTCGAAGACGCGCTTTTCATTGCCCGGCGCGATGCCCGGCCCCTGGTCGATCACCGACAGTTCGATGGCATCGGTCGTGCGGCGCGCGCGGATGGTGATCGCTGTTCCGGCGTCGGCATAGCGGCCGGCATTGTCGAGCAGGTTGATCAGGCAATGGTGCAGCAGCACCGGGTCGACGCGCACGAGCGGGATGTTCGGCGAGATATCGACCTTCACCTCATGCCCCGCCAACGACGCCCGCGTGTCGTGCGCGGCGCTGGCGGCCGCGTCGAACAGGTCGGTCGCCTCGATCTTCATCGGCAGCGCCCCCGCCTCGACGCGCACCATGTCGAGCAGGTTCGAGACGAAGCGGTTGAGCCGCCTAGCCTCAGCCTCGACCGTTTCGGCGAGTTCGGGCGAGGGATGGCGCTGCATTTCCTGTGCTGCCGACAGGATCGTCGTCAGCGGGGTGCGCAGGTCGTGGCTGACCGACGAGAGCAAAGCCGAGCGCAGCCGGTCGCGCTCGTCGACCTGCCGGGCGCGCAGCGACGCCTCCTCGAGCTCCATGCGGTCGAGCACGATCGACGCCTGGTCGAGCAGGCTCATCAGCAGTGGCACCTGGTCCGAACGCACCGGCTCGCGCGCATCGTCGCGGGTCAGCCCCAGCACCCCGAGCACGCCGCGCGTCGTGCGCAGCGGGTGAAACAGCCAGTCGGACGCGGTGAGCGTCGACGATCCGCGCCCCGCGGGCTGGTCATTGTCCATCGCCCATTGCGCCGCCGCACGCTCGATCTGTTCGAGCCGATCCTCGGGCGGCACCGCGGCGCGCAGCACCGGGCCGTCGGCGGACGGGAGCAGCAGCACGGCGCGGACGTCGAGCAGGCGGCCAACCTCGGCGCAGATCGCCTGCATCAGCGCATCCTGGTCGGGCGCGGCGGTCAATTGCCGCGAGAAGCTGGCGAGCGCCGCATTCTGCCGCGCGCTCGATTGCGCGAGATCGGCCTGCGCGCGGACGCGCGCTGCGAACTGGCTCGTCACCACCGCGACGCCGAGCAGAACGAGGATGCTGATGACATTTTCGGGATTGTTGACGGTCAGCGTGCCGGTCGGCGGCAGGAAGAAGAAATTATAGGCGAGGCTCGCCGCGAGGCCCGCGAACAGCCCGGCGCGGACGCCGAAGGTCGCCGCAGCGAACATCACCGGGATCAGGTAGAGCAGCGAGATATTGCCGAGGTCGATGACTTCGAGCAGCAGGCGCCCGAGCAGGGTCATCGCGGCGACCATCGCGAGCGACCAGATATAGTCCGCCGGCCGGCCCCAGCGTCCCGGGGTGGGCGCGTCGCTGCGGCGCTGGACCGCCTTCGCCTCGGGCTCGCCGGGCAGGACATGCACCGCGACATCGTCGATCGTCCGCACCAATTGGTCGACCACCGACCCGTGGCGCATCTCGAACCACCAGGGTCGCGTCGATTTTCCGATCACGATCTGCGTCGCGCGCGCATCGCGCGCAAAGGCCTGCAGCCCTTCGACGACGCTGGCGGCGGGGACGGTCGCGGTCGCGGCGCCGAGCCGCGAGGCGAGCGCGAGCGTGTCGGCGAGCTGCTTGCGGTCGTCGTCGGTCAACGACCGGCTGCGCCGCGTTTCGATATAGACCGCGGTCCATGGCGCGCGCAGCGCATCGGCGAGGCGCTTGCCCGCACGCACCAGCCCTGCCGCGACGGGAAGCTCGCTGACCGCCACCACGATCCGCTCGCCGACCGCGAAGCTGCCCGCGAGCGCGTGGCTGCGCACATGGTCGAGCATCTGCGCATCGACCGCCTGCGCCGCGCGGCGCAGCGCAAGTTCGCGCAGCGCCGTCAGATTCGCCTTCGAAAAAAAGTGGCCGAGCGCGCGCGTCGCTTCCTGCGGGATGTAGACCTTGCCATCGCGCAGCCGCTCGATCAGCTCGTCGGGGGGGATGTCGACGACCTCGATCTCGGCCTGTTCGAGGATGGAGTCGGGCACCGTCTCGCGGACGCGCACGCGCGTGAACGACGCGACAACGTCGTTCAGGCTTTCGACATGCTGGATATTGAGCGTCGAATAGACGTCGATGCCCGCGCCCAGCAGTTCCTCGACATCCTGATAGCGTTTGGGATGCCGGCTGCCCGGCGCGTTCGTATGCGCGAGTTCGTCGACGAGGACGAGCTGCGGCCGACGTTCGAGGATCGCGTCGATATCCATCTCGCCAAGGCTGTGCCCCTGATGACCGACCGCGCGCCGCGCGACGATTTCATGGCCCTCGACCAGCGCCTCGGTCTCGCGGCGGCCGTGCGTTTCGACCACCCCGATCACGACATCGACCCCGGCCTCACGCCTTTGCCGGCCGTCGGTCAGCATCTCCCACGTCTTGCCGACCCCCGGCGCGGCACCGAGGAAGACTTTCAGACGGCCGCGACCTTCCTGTGCCGCCTGGCGCAGGAAGGCCTCGGGAGAGGGTCGGTCGAGTCCGGTCACGCGGGGGGTTTAGCGCCAAAAGCATCGAGTCGTCGATTGAGCGCGAACAGATTGACGCGCGGCTCGCCGAGGAAGCCGAGCAAAGGCTGCTCGACGCTGTCCGCGACCAGCTTGCGGACCGCCGCCGGGTCGATCCCGCGCACCCGCGCGACACGATCGACCTGGTAAAAAGCCGCCTCGGGGCTCAGATGGGGGTCGAGCCCCGAGGCGGAGGTCGTCACCAGGTCGGGCGGGACAGGGCGGCCCGGTGTCGTCTCTTGATATCTGGCCACATCGGCCTTCACGCGGTCGGCCAAGACCTGCGAGGTCGGGCCGAGGTTCGAGCCCGACGAGGCAAGCCCGTCGTAGCCGTCGCCCGCGGCCGACGGCCGGCTGTGAAAATAACGGTCGCTGGTGAAGGCCTGCCCGACCACGTCGGAGCCGATGACCTTACCGTCCGCGCGCACCAGGCTGCCATTGGCCTGCGCCGGGAAGAGCGCCTGCCCGACGCCGGTGAGCGCCAGCGGATAGGCGATGCCGAGCAAGGCCGCGAACAGCAATGTCATGACGATCGCCGGGCGCAGCGCGCTGGAGAGATCCTTGTTCATAGTCATTTCCTCAGGCGAGACCGAGGCCGCCGACGGCCAGGTCGATGAGCTTGATGCCGACGAACGGCGCGACAAGGCCGCCGAGGCCGTAGACGGCAAGGTTGCGCGCGAGCAGCGGCCCCGCGCCCATCGGGCGATAGGCGACGCCCTTCAGCGCGAGCGGGACGAGCAGCGGGATGATCAGCGCGTTGAAGATGATCGCCGACAGGATCGCGCTCTCGGGGCTGGTGAGGCCCATGACGTTGAGCACGCCGAGCCCCGGATAGAGCGCGATGAACATCGCCGGGATGATCGCGAAATATTTGGCGACGTCGTTCGCGACCGAGAAGGTCGTCAGCGCCCCGCGCGTCATCAAGAGCTGTTTCCCGAGCCCGACGACCTCGATCAGCTTGGTGGGGTCGCTGTCGAGATCGACCATATTGCCCGCCTCGCGCGCCGCCTGCGTCCCCGTGTTCATCGCGACGCCGACGTCGGCCTGCGCGAGCGCGGGCGCATCGTTGGTGCCGTCGCCGCACATCGCGACGAGCCGCCCGCCCGCCTGTTCCTTGCGGATAAGGTCGAGCTTGTCCTCGGGCGTCGCCTGCGCGAGGAAATCGTCGACCCCGGCCTCGGCCGCGATCGCCGCAGCGGTGAGCGGGTTGTCGCCGGTGATCATCACGGTGCGGATGCCCATCGCGCGCAGCTCGCCGAAGCGTTCGCGAATGCCCGCCTTGACGATGTCCTTCAAAAAGATTGCGCCGAGCAGCTGGCCGTCCTTCGCGACCGCGAGCGGGGTGCCGCCGGCGCGCGCGATCTCGTCGGTGATACGGCGGAGTTCGGTCGCGGCGGCGGTGGTGCCCGCGCCCGGATTGGCGCGCAGCACTGAATCGACCGCGCCCTTCTGGATCACGGTTTCGCCCAGCTTGATGCCCGAGATGCGCGTCTGCGCGGTGAAGGCGATGATCTCTGCCCCGGCGGGCAGTTCGGACGCGGTCTGGCCGAACTTTTCGCGCGCCAATGCGACGATCGAGCGCCCCTCGGGCGTTTCGTCGGCGAGGCTGGCGAGCAAGGCGGCTTCCGCCAGCACCGCCATCGACTGGCCGCCGATCGGACGGAACTCGGTCGCCTGGCGGTCGCCGATGGTGATCGTGCCGGTCTTGTCGAGCAGCAGCACGTCGACGTCGCCCGCCGCCTCGACCGCGCGTCCCGATTTCGCGAGCACGTTGAAGCGCACGAGCCGGTCCATGCCCGCAATGCCGATCGCCGACAGCAGGGCGGCGATCGTCGTCGGGATCAGCGTGATGAGGAGCGCCGCGAGGATCGCGACGGGGATGCTGCCCCCCGCATAGGAAGCAAAGCCCGGGATGGTGCCGACCGCGATCAGGAAGATGATCGTCAGCCCGACGAGCAGCAAGGTCAGCGCGATCTCGTTCGGCGTCTTCTGCCGCTCGGCGCCTTCGACGAGCGCGATCATGCGATCGAGGAAGCCCTGCCCCGGACCCACCGTGACCCGGACGCGGATCGCGTCGGAGATGACGCGCGTGCCCGCGGTGACGGCGCTGCGGTCGCCGCCCGCCTCGCGGATCACCGGCGCGCTTTCGCCCGTAATCGCGGCCTCGTTGACCGAGGCGACACCCGCGACGACCTCGCCGTCGGACGGGATCAGGTCGCCCGTCTCGACGAGCACGATATCGCCGACGCGCAGCGCACTCGCGGGCACATCCTCAAAGGCACTGCCCTCGCCCTTCAGCCTTTTGGCGGTCAGCTCGGCCTTCGCCGCCCGCAGCGACGCCGCCTGCGCCTTGCCGCGCCCCTCGGCGAGCGCCTCGGCAAAGGTGCCGAAGAGCACGGTGAGCCACAGCCAGATGACGAGTTGGAGCTTGAAGCCGGTGGCGAGCCCGTCCTGCCCGACGACGAGCAGCACGGTGAGCAGCAGCGCGACGACCGCGGTGGTGAACATCACCGGGTTGCGGATCAGCTCTTTCGGGTTGAGCTTGCGAAAGGCGTCGCCGATCGCCGGGACGATCAGATCTGCCGTGAACAAGGACTTGGTTTCAGACCGAGCCATATGGATATCCTTAGAAAAGCTGGCCATTGATCATCGCGAGATGATCGGCGATCGGACCAAGCGCGAGGCTGGGCAGGAAGGTCAGGCCGCCGACGATCAGCACGATGCCGATCAACAGGCCCGTCCACAGCGGCCCGGTGGTCGGGAAGCTGCCCGCGGTCGCCGGCGTATATTTCTTCGCCGCGAGGCCGCCCGCGATTGCCAGCATGGGCACGATGACGAAGAAGCGGCCGAGCCACATCGCGATGCCGAGCAGCCCGTTGTAGAAGGGGGTGTTGGCGCTGAGCCCCGCAAAGGCCGATCCGTTGTTCGCGACCGCGCTGGTGAAGGCGTAGAGAATCTCCGAAAAGCCGTGCGGCCCCTTGTTCAGCGGCCCCGCCAGCCCCGCCTCGGTCACCGACGCGATGGCGGTAAAGCCGAGGATGACGAGCGGCAGCACCGCGATCGCGAGCACCGCAAGCTTGACCTCGCGCGCCTCGATTTTCTTGCCGACATATTCGGGGGTGCGCCCGACCATCAGCCCGGCGACGAAGATCGCGAGGATCGCGAAGAGCAGGAAGCCATAGATGCCCGCGCCGACGCCGCCGATCACGACCTCGCCGAGTTGCATGTTGAACAGCGGGATCAGGCCGCCCAGCGCGGTGAAGCTGTCGTGCATCGCATTGACCGCGCCGCACGACGCCGCGGTGGTGACGATCGAGAAAAGCGACGAGGCGGCGATGCCGAAGCGCACCTCCTTGCCCTCCATATTGCCCCCGGCTACGCCGAGATTGTGGAGGATCGGGTTGCCCGCGGCTTCCTGCCAGTATGTGACCGTCACCCCCGCGAGGAAGATCGTCACCATCGCGGCGAGGATCGCCCAGCCCTGGCGCGGGTTGCCGACCGCCTTGCCGAAGGTCCAGGTCAGCCCGAAGCCGATGACGAAGATCGACAGCATCTGGACGAAATTGGTCAGCGCGCTGGGGTTTTCGAACGGATGCGCGCTGTTGGCGTTGAAGAAGCCGCCACCGTTGGTGCCGAGCATCTTGATCGCTTCCTGGCTTGCGACGGGCCCGAGCGCGAGCGTCTGCTTGACCCCCTCGAGCGTCGTCACATCGACCGACCCCGCCAGCGTCTGCGGCACGCCGCTCGCGATCAGGAACAGCGCGTAGGCGAGGCAGAGCGGCAGCAGCAGGTAGAGCGTCACGCGCGTCATATCGGCCCAGAAATTGCCGATCGTCTTCGCCTCGCGCCGCGCGAAACCGCGGAACAGCGCGAAGGCGAGCGCGATGCCCGTCGCCGCCGAGAGGAAATTGTGGATCGTGAGGCCGAGCATCTGGCTCAAATTCGACATCGTCGATTCGCCGCCATAGCTTTGCCAGTTGGTGTTCGCGGTGAAGCTGATCGCGGTGTTGAACGCGAGGTCGGCGCTCGTGCCGTCATAGCCGAGCGGATTGCCCGGCAGCACGCCCTGCAACCGCAGCACGCCATAGGTGAAGAGCAGCAGCACCGCGTTGAAGATCAGCATATGCACCGCATAGCGGCGCCAGCCCTGCTCCTCCGCCGGGTTGATCCCCGACAGGCGATAGAAGCCCGCCTCGACCGGGCCGAGCAGGCGGTGCAGCGGGGTGCGCCGGCCCTCGTAGAGCGCGAAGAGCCAGCGGCCCATCGGCTTGGTGAGCAACAGCAAAAGCCCCACGAAGGCGATGATCAGGAGCCATCCCTGAAAGGTCATGGCGCGTCTCCCTTCAGAATCGTTCGGGCCGCGCGAGCACGGCGACAAGATAGGAAAGAAGGCCGAGCGCGGTGAGGCCCGCGAGCCAGAGGTCGAGAGTCATGGCATCACCTCAGGCGTCGTCGCACAGCCGCGCGTAGCCGAGGCTCGCGGCGAGGAGGGCCAGGATGATGCCGATCCAGAGAAGATCCTGCATGGGTGTTGCTCCGGCAGGACGCCGGCCGCGGGAGGCGGCGCGAGTCGTCTGCGGAGGCTCAAATAGGATGGGTGCGCGTTTGAATTCGAGAGAACGAAAACGACCGACGCATAGTATTCGCGTATGATTTTTCGGATTTTCCCGGCGCAGCGCCCTGACAGGCTATCGCGCGGCGGTTGCCGGGCTTGACCGGAAGGAGCAGCTCGATCCGCTCGGTCAGCGGACACTTACTTGCGATAGCGCCCCAGGCTGCGCCTCGCACTCCAGCACCGCCACACCCGATCAGGCTCGGCCGCCTGACATGGGGTGGGAAGCGGACGTTCCATGATCGTCACCCCAGACTTGACCCGGAGTCCCGCTGATCGACGGTGCCAAGCGGGACCCCGGATCAAGTCCGGGGCGACGAAGAGGTAAGGAGGCCCCTTCCCCAGTGAAAGCCGGGGCCCAGAGCGTGCGTCGGCCAAGCTTTCCCTGGTTTCCCGCTTTCGCGGGAATGACAATATGGGGAATGGCGGGAAACCACCCCAAAAACGCAGCATGACAGGCTCGGGCCAAGGACCATCGTAGCGCACTGCCACCGGCAATGTCGCACCGAAGAGAGCAATGGAGCATGGTGCACCCGACAGGATTCGAACCTGTGGCCCCCAGATTAGGAATCTGATGCTCTATCCTGCTGAGCTACGGGTGCGCCGCCGCCCGTGTAGCGGCGCGGGCCGCAAAGCGTCAATCGGCGCCGGTCAATCGACCGCAATCAATTCGCCGCCTCGGGCGGGACGAACGGCACCAGCAGCGGCATCGCCGCGATGCCATCGTCGCGCAGCGCTTGCGCTTCTTCGGGCGAGGTCTGGCCGTGGATCAGATCGTCCTTAGCGCGGCCTTCGTGCATCGCGCGCGCGGCGTCGGCGAAGTCGCGGCCGACCCAGCGCGACTGCGGCAGCATCTCTGCCTGTTGCGCCGCAATTCCCGCCATCACCTTCTTCACCATTTCGGGTGTGATTTCGCCGGCCGGGTTTGCCGCCGGCGCCGGCGGCGCCGGTGCGGCAATCTGGTTCGACTTGGCGCCGACGCGCGGCGCCATCACCGCCTTGCGCACGTCGCTGTCGCCGCACACCGGGCACGCGATCAGCCCGCGCGCCTGCTGGTCGGCAAAGCCGTCGCTGCTGTTGAACCACGCCTCGAACCGGTGGTCGCCCGCGGCGCAGCAAAGATCGAAAACGATCATGGGGGTCTCAGGCGGCGCCGAGCAACGGGTCGAGCCCGCCCCTGGCATCGAGCGCCGCGAGATCGTCGCTGCCGCCGATATGCTTGCCGTCGATGAAGATCTGCGGAACGGTGCGGCTGCCGCCGGCGCGCGCGACCATCGCGTCGAAGCCGGCGCGATCCATCGTCAGGTCGATTTCCTGATAATCGGCGCCCTTGCTGTCGAGCAGCGCCTTGGCGCGCGAACAATAGGGGCAGAAGACTTTCGTAAACACTTCGATTTTGGGCATGCGCCTATCCTGTCATGATCTGGTCCATGATATCGGAATCCAACGTGGCAAAGTCAAATATGTTGCTCGTCATCAGCGCGTCGGGGACCACCCGCGCCCAGCTGAGCGCCGAGACGCGCGCCGCGCCGCTGCGCCGTAGCGCTTTCGCCGCCGCGCGCAGCGTCGCCCCGCTCGCATGGACGTCGTCGATCAGGATCAGGTGGCGCCCCGCCGCCTTCGCCCTGCCATTCTCGGCCAGCGCGAAGGCGCCCGCGACGACCTTCTCGCGCTCGCGCCGGGTCTTGCCGCGCAGCGACGCCGTCGCCTTCGCCCGGAGCAACAGATGATGGTCGTGCGGCATGCCGGTCAGCCGGGTCAGTTCATCGGCGACCAGCGCCGCCTGGTTGAAGCCGCGCGACCAGAGCCGCCAGCGGTGGAGCGGAATCGGAACAAGCAGCGCATCGCCCTCGCCCGCGAGCGTCGCCAGCGGCCGCGCCATCAGCTGCGCCATCAACCGGGCGTGACCGAGCCGCCGTCCATATTTGAGGCGTAGCGCGACGGTGCGCGCCGCCGGCCCATAGGCGACCGCCGCCGGGGCGCCGTCGAACGGCGGCGGCGACGCGAGACACGCGCCGCATTGCAGATCGCCATCGGGCAGCGCGCGCGGCAAGGGAATCGAGCAGCGCGCACAGGCCGGGCCATCGAGAAAATCGAGCGATTGCCAGCACGTCAGGCAGAATTGCCGGTCGCCCCCGACGATCACGCCGCAGCCCGGGCAGCGCGGCGGCAAGGCATAATCGAGGATCGCGCGGCCGGCCTGTTTGAGGTTGCGGGCCAGCGCGTCGGCCGGTCCTGCCGAGGGTCCGCTTTCGACATCCTGCGCCGCTGCCCCCATGTCCGAACTTGTGAAGCATCGTGCGAGGCGGCACAAGCGCCGCATGTCGCAGCCCCCCGCCCCGCTTTTTTCGTCTGCCCGCCACCGCGCCCAGCGCGACCGGCTCGCGCGCCTGCCCGCCGGCGCCGATTTCCTCGCGCCGATCATCGCCGAGACGCTGGCCGACCGGCTGGCGATGGTCACGCGCAGCTTCGCGCGCACCCTGCTGATCGGTGCGCACGACCCGGCGCTCGCCGACCGATTGCGCGCGACCGGCACCGAACTGACGATATTGGAGGCCGGGCCGCGCCTTGCCGCCGCCACCGGCGCGATCGCGGGCGAGGCCGATTCGATCGACCTGCCCTTCGCGAGCTTCGACCTCATCGTCTGGCCCGGCGGGCTCGACGGCGTCAACGACGTCCCCGGCGCGCTCGTCCGGCTACGCGCGCTGCTCGCCCCCGACGGGTTGCTGCTCGGCGCCTTCGTCGGCGACGGCAGCCTCGCCAAGCTGCGCCGCGCGATGATGGCCGACGGGGTGCGCGCGATCGCGCGGCTTCATCCGCAGATCGACCTCGCGGCGACGGGCAATCTGCTCCAGCGCACCGGCTTCACCCTGCCCGTCGTCGATGTCGACGATCTCGCGGTGCGCTATGGCGACTGGTTCGCGCTCGTTCGCGACCTGCGCGCCGCGGGGCTGTCGAGCCGTCTGTCGCCGGCCCCGCCGCCGCTGACGCGCGAAGAGGTCGCACGCATCGCGCTCGCCTTCGCGGGTCAGGCCGATGCCGACGGGCGCATCGCCGAACAGTTCCGGCTCGTCCATTTCAGCGGCTGGGCGCCGCATCCCGACCAGCCGAAACCGGCGCGTCGCGGCAGCGGCACCGCGTCGCTCGCCGACGCGCTGAAAGCGAAGGATTAGGGCCTAGAGCAAGGCCTCGAGCAGCCCGATCAGCGGCCGGTCGGCGGGCGGCATGTCGAGGCCATAGAGCTCGACCGGCCGCACCCAGCGCAGCGCGGTGGCGTGCCGCGCCTCGGGCACGCCCTTCCATTTGCGCAGCGCATAGACGAGCAGCAGCAGGTGCCGGTCGCCGAGCGGCTCGCTCGCGAAACAGGCGGGCGCGAGGCACGCATGATCGACCTCGATCCCCAGTTCCTCGGCCAGTTCGCGAATCAGCGCCGCCTCGGGGGTTTCGCCGGGCTCGATCTTGCCGCCTGGAAACTCCCATAAACCCGCCATCGCGGTACCGGGCGGGCGTTGCTGGACCAGCACGCGGCCGTCGCGATCGACCATCGCCGCAGCGACCACAATGAGACAGTTTTCGGATGTTTTTATCGATGCTGCAGAGGACAAATTATTAACCCTGATATGCGAAATCCGTAGGCCTCGGGAACTCTAGGACCAGAATCCCCGAATTGCACGGCCGAGGTTCGAGCGACTTCATCGTCTCGGATCCATGGTGCGACACCGGCGCGGACCAGCGCCCGTCGCGCACACGTCAAGGCCATGGACCTCCGTCCGGCAATTCAGGGCGACTGATCCTGGCAAAAAGGCAGGGGCAGAACGATGAAAAAGATTGCCAAGCTGCTGCGGTCGACCAGCGCCGCGACGGCCGTCGAATATGGGCTCATACTGGCCCTCATCTTCATCGCGGCGATGACAGCAATAACGAATGTGGGATCGTCGACGATCGGCATGTGGAACAACGTGTCCTCGGCTTCGACCGAAGCGATGTAAGACTTTCGCCTGTCCGATTTCGGGACTCGCGAACGACGACAAGACCAAGCGACGCATTAAGAAATTCAAAACCAATTCGCCGTAGAACTGCAAATGTTGACCCGACCAGACCGTCAACAGGGTAAGTGACTTATCAGGAGACCAGACATGAAGTTTCTCAAGAAATTCGTCCGCGACACCAAGGCCGCGACCGCCATCGAATACGGCCTGATCGCCGCTCTGATCGCCGTTGCCGGCATCACCGCGATGACCTCGGTCGGCAAGAGCGTCAGCGGCACGTTCAACAACGTCGACAGCGCGCTCGGCGGCGAATAATATTGCGATCTGCCGCCCGGTTCGCCGGGCGGTGATCCGATCGAGAAGGGCGGTGGAGCGATCCACCGCCCTTTTTGCTGTCCGCTCGCAGCGCCCGCCCGCTCAGCGGCTGGCGTAGACCACGATCTTGACCTTCTGCCCCGGCGTCAGGCGGCTGTCCGCGGTCAGCCGGTTGAGCACCTGGAAACGCTCGGTCTGGTAATTGCTGTACGCCATGCGCCGCGCCATCGTCGCGACCGTGTCGCCGCGCGCCACCGTCACCACGTCGATCCGCCGCGGCTTTATCGCCGCCGCCTCGGCGGTGCTCAGCCGCCGGACGCTATTGTACATGCTGTTGAACACGCCGCCGCCGCCGGCCTTGGTCAGCGCGACGAAGTGGAACGCGCTCGTCCGCGAAAATTCATAGGCAAAGACCGTGACATCGACCTGCCCCGACTGGGTGTTGGCGCGCGCGGTCGCATAATAGGCCGGGATGCCGTTCACCGTCGTGCGCTGGGCCGCACTCGGCGTCAGCGTCGTATTGCCCGAAATCGACTTGAACGCGGCGGCCATATAGGCGTTCATGTCGCCATTATAGGCGGCGGTGGTGAACTGCGCCTGCCCGCCGTTGCCGCTGACCGACACCGCGGTCGCGCCATTCTGCATCGCATAGCCGGTCGGCACCGCGAATTTCAGCTTGAGGTCGGGGTGGAGGAATTCATTGCCCTCGACCACCCCCTGCGCCGGATCGTCGCCGTAAAGCACGCCGTCGACCGAGGTCAGGAACGCCTCGGCATTGCGCACGCCGCCGGTCCCGGCGCCCGCCGCGAGCGTCTGGGCGTTGCGCACGCGCGAGGCGGGGTCGGGGTGCGTGCTCGCCCATTCGGGCAGCGCCCGCGCATCGCCGCCCGACAGCCGCGCCTCGAGGTTGGTCTGGTTCGCAAGGCTCGCGAGCACCGTCGACAGTGCCATCGGATCATAACCCGCCTTGCGCAGATATTGGACGCCGAGCTGATCGGCCTCAAGCTCCTGCCCGCGCGAAAAGCCCAAGGTCGCCAGCTGCGCCACCTTCATGGCATTATTCTGGAGCAGCCCGCCGAGCCCGCCGAGCAGCCCGCCATTGTCGCCGATCGCGCTGCCGAGCACCCCGGCGAGCACGCCGAGGATCGAATTGCGCGTCGCCGCCGACTGGCGCTTCTTGCTGTGCTGTGCGGCGACATGGCCGACTTCGTGCCCGAGAACGCCCGCGAGTTCGGCCTCATCGTTCATCAGCGCCATCAGCTGGCGCGTGACATAGATATAGCCGCCGGGGATCGCGAAGGCGTTGTTCACCGGCGAATTGAGCAAAGTGACGGTGAAATCGCTGCGCGCATTCGACAGCCCCGATTGCAGCGCGATATTCTGGCCGACCCGCCCGACATAGGCCGCCTGCGGCCCTTCATAGGCACCGCCGAACTCCCGCACCAGTTCCGGGTGCGCCTCGTCGCCCTGCTTGCGCTCGGCGGCGGTGATCGCGGTCGCGGTCTTGATCGTCTTGGTCTTGGCGTCGGCGATGCCGCCCACCGCCACACTGGTCGCGAGCAGCGCCGTCAGCGCCAATTTCGTCCGGGCCATAATGCCTCCCTTGGTCCTTCTCTGTCCGCCTGACCTATATCGGCGCGCATCGACACGCACCATGAATAGTGCGCTCAGGCGATTGACAGGGAGAACGTCGGCCCCGCAATCGGGTTCCGAGGGACTCGAGGCTAAACGCGGCCCATGGCGAGGAATTTTTCCTCACGCGCGGCGAGGATCGCGTCGCGCGGCAAGCCCGACAATGCATCGAGTTCCTGTGCGATCGCATCGCCGAGCGCCTTGATCGCGATTTCGGGCGCCCGGTGCGCCCCGCCGACGGGCTCGGGAACGATCCGGTCGATGATTTTCAGGCCCAGCAGGTCCTCGGGGGTCATCTTCATCGCCGCTGCGGCATCGGCCGCCTTGTCGGCGGTGCGCCACAGGATCGAAGCACAGCCCTCGGGCGAGATCACCGAATAGACGGCATGTTCGAACATCAGCACGCGGTTCGCCGCCGCAATCGCGATCGCGCCGCCCGATCCGCCCTCGCCGACGATCGTCGCGACCATCGGCACGCCCAAAGCAAGGCATTGTTCGGTCGAGCGCGCGATCGCCTCGGCCTGCCCGCGTTCCTCGGCCTGGATACCCGGAAAGGCGCCCGACGTGTCGACCAGCGTCACCACCGGCAGCCCGAAGCGGTCGGCAAGCTGCATCAGGCGGATCGCCTTGCGATAGCCCTCGGGTTTCCCCATCCCGAAATTATGCTTCATTCGCGACGGGATATCGTCGCCCTTTTCATGCCCGATCACCATCACGCGGCGGCCGCGAAAGCGCGCGAGCCCGCCGAGGATCGCCTGGTCGTCGCCGAAATTGCGGTCGCCGGCGAGCGGCATCCAGTCGTCGAACAGCCCCGCGACATAATGTTTGAAATGCGGCCGATCGGGATGGCGCGCGACCTGCGTCTTTTGCCACGGCGTCAGCTTGGCATAGATGTCGCGCAGCATTTTCGAGGATTTATCCTCGAGCCGCGCGATATCGCCCTCGATATCGAGCGACGGATCGTCGCCCATTTCGCGCAATTCGGCAATTTGGCGATCGAGCGCCGCGACCTGTTTTTCGAAGTCCAGAAAGGCTGTCATGGGGGACGTCGCTAGGCCGATGGCGGCGTCAGGTCAACGTCCGCCGGCCCTATCGGCCACACCACCGATGCACAGCTGACGCAGAGGTCGCTCCTTCGAATTATAGTCGCACGATATTTGCATCGACACGTCATCGCCAACTCGCAATCCTCCCCGGGTTGCTATCGCTCTCGAAACTTTGGATATATGCCGGCAGCAATGAATGACATTCCGCAGCAGCAAATTCGCGCCGTCTACGACGAGAAGACAATCCGTGTATATCAGGCCTATAGCCGCCAGATAGCTGACCCCGCCGTTGCAGCAGGTACATTTGTTTCGCCGCCTTTCAGCATGACCCGCATGACGTGGATCAAACCTTCGTTTTTGTGGATGATGTATCGCGCCGGCTGGGGCTTCAAAGATGAGGGGCAAGAACGAATTCTCGCACTGGACATCACGCACGAGGGCTTTGCTTGGGCGCTGGCGCATAGCTGCCTCAGTCACGCGCCAACGGGGATGAGCAAAGACGAATGGAATGAACTCAAAGCCTCCTCGCCGGTGCGAATTCAGTGGGACCCGGAACGGGATCTCGCGCTTCAACCTCTGCCGCATCGCGCCATACAAATTGGTCTGAGCGGAGAAGCTGTGCCGCTCTACGTGAACCAATGGATCCAGAAGGTCACGGACATCACGAGCCTCGCCCATGAAATGAAAGGGTTGATCGACCACGGCCAGTTCGAGGAGGCCAAAGCAAGATTGCCCTTTGAATTGCCTTACGATTTACCCCAGAACCAACCGGTGTCAGAGTGACGCCGCCTTTGGTCGGCAGGATCAGATTTCGCCGACCTTCATCGCCGCCAGCGGATGCCGCCGGTTCACCAGCTCGACCAGCCGCCGGCTGTCGACATGGGTATAGATTTCGGTCGTCGCGATATCGGCATGGCCGAGCATCAGCTGCAACGCCCGCAAATCCGCCCCGCCTTCGAGCAGGTGGGTGGCAAAGGCGTGGCGCAGCACATGCGGGCTGACCGCCGTCGGATCGATCCCGGCGCGGCCCGCCAGATCGCGCAGCATCTGGAACAGCCGCACGCGCGAGATATGGCTCTTGCCCGACGGGAACAGCCAGGCCGACCCGTCGGCGAGCAGCGGCAGCCAGCGGTCGAGCGCATCGCGCGCGCGCTCCGACAAGGGCACCAGCCGCTCCTTGTCGCCCTTGCCGCGCACGATCAGATATAGTCGCTCGCCCGCAATCGCGCGGCGCGGCAGCGAGACCAGTTCACTCGCACGCAAGCCCGACCCGTAAAGAAGTTCGAGCAGCAACAGCATGCGCACCGCGGCGGCAGGCGGCACTGTGCCGCCGGCCTCCTCGCCCGCCTGTGCGAAGAGACGTTCGACATCGTCGTGCGTCAGGATGCGCGGCAGCGGGCGCCGCGTTGTCGGCCGTGCGAGCGCCTGCGCCGGGTCGTCGGCCCGCTCGCCCTCGTCGCGCAGGAAGGCGTAGAACTGCCGCAGCGCCGACAGCTTGCGCGCCGCACTGCTCGCCGCAAGCGATTGATATTCCGCCATGACTTTGCTCAGATCATCGGTGTCGGCCTCGCCCAGCCCCGACCGGGCCAGCCCGGCCGCCTGTTCAAGGTCGCGGCGATAGGCGGACAGCGTGTTGCGCGCCGCGCCGCGCTCGGCCGCCATCATTTCGAGGAAACGGTCGATCAGCGCGGCATCGCTGTCGCGCACGTCAGACCCGGACCAGCGCCTCGGCCGCGATCATCCGCGCCTCGGACCCCAGCCCGACTTCGCGCAGCGCCTTGACGATATGATAAAGGTGATAGGGCGGCATCGTCGCCCAGTCGCCCTGCATGCCCGTCGCCGCAAGCAACGCGACCATGCCCGGCTCGCCGCGCTGCGCGGCCTCCGAAATCGCGCGCGTCCAGCGCGTCTGCTTGCCCAGATTGACCTCGAGGTCGCTCGCCGCCGACGCCGCCTGCCCGCTGTCGATGCGGCCAAGTCCGGCGAGGCCCGCGAGCAGCAGCTTGCTGCGCTGGTAATCCTTGCTGTCGTCGCTGCCCGAAAAACTCGACACCGCGCTTGCGGTGGTGCCGTTGAGCGGGCGCGGCGACCCGACCGCGAGCACGCCCCAGGCGCGGCTTCCGACATTGACCGACGGCACCCAGTCGATCGCGCGATTGTCGTATCCGCCCGCGAGCATCGCCCCGATCAATTGCCACGGATCGTCGCCGACATCGGTGCCCACGGGCAGCGCCGCGGCGGCGCGCGCGGTCGCGACCATTGCCGCATAGCGGTCGATCGGGTTCGCGCCCTGCCCCCACAGGCTTTCCATCGCGGCATAGCGCTCGGTGCCGCTCGCCCCGCCAAAGGCGCTGCGCAGCAGGTCGGTCTGCGTCGTCAGGCTGTCCGACGGATCCTCGTCGGCCGCGGCGGCGCTGAGCAGCGAGACATAGGCTTCGCTCGACAGCACCCCGCGCGCCGCCGCGTCGGGCGCGGCGGCGATGCGGTCGGCCATCGCGCTCATCGGCGCGAGCACGGTCCAGGCGCGCATCGCGGGCGTTTCGGTCTCGCGCAGCGTCGTCGGGATCGGGATGGCCGTCGCGGTCGCCATGCCGAAGCGCCAGCTCGTCAATTTGTCGATCTTGTCCCACTGGATGGTGATCGATCGCCCGCCCGCGCCGCTCGCGCCGAGCACGCGTTCGGCGAGCAATATGTCGAAATTCGACACCTTGCCGCTCGACCGCACCCGGCTCATTGCCCAGCCGGCGGGGCCGGCTTCGCCCGACAGCCCCGCGCAGATGCCCGCCGAAAGGCGCCAGCTCTGCTCGTCGCCATGCGCAAGGCCCGCAGGGACATAGGGGCACAGGCCGGCGGGATCGGCGTTCGCCAGGAACACCTGCTGCGCGGTCGCGACCAGCCGCGGGCTGGCGCGGTCGTAATCGACCGACTGGACGATCGAACGCGCGATCGGCGCCTCGCCCATGCGCAGCAGCAATCCGGCGCGGTCGGCGGCCAGGTCGGCGCCGTTGATCGTGTCGGGGGTGTCGATCGCCGAGGCGAGCGAGCGCCGCAGCAGGATCGCGCCCCAGCGCGAGGCGATCGGGCCGCGCGTCGCGCGCATGATCGCTGCGGCATATTGGCCGCGCACGCCAAAGGCATCGGGGGCGAGGCCGCCGGTTTCTGGGGTCAGCGGGCCGATGCGGGTGAGCAGGCGCCGGGCGCCCGGCGGCAGGTCATATTTCAGCGTGCCGGGTTCGACCTCTTCGCCATCCTCGACTTCGTCGTCACCGGTCGCTGCCGTGTCGGTGCCGGGCAGCGTCGCGGTGACCGTCGGCGGGGTCGGTCCGGTCGATTTCGGGGTCGCGGACGGCGTCGGCGTCGCGGTCGGCGCGGGGGTCGGCGACGGGCTCGGTGCCGGGGACGGATTGCCGAAGCCTTCAGGCAGCAGGGATTCCTGCGCCAGCGCGGGCAACACCAGCGCGGCAGCGACGGCGGCGCCCGACAGGCCGAGCGACAGCGCGATCAGTTTCCTGCTCATTCGGACTTGCCTTCGGGCAACGCGCTTGCGGCAATCTGGTCGGTCACATCCACCTCAATCATTCGCGGTTCGATCGGTCGGCCAAGGAAAATCAGCAGCAGCCAGAAGGCCAGCAGGATCAGCAGCAGCACGACCGATCGTCCGATCCAGCGGCCTTTCCCCGATCTGCCTTGCCTGCGCAATATCCAATGCGATCCTTTTGCCGACCCGAAGCCCGTTTTGCGCGGCGCAGCAAAACCATTGTCCCGCGCGGCCCAGCGGGTATAGCCGCGCCCGGCATGACGCGAAACCCGAAAAGCCCGGCCGGAGGGAACTCCGGGCCTTTGCCCGCCACGATCCGCGAGCGGCCGATCGTGCTCGTCGGGCTGATGGGGTCGGGCAAGTCGACGATCGGCCGCCGGCTCGCCGCGCGGCTCGGCATGCGCTTCGCCGACGCCGACGACGAGATCGAGCGCGCCGCGGGCATGACGATCTCGGAGATTTTCGCGCGTTTCGGCGAGGCGCATTTCCGCGACGGCGAGCGCCGGGTGATCGCGCGGCTGCTCACCGGCCAGCCGCTCATCCTCGCGACCGGCGGCGGCGCCTTTATGAATGACGAGACGCGCGCGCTGATCAAGGAAGCCAGCCTGTCGATCTGGCTCGATGCCGACATCCCGACCCTGGTCGAACGCGTCGGCCGCCGCAGCCACCGCCCGCTGCTCAAGAACCGCGACCCCGGCGAGGTGCTGCGCGAACTCGCGGCGGTCCGCAATCCCATCTATGCCGAGGCGCATATCCGCGTCAGTTCGGCGGCGAGCCCGCACGATCACACCGTGCGCGCGATCATGGAGGCCCTGTCACAGTGGGACAATCCGGAATGCAACGCCTGACCGTCGAACTTGGGGACCGCAGCTATCCGATTCTGATCGGCGACGGGCTGCTCCGCGACATCGGGCAGCACGTCGCCCCGCTGCTGAAGCGCCCGCGCACGATGATCGTCACCGACGAGCATGTTGCCAAACATTATCTGCTGCCGCTGGGCGCCTCGCTCGGCGCCGAGAATGTCAGTTTCTCGTCGCTCGTCCTTCCCGCGGGCGAGGGCAGCAAGAGCTGGGCGGGGCTCGCGCGCCTCACCGAATGGCTGATCGGCGAGGGTGTCGAACGCGGCGACCATGTCATCGCGCTCGGCGGCGGCGTGATCGGCGACCTCGTCGGCTTCGCGTGCAGTATCGTCAAGCGCGGCTGCCATTTCATCCAGGTGCCGACCACCCTGCTCGCGCAGGTGGACAGCAGCGTCGGGGGCAAGACCGCGATCAACGTCCCCGCGGGCAAGAACCTCATCGGCGCCTTCCACCAGCCCGCGCTCGTCGTCATCGACCCGACGACGCTCGAAACGCTGCCGCGCCGCGAACTCGGCGCGGGCTATGCCGAAGTTGTCAAATATGGGCTGATCGACGATGCCGCCTTCTTCGCCTGGTGCGAAGATCATGGCGCGGCGCTGCTCGCGGGCGACAGCGCGGCGCGCGCGCGGGCGATCGCGCACAGCGTGGCCGCCAAGGCGCGGATCGTCGCCGCAGACGAGCGCGAAACGCAGGATGTCCGCGCCTTGCTCAACCTCGGGCACAGCTTCGGCCACGCGCTCGAGGCCGAGACCGGCTATTCGGACCGGCTGCTCCACGGCGAGGCGGTCGCCGCGGGCATGGTGCTCGCGCATCAGTTTTCGGCCGCGAACGACCTGTGTTCGAAGGAAGATGCCGAGCGCGTCCGCGCCCATCTTGCCAGCGTCGACCTGCCGCACAGCCTCGCCAGCGCGGGGGTCAACAGCAACGGCGCGACACTTTCCGGCCATATGGCGCATGACAAGAAGGTACGCGGCGGCAAGCTGCCCCTGATCCTGACCCGCGGCATCGGGCAGAGCTTCGTCACCGACGCCTATGGCCTGGACAAGGTCGCCGCCTTCCTCGACGGCGCGCGGAACACTTCACCAACTGGATAACTATCGGCGCACCGATGTCGCGCTACGCGGCACCTTCGCCAACTTCCGCCTCGTCGCGCGCCGCCTTCGCCGCAGCCCGCGTCTCGCGCAACTTCTCGAGGATACTCGTCCCCTCGCGGCTCCCGCCCGGCTGGAACCGATGGTCCATGCCCGCCGACAAATCACCATCGACCATCTGCGCGCCCAGCCGGACCTCGTCGAGGTGGCGCAGCGCCGCCTCGACATCCTCGATCTCACGCCGGTCGATGTCGAGATGGGTCAGCGCCATCAGCCCGAGCGCGATCGAGCTTTCGAACACCTCGCGCACCGCGCCGCTCACCCCTGATCCGTCGATCGCCAGCAACTGGCGCCGGTCGAACACGCGCGTCAGTATCTTCGCGTTCGGGAAAGCCTCGGCCACCGGGCGCAGCGCCGCGGCGTCGACGCTGCGGTCGTCGATGCAATAGACGATCAGCTTGACCTCGTCGGCGCCCGCACGGCGCAGCAGGTCGAGCCGCAACCCGTCGCCGAAATAGACCTTGGTATCGAAGCGTTCGGACAGCTCGATCTGGCTCGGCTTCTTGTCGATCAGCGTCACCGAACAATCGACCGCGTGCAGCATCTGCGACACGATCTGGCCGAAGCGGCCGTAACCGATGACGAGCGCCGACCCGCGCGGTGCATGTTCGGGATCTTCGAGCAGCTTGCGGCTGGTGTCGGGCGCGAATTCCAGGTTGCGCGCGAACAGCATCAAAAAGGGGGTCGAGACCATCGACAGCGTCACCACCGCGCTGAACAAGCTGGCCGCCTCGGGCGCAATCAGCAGCGCGTCCGATGCCTGGGTGAACAGCAGGAAAGCGAATTCGCCGCCCTGGCTCAGCAACAGGCCGAGCCCGAGCGCCACCTTCCACGGTCGGCCGAACGCCCGCACGAGCAAGGTCAGCACCGCAACCTTCACCGCCACCAGACCCGCCGCCAGCGCGACCACCAGCAGCGGCCGCGCCATCACCGCCTCGATATCGAGGACCATGCCGACCGCCAGGAAAAAGAGCCCGAGCAGGATCAGGCGGAAGGGTTCGACATCGGCCTCGATCTCGTGCCGGTACGGCGAATCGGCGAGCATCACCCCCGCTACGAAAGCGCCCAGCGCGGTCGACAGGTGGAAACTGTGCATGAAGGCCGCGCTGGCCAGCACCGCGAACAGGCCGACGACGACGAACAATTCGCGCTCGCCGTAACGCCCGACCATCCGCAACAGCGGATTGATCACGAAGCGCCCGGCCAGAACGAGTACGATGATCGCCGCGACGGTATAGAGGGCCATTTGCCATCCCGGCGGCGCGGCAGGGTTCGCCGGTGCGCGCGAGAGCGCGGCGACGATTGTGATCATCGGCACGATCGCCAGATCCTGGAACAACAGGATCGAGAAGGCCTTTTCGCCGAACGGGGAGTTGATCGTGCCCGAACTTTTGAGCCCCGGCAGAACCTGCGCCGTCGAGGAGAGCGCAAGCGGCAGGCCGAGCGCGAGCGCGGCCTGCCAGCTGAAACCAAGCGTCGCAAAGATCAGCGCCGACAATATGATGCCGGTGACCACCACCTGCGCGGCGCCTAGGCCGAAGATCGCCCGCCGCATGTCCCACAGGCGCCGCGGATGCAGTTCCAGCCCGACCAGAAACAGCAAGAAGGCGATACCGATTTCGGCAAAAGCCAGCTTCGATTCGGCGCCGCCGACCCAGCCCAGCCCGTGCGGCCCGACCAGCGCGCCGGCGATCAGATAACCGAGCACCGCGCCCAGGCCGAGGCGGCGGAACAACAGGACGAAAAGCGTCGCGACTCCGAGCAGGATCGTCGCCTCGATCAGCGCCGCATCGGTTATCCTTTCCGCCGCCGCCTCGCTGGCCGCCGCCGCGAGCGCGAGCGATATCATGCGCGCGCCACCTGCGCCTCGAGCGCAGCGATCGCCGCATCGAAGGGCAGCAGGATCGCGCCGTGCCGCGCGGGATAATCCTTGGCCGGCGCCAGCAGGTCGAAGCCTGGCCAGTCGGGCCGATCATCGCCGCCGCCGAACCAGCCGGCGATGGCGGCGCGCGCGGCGCGGATGTCGCTCAGCCCTTTGCCCGTCGCATGACGCGCGAGAAGTGCCGCCGACGCCTGGCCGAGTGCGCAGGCTTCAACATGCAGGCCGATCGCCTTCACCAAACCGGCATCGTCGGTATCGAGATCGAGGATGATCCGACTCCCGCACAGCGGCGCGCGCAGCGAGGCGTGATAGGCCGCATCGGGCAGCGGCAGATATTCGGCGGTGGCGACCGCGAGCGACAGGATGTCGCGATTATAGAGCGGCGCGCTCATTTCGCGCCCGCGCTGGATGCGTCCTTGTTGCCATCGGATTCGGCGGCGCGCGCCTCGGCGCGGCGCTCCGCGATCACTTTGCTCATCGCCGCGCTCGTGGCATTAAGCGCCGGATAGGTGCGGCTGTCGGTCATCCACGCCGGGCGCTGCGCATTGCCGTAGCCGATGTCATACAGCAGGGTCACCAGCATGAAGCCGATCGAGGCGATCAGCAGCCCCTTCACCGCCCCGAACCCCGCACCCAGCCCGCGGTCGAACCCGCCGACGAGCGAGGCACGGCTGCGCCGTCCCATCGCGCGCGATCCCCATTTGGCCGCCGCGAACACCCCGCCGAAAACGATCACGAACGCCAGCACCGCGCCGCCGCCTTCGGTCCCGACCCAGCCGCTGACGAGGCTGGTCACCATGCCGTGAAACAGGCGCACCGCGAGGATCGCAAGCACCCAAGCGAGGAGGGTCGTCACCTCCTGCACCAGTCCGCGCGAAAAACCGAGTATCGCGCCGCCGCCGACGAGCGTCAGCACGATGATATCCAAAGCCGTCAAACTTCCCATTTGCCGGTCGCTAGTCGCGCCCGAGCATCAGGTCAACGAGTTCGCCGAGCCGGGCGAAACCGGTCACCGAAATCCCGCCGACGCCCTTCATCCCCTTCGGCCCCCAGCCGGTCGAGAAACCGAGCTTCGCCGCCTCGCGCAGCCGCAACGCGTCGTGCGCGACCGGGCGCACCTCGCCCGAGAGCGACAGTTCGCCGAACACGATCGCGTCGGCGGGCACCGGCCGCTCGCTGAACGCCGAGATCAGCGCCGCCGCGACCGCCAGATCGGCCGCCGGATCGGTCAGGCGATAACCGCCCGCAATATTGAGATAGACCTCCGCGCCGCCGAGTTGCAACCCGCAGCGCGCCTCCAGCACCGCGAGCACCATCGCGAGCCGCCCACTGTCCCAGCCGACCACGGCGCGCCGCGGGGTCGCCCCGCTCGCCAACCGCACGGTCAGCGCCTGCACCTCGACGAGCACCGGGCGCGTACCTTCCAGCGCCGGGAACACTACCGACCCCGGCACGTCGCGGCTGCGATCAGTCAGGAACAAGCTCGACGGATTGGCGACCTCGCCCAGCCCGCCCTCGCCCATCGCGAACACCCCGATCTCGTCGGTACCGCCGAAACGATTCTTGACCGCGCGCAGGATGCGATATTGGTGGCTGCGCTCGCCCTCGAACGCCAGCACCGTATCGACCATATGTTCGAGCACGCGCGGCCCCGCGATCGTCCCGTCCTTGGTGACATGGCCGACGAGCACCAGTGCCGCGCCGCTGTCTTTGGCGAAGCGGATCAGTTCCTGTGCCGAAGCGCGGACCTGGCTCACCGTCCCCGGCGCGCCCTCGATCAGATCGCTGTGCATCGTCTGGACCGAATCGATGACGACGAAATCGGGGTCGCTGCTCCCCAGCGTCGCAAGGATGTCGCGCACCGATGTCGCGCTCGCCAGCGCCACCGGCGCCTTGCCTAGCCCCAGCCTTTGCGCACGCAACCGCACCTGCGCCGCCGCTTCCTCGCCGCTGATATAGACGACCGACTTGCCCGCGAGCGCCAGCCGCCCCGCCGCCTGCAGCAGCAGGGTGGATTTACCGATCCCCGGATCGCCGCCGATCAGCGTCGCCGATCCCGCAACGAAGCCGCCGCCGAGCGCGCGATCGAATTCGGCGATCCCGCACAGCATGCGTTCGGGCATTATGCTGGCGGCGTCGAGCGTTTCGAGCGCGATGCTGCGCCCGCCTTTGCTGAGGTCATGCTTCGCCGAAAAGACGCTTTCACCCGCTTCCTCGACCAATGTGTTCCATTCGCCGCAATCGGTGCATTGTCCCTGCCAGCGATAGGTGACAGAGCCGCAATTCTGGCAGACATATTGACGCTTCGCTTTGGCCATGCCGCCCGCTTAATCGGAACAAAGGCGGAACGCTACTAGATTCGGGAGAATGACGATGACCGCTCTGCTCACCGAGCGCCGGACGCTGTTGTCGGGCCTCGCGCTTTCGCCGCTGCTCGCCCTTCCCGGCTGCGCCAGCTTGCCGGGCCGCAGCCTGACCGACGCGATCCGCGAATTGCTCAGCCTCTCGTCGCAGCGCGCCTTCGCGCTGCTGCTGCAGCCGAATGGATTCTACGACAGCCAGATCGCGCGTATCGACCTGCCGCCCGAGCTCGGCGGCACCGGCGCTTCGTCGACCCTATCGCGCGTGCTGTTATCGGGCGTGTTCAAGGACCGACTGACCCGGCAGGTGAACAGCGCGGCGAAGGCCGGCGCCGAACGCGCCGCGCCGCTCGTCGCCGACGCCATCCGCTCGATCAGCATCGCCGACGCCGCGGCAATCGTCCGGGGCGGCCCGACCGCCGCGACCGACCTGCTCGAACGATCGATGGGGCGCAGTCTGGTCGGCGCGATATTCCCCGGCATCGATCAGGGCCTGCGCCTTGCCGACAATGCGGTGGTGACCGAAGCCTTGCGCTTTACGACGGGCATCGACTTTCGCGGGCTGGTGCAGGACGTCAGCGACCGGACGCACGACGCCATCTATCGCGCGATCGGCCGCGAGGAAGCCGCGATCCGCGCCAATCCGCGCGAGACCGGCAGCCCGCTGCTCACCGCCGTCTTTGGCCTCGGCCGCTAGGCCGCTATAGGCATCTCACGAATCGCCCTCCCAACAGGAAGCCCGCCATGAAATTCTTCGCCGACACCGCCGAAATCGCCGACATCCAGGAACTCGCCGCGACCGGCCTGCTCGACGGGGTGACCACCAACCCGTCGCTGATCGCCAAATCGGGACGCGATTTCAAGGAAGTCACCCGCGAAATCTGCGCACTGACCACCGGCCCCGTTTCGGCCGAGGTTGTCGCGCTCGACCATGCAACGATGATGAAGGAGGCCGAAGTCCTCCGCAAGATCGCCTCGAACGTCTGCATCAAGGTGCCGCTGACGATCGACGGACTCAAGACCTGCAAGGCGCTGACCGGCGACGGCACGATGGTCAACGTCACCCTCTGCTTCTCGGCGGCGCAGGCGCTGCTCGCAGCCAAGGCGGGCGCGACCTTCGTCTCGCCCTTCGTCGGCCGCCACGACGACAATGGCTTCGACGGCATGCAGCTGATCTCGGACATCCGCCTGATCTACGACAATTACGGCTATGAAACCGAAATCCTCGTCGCGAGCGTCCGCCACGGCATTCATGTGCTCGAAGCCGCCAAGATCGGCGCTGACGTGATGACCGCGCCGCCATCGGTCATCAAGGGGCTGTTCAAGCACATCCTGACCGAAAAGGGCATCGAAGGCTTCCTCGCCGACTGGGCGAAGACCGGCCAGTCAATCTAACAGCGGTCGTTTACGGTTGACGTAAACGTCAACCTGCGTCGATACTCTCCCCGACAAAGGGAGAGATTCGATGACCGACACCACCGCCGCAGCCGTCCTGAGCGAACGCCAGGGCCATATATTGATCGTCACGATCAACCGGCCCGAGGCGCGCAACGCGGTCAATGCGGCGGTGCATGTCGGCATCGGCACCGCACTCGAGGACGCCGAGAACGACCCCGAAATCCGCGTCGTCATCATTACCGGTGCGGGCGACAAGAGCTTCTGCGCCGGCGCCGATCTCGTCGCCGTGTCGCGCGGCGAGATGCTATTTCCCGCGGACAAGGCGCAGCAGGCCTGGGGCTTCGCCGGCATGGTCGCGCACCCGATCTCGAAGCCGATCATCGCAGCAGTCAACGGTTTCGCCTTCGGCGGCGGCTGTGAGATCGCGCTGATGAGCGACATCGTCGTCGCCTCCGAAAATGCGCAGTTCGGGCTGCCCGAGGTCAAGGTCGGGCTGTTCGCCGCGGCGGGGGGAGCCTTCCGCATCGCGCGCCAGCTGCCGCAGAAGCTCGCGATGGAACATCTGCTCACCGGCGACCCCTTCGATGCCGCGACCGCGCACCGCTACGGCTTCGCCAACCGCGTCGTCGCGCCTGCCGAGCTCATGCCCACTGCGATCGCGCTCGCTGAAAAGATCGCGGCCAACGCCCCGCTGTCGGTGCAGGTATCGAAGCGCGTCGCGCTCGGCATCCACGAGGGCCGCATCGCCTCCGATGCCGCGGCGTGGGAAGCCAATACGCTCGAACGCAATATGCTGATGCGCAGCGAGGACGCACGCGAAGGCCCGCTCGCCTTTGCGCAAAAGCGCAAGCCCGAGTGGAAGGCGCGCTGACATGAGCGTGACCGATCCCGAATTGATCCCCGTCATTATCGGCGTCGGCCAGGTCAACGACCGCCCCGAAGACCCCGATCAGGGCCTCGACTCGCTCGGGCTGATGGTCGCGGCGCTTGAGGTCGCGGCCACGGATGCCGGCGTGTCGCTCGGCGAGATCGAGAGCCTCGCGATCGTCGACCAGATCAGCTTCCACAGTCTCGGCAAGCTGCCCGAACCGCTCGCCGCCGCGATCGGCGCCTCCCCGAAGATCAATTACCAGTCCGACGCCCCGCATGGCGACACCCCGATCCGCCTGCTGAACGAGGCCGCGAACCGCATCGGCGCGGGCGAAATCAAACTCGCCGCCATCGTCGGCGCCGAAGCACTGCGCACTGCCGCCGGTCGCGTCGCCAAGGCCGCGAAGGGCGAGGACAAGAGCTACAATGCCGTCCGCCAGGTCGCGACCCGCCGCGAACCCAATTATGCGCAGGTCCACGGCCTGTCGGCGCCGGTCGACGTCTATCCGCTCTACGAAAATGCGACGCGCGCCGCTTGGGGCCAGAGCCTTGAGGACGCGCAATATGAGAGCGCCGAAATCTGGTCGCGCTTCTCCGAAGTTGCCGCCGCGAACGACGGCGCATGGATCCGCAAACCCGCATCGCCCGCAGACATCCTAAAGGTCGACGAGCGCAACCGGCCGATCGCCTTTCCCTATTCGAAGCTGATGGTCGCCAATTCGTCGGTGAACCAAGGCGCTGGCTTCATCGTCACCAGCCTTGCCGAAGCGCGCCGCCGCGGCATCGCCGAGGACCGGCTGATCTATGTCGGCATGGGCGCCGCGGCGAAGGAGCCCGCGAGCATCCTCCACCGTGACCGCTACGACGGCAGCGTCAGCATGGAGACG
>NZ_LYVN01000014.1 GCF_001990265.1 Sphingopyxis sp. KK2
CGCCATCGGCGCGCGCTCCTTGCCGGCGTTTTCGTGGACGAGGCCGATGCAGAGCGGCAGGATCGCGCCGGTAACGCCTTGCATCAGCCGGCCCGCGAGCAGCACCGGGAAGTTGGTCGAGAGCGCGCTGATCAGCGAACCCACCGCGCCGATGATGAGCACGACAACCAGCACCTGCCGGCGCCCGAACAGGTCGCCGAGACGCCCGACGATCGCGGCGATCGCGGCGCCGACGATCAGGTAACCCGTGATCAGCCAGCCGACCATCGCGGGGTTGCCGAAATCCTCGATCAGCTTCTTGAGCGCCGCGAGGATCATCGCGGTCTCGAAACTGCCGGTGACCTCGGCGATCCACAGCGCGCCGATGATCAGCGGGAGGTTACGACGATCGGTCACGCTAGCTCGCGACGGCCTTCGCGCCCTCAGGCACGCCAACCTGCGCGGCGCGGACCTCGATCAGGTCGACGCCGATATCGGCGGGCAGGCCGATGACCGACAGCAAGGCCTGCGCCATCGATTCGGGGGTCGCCCCCTCCCCCGTCATCGACGCGTGGCCGGTTTCGACGATCTTCTTGTAGAAGGCCGCCACCGTTTCCTGCGACCAGCTCTTGCCGCCCGAGCCGCCCTTGACCGACCCCGAACGCAGCACAGTGACGCGGATGTCGTCGCTGCGCAGTTCGTCGCGCAGACCATGGCAGAGCGTTTCGACCGCCGCCTTGGTCGCGGCGTAGAGCGCGAGCATCGGGAAGGGCATGTTCACCGACTCGCTGCTGATTGCGACGATCTGGCCCTTGGTGGCGCGCAAATGCGGAATCGCGGCGCGGACCAGCCACGAGACGCCGAGGATGTTGATGTCTATATGGCTGCGGATCATCTCGTCGCTGCCATTTTCGAAGGCGAAGGGATGGAAGATCGCAGCATTGGCGACGACGACGTCGATGCGGCCAAAATGCGCGACGGTCTGCGCGACGGCGGCGTTCACCGCCTCCGACGAGGCGACGTCGCAGGCGATCGGCAGCACCGCATCGCCGAACTCGGCGACGAGGCTGTCGAACTCTTCCGAGGCGCGCGCGAGGCAGGCGACCTTTACCCCCGCGGCAACGAGCGCGGCGACAAAATGCCGTCCCATGCCTTTCGATGCGCCGGTTACGACGGCGACCTTGCCGGCTAGCCTCTCCATCCCATTTCCCCTGATTTTCATGTTTCGGGCTTCATTTTTGACGATACGTCAATTTTTTGCCATATCGCAACCCCGCTGTTAGAATGGCGGCAAAATTTCGGGGCAGGATCACCTATTTGACGCAGACACAAGCCATCATCCCGGCGGACACCCCGCCCGAGCGCAAGCTGGGCGCGAAGGGGCAGCGGACGCGGCAGCAATTGATCGACGCGACGGTTGACCTGCTCGAAACGCACGGACTGCGCGACGTGTCGGTCGTCGACGTCGCACGCGCGGCGCAGACCTCGCCCGCGACCTTCTATGTCTATTTCAAGGGGGTGCCCGAGGTGGTGCTGGCGGCGCTCGAACATGCGAGCCAGACTTCGCCCGCGCTGGAAGAAATCGTCGCGCGCGACTGGCTGGCGCCCGGCGCGGAGCAGGCCGCCGCGGCGTTCGTCGAGGAATATACCGGCATCTGGAACCGCAACCGCACGATCTTCGTCGTGCGCAACCTCGCCGCCGAGGAAGGCGACACGCGCTTTTACGAGGCGCGGATGACGCAGGCGCGGCCGATGATGGACGCGATCAGCAAGCAGGTCGAGCGTGCGCAGGCGGCGGGGCGCACGCCCGCGCACCTGTCGCCGCGGTCGTGCGCCGGCACCGTGCTCATGATCCTCGAGCGCCTGTCGGCGATCGGACCGATGAGCAGCCATAGCGACGGCGTCGGTTACGACGATCTGAAGGCGGCGGCGGCGCATAGTATTGCGATGATGCTGGGAGCGCGGGGCTGATCAGGCGCCCGCCGCCTCGGCGATCATTTTCTGGATGTCGAGCACGCCCGTCGCGAGCCCGCCCGCAAGGCCGGCGTCGACCGGGAGGCACACCCCGCTGATGAAGCTCGCGGCGTCGCTGTTGAGCAGGATCAGCGGCAGCGCCTGTTCCTCGGCGGTCGAGTAACGGCCCTTCGCCTTGGCGAAGGCACCAAGTACCGCGTCGCCCGCGACCTTCCGGAACTCCCCAAGCATCGGGGTATCGATCGGGCTGGGCATGGTGCAGTTGATGCGGATGTCGCGGCCGATCAGGTCGGGCGCACGCACCTGCGTCCAGGTGTTGATCGCTTCCTTCGCGAGGCTGTAGGGATCGCCGACCTCTTCGGCGCGGTCGAGATACCATTGGCGCGCCGCGGCGAAATCCTCGATGGCGATGAATTCGCGCAACAGCGGCTGGCGCGTCAGCCATTTCATGCCGCCGAGCGACGAGACCGAGACGATCGCCGCGCCGGGGTTGAGGTGCGGGATCCATCCCTCGGTCCAGGCGCGGATGCCGAGGAAGTTGACCGTGACGACATCCTCGCCCGGGAAGGTCTGCGGCAGGCCCGAGACGTTGAACACGGCGTCGATCTTGCCACCGATGCTGGCGATGCCCGCGGCGATGGCATCGGGGTTCTTGAGATCGACCTCGGTGAAGCTCGCGAGATTGACCGGCGAAGGCTTGATGTCGGCGCCATGCACTTCGGCGCCGAGATCGACGAGCGCGCGCGCACAAGCCTCGCCGGTGCCCGAGAAGCAGCCCATGACGACGACGCGCTTGCCCTTATAGCCCAATATGTCCTTCGCCATGTCCCTCAACCTTTCGTGATGTTTATTGCAGCGGTGCGAATTTCGTGTCGGCCAGGCCGCCCATCGCGTCGGCCATCAGCGCCGCCTCGCGCGTTTCGTGGGCGTTGCAGAGGATGACCGCGGCATCGGTGGCGATGCGATCGCCGGCGACGGCGTCGCGGAAAGCGGTCCAGGCGGTGCGATAATCGGCGAATTGGAGCCCGAGCGTGGTTTCGATCTCCACCTTTTCGGCGGCGTGGAAACCGGGTTCGAAACGCTCGATCGCGCGCCACCATTTGATGAGGCGTGCCATGCCCTTAGCCTTCACCGCCGCCTGCTGGTCGGAGAGGCGCGGGACGATGGTGTCGCGGATGTCGTCGAGCGCGATCGCGAAGCTCTTGTCGTGTGCGCCGAGCGGGGCATCGGGCAGCGCGACGGGCGGCAAGGCGATGCCCGCGGCGTCGGCGAGCGCATGCGAGAGGACGCGGCGGTGGATCGTCGAATAGACGAGGTTCATACCGAGATTGGGCGGCGGCGGCGCGTCGGGATCGTCGTAGCGCGAGCGGCGCGCAAAGCTGGTCTGGAACAGCAGACGCCAGTAGATCAGGCGCTGCAGATCGACCTCGTACCCGCCGACCTCTTCGTAAGCGGCGAAGGCCTGCGGTAGCGGGACAAAGCCCTGGAACAGCATGCGGATCGCGAGCATCGCGAGGTCGGCCATCGGGTCGCCATAATGGACGAGTTCCCAGTCGAGCAGCGCGGTAACCCGGCCGCCTTCGTAGAGGAAATTGCCGGGGCCAGCGTCGCCATGGACGATGACGGGCGCGGGAATGTTTGCGGGAATATTGGCTTCGAGCCAGTCCAGCGACAGGTGGATGAGCGGATCCCAGCCCTTGCCGCTGTTGCTCGCGCGCAACTCGGCGATGCGGCGGCGGATGAAGGTTTCGGCGGGATCGACCGGGCCCATGCCTTCGACCGGGCTTGCCGCGACGTCGATGCGGTGGAGTGCGGCGAGCTGGCCCATGAAATCATTGGCGAGCGTGTCGCGCTGTGCGGTGTCGGTAAGGCCGCCGAAGCGGTCGTTGCCGGACACCATGCCGCAGACGAGCGCGCGCTGGTCGGGGACAGAGGCGTAGAAGGGCGCGACGCGGACGCCGGCGTGGGCGAGCGGACCCGAGAGGGCGCGGAGGACGGCGGCCTCGCGCAGGAACGCGGCATCGTCGCCCGCCCCGGCCTTGTGCACGTCGTAATTCATATAGGCGCTGGCGGCGCGGCCGTCGGGCCAGGACAGGTCGAGTTCGGCGCCCTCGCGCGACGCGCCGCCGCCGCCGCGGGGGCGCACCGCCGTAACACGTGCGCCGCTCGCGGTTTCGACTGCGGTAGCTAGCCCGTCGGGAAGGAGGTCGTGTGGGTTCATCCTACGATCTTGGCTTCGCGGAAGGCGGCGATCTCGGTGTCCGAATAGCCGATTTCGCGGAGGATTTCGTCGCTATGCTCGCCGACTGCGGGACAGCAGCGTTTGAAGACCACCGGGGTGTCGCCGAAATTCCAGAAGGCGCCGGGCTGCTCGACGATGCCGTAGAGCGGTTGCGACAGGACCGAGATCAGATTGAGTTCGCGGTTTCGCGGGTCGTCGAAGAAGCGGTGCATCGCATCCTCGAAATTGACCGCATCGGCCGGGACGCCGGCGGCTTCGAGGTCGGCGAGCAGGCCGGCGGCGGTGCGCGCTTTGGCCCCGGCCTCGAAATCCTCGCCGAGCAGTGTGGCCAGCGCGGCCTGTTGCTCGGGCTTGTGCGCAGCGACGGCGATCCATTTGCCATCGCCGCATTCGTAGATGCGGTGGTAGGGCGAGAAGCCGGTCTGGTCGCTCGTCAGATGATAAGTGTCGGTGAGGTCGCCATCGGCGCCGATAAGCCGCTCGCCCTGCGTGAAGGCGGCCATGCCGAGCAGCGAGGTCTGGGTCGTGTAGCCGCGGCCCGTCGTGCGCTTGGCATAGAGCGAGGCCATGAGTTCGACGAGACAGCTCTGCGCGGTGGACACGTCCATCGTGCCGGGGCGGTTGAAGACGGGGCGGTTGCCCTCGCCAGCATTTTCGAACTCCCAGCCGGCGATCGCGTTGAAGATCGAGTCATAGCCGGGCCAGTTCCCGCGCGCCCCGCGCTGGCCATAGGCGCTCGAATAGTTGAACGCGATATCGGGGTTATATTTGCGGATGCCCTCTTCGCTGAGGCCAAGCTTCGCGGCGCCCTTGAAGCGCATATTGTGGTGGACCAGCTCGGCCCATTTGAGGAGGCGTTCGAGGATCGGCTGCGCCTCGGGCCGCGTCAGGTCGAGCGCGAGGCTGCGCTTGCTGCGCGCGGCGGCCTGATAATAGCGATGCATGAAGCGGATGCGGTCGCCGGTCAGCGCCTCGACCTTGATGACGTTGGCGCCCATGTCGCCCATCATCGACGGCCCCATCGGCCCGGCGAGGAACATGCCGAGGTCGAGGACGCGTACACCTTCGAGGACTTCGACGGGGGCGGTGCTCGGCGCGGGTGCGGCTTTGACAGGCCATGGCGCATCCCCGCCTTCACCGAGGCGCGGAGCCGGGCGGCCCTGCGGCAGGTCGGCGTCGCTGTGGAAGGGCGTGTTCGGCTGGCGCGTCTGGCCGAGGTCGGGGTCGTCGACTTCGATCACGTAGCGGTTCGCCACGGCATCGTCGTGGCGCAGCACCTCGCCCATCGGAAAGGCGGGTTCGGCGGCGATGTCGGCGGCGCGGAGGTCGGCGAGCCAGTTCTCGAGCGGGCGGAGCTTGAAGGCGGCGGCCTGCCCGGCCTCGGTTTCGAGGTCGACCTCGGTCTCGGCCATGACGTCCCACATCGTCGGCATGGTGGCGTAATCGAACTGTCGCGTCGGATCCATGATCTGGAGCCAGTCGCCGCCCGCACACTGGAAGAGTTGCTGCGCGATCGGGCGCGGACCGAGCGGATAGGTCACCGGGTTGGGCATCGGGCCTTCGCTGTTGCGCGCCCAGACGAGGGGGAGCGTCGCGAGGAAGCCCTGGAAGATCGAGGTGTGCGCGGCACCGCCCTGCCCCGTCTGCAGCCGCATCACGAGCCGTGCGAGCAGCCCCGCGGCGGCGAGATGCGCGGCGGACCAGCTGCCCTGCCGGTAACGATAGGCGATGGGGCCGGCGCGGTGGCCGTCATTCTCGTACATCGCGCCGACGCGCGCGGCGACGAGCAGTTCGTCGTCGCTGCGTTCGACATCGGGATGGTTGGCGGGCGAACCGGTGATCGCAGTGACGACGAGATGCGGGTGGCGCACGGCGAGACTCGCATCGTCGAGACCCAGCGCCTTGGCGCGCGCCGGGGTGAACTGGTGGAGCAGAGCGTCGGCGCCCGCAAGGCGTTCGTCGAGCGCGGCCAGCCCCTCGGACGTGTCGAGATCGAGGGCGAGGCTCTTCTTGCCACGGTTCCAGTTCGCGAAAGGCGCAGTACCACGCGCGGGGTCGCCGTCCGGCCGCTCGACCTTCAGAACATCGGCGCCAAGTTCGGCCAGCATCAGCCCGGCGACCTGCACCGCCATGCCCTGCCCGATCTCGACAATACGAAGGTCGCCCAGCATCGCGTCAGGCCTTGAAGTTGGGGAGGACCCAGCCGTCCTGGATCGGGGTCCAGTCGACGCTGACCTTCATTCCGATATGGACGTCCTCGGCATCACAGCCCGACACGTTTGCATTCAGGCGCGTGCCCGGGGCGCCGTCGAGGTCGACGACGACGGGGACATAGACATAATCCTCGCCATTCTTCGGGTTCTTGTTGCAGATCGCATAGCTGAAGATCGTCGCGGTGCCGGGGAGCGTCGGCCACTCCTTGGCGCGGCTGCCGCATTCGGGGCAGATCGCGGTCGGCGGCATGCGGAAATGACCGCAGTCGCCGCACTGGCACGCGGTGAGCTTGCCCTCCTTCGCCGCCTGCCAGAAAGGCTCGGTATCGGGGTTGGTGGTGATGCGGATCTGGTCGCCGGGGAGCGCGCGGGCGGGGCCATAGGTCATGTCGGTCAGTCCTTGCGCAGGATGAGGCTGGAGACGGGGAGCGACGCCGGGCCGCCCGAAACGAGCGCGAATTCGGCATCCTTGACCTGGTTGATCGCGGTGCCGCGCACCTGTTCGACGCCCTCGACGATGTGGGTCATACCGATGATATAGGCTTCGTTGAGGTTGCCGCCGTGGGTATTCACCGGCACGCCGCCGTTCACACCCTTGCCCGTCGCAGGATCGTAGCGCAGCTTGCCCGACAGGACATAGTCATTGCCCTCGCCCTTCTCGCAGAAGCCATAATCCTCGAGCTGCATCAGCACCATCGGGCTGAAGTGATCGTAGATCAGCGCGACATCCATATCCTTCGCGGTCAGGCCCGATTGTGCCCAGACACGGTCGGCGGTGAATTTGTGGCCCGAGCTCGCGAAATAGGGATCGGGCATGCCCATCCACGCGAAGGCGCGGCCCCATTCGCGCTGGCCGCCATGCGCGGCGGCGTGGACGACCGCGGGCTTGTGGCGGCAGTCCTTCGCCCGGTCCATCGTCGTCGTGATGACCGCGACCGCGCCATCGGTTTCGAGGCAGAAGTCGAGACGACGCAGCGGATCGGCGAGCATCACCGAGGCGTCATATTGCTCCTTGGTCAGCGGGTCCTTGCGCACCGCCTTGGGCCGGTTGTGGGTGTTGGCGCGCGTCGCCATCACCACCTCGCCGAACGCGTCCTGCGTGGTGCCGTAGAGGTGCATGTGGCGGCGTGCGAGCACCGACATCAGGTGGCCGGGCCCGACGAGGCCCGAGGGTTGGAGGAAGCTGTTTTCGGGATTGGGCGCCGCGGCCCCGAACACGACGCCGAGGCGGTGCTGCGGCAATTGCTGCAGCGCCATCAGCGTCACGGTATAGGTGCAATCCTCGTTCATCAGCCCTGCGGTCGCGAGGCCGATCGCGCCGGGACAACCGCCGCCACCGCTGGTCAGGGTCGCCGACCAGCTGATGTGCGGCATGCCCAATGTTTCCATCAGGCTGGCGGTGTCGAACTTGTCGAGATAGCCCGCGCCCGCGGTCGAATAATAGGAGAAGCCATCGATCTGCTTGTGGCTGATCCCCGCGTCGGCGCAGGCGTTCATGATCGCCTCGGCCGCCATGTCGTTGATCGTGCGCGGCCAGCTTTTGCCCCGCACATAATAATCGGTCGCCCCGATCCCCACGATCGCGCATTTGTCCTGATTGACCCAGGCCATCCGCCTCTCCTCCGATTCTAGTTATATAACTAGGTTGGATATGATGCTGGCGGCTGCTTGTCCAGTCGTCAAGCGAAATGGAGTTTGCGATATTTGCCGCGGAAGTAGAGCAAGGGGTCGCGGCGCGGTTCGAAAATCGCCTTCAGCACCCGCCCGACCAAGATGAAATGGTCGCCGCCGTCGTGCACCGCATCGCGCGAACATTCGAAGCTGGAGAGCGATCCGGTGAGCACCGGCGTACCATATTCGCCGATCTCCCACGGGGTGACGCCGAAGCGATCCTCATTCTTGCCCGCGAAGCGATTCGAGGTCGGCTGCTGGCCGATCTGGAGCACATTGACCGCGAACCGTTCGGCGTCGCGCAGATAAGGCGCGCTGCCGGCATTGTTCGCGATGCACACGAGCAGCAGCGGCGGATCGAGCGAGACCGAGGTGAAGCTGTTCGCGGTGAGCCCGATCGGGGTGCCGTCGGGGCAGATCGCGGTAACGACGGTGACCCCGGTCGCGAAGCAGCCGAGCGCGTCGCGGAAAGTCCGCGCGTCACTGCCGGTCCGAAACTCGGGCGAGCCGCGCGGGGCGCGGCGTTCGAGGAAGTCGATCAGATAGCCGCCAAGCGCGTCGGCGCGGTCGTCGGTGACGACGAGCGCACTGTTCTCGACCTCGACCAGTTCGCCGTCGGGGAGCTGCGCGACGAAGGCGGCGGCATCGTCCTTCGACACCAGCTCGCTGATCGCGCCGCGCACATAGAGCGTGGGCAGCGCGATCTTGGCGGCGACGCCGTCGAGACGATCGGCCATCGCCGAGGTGTCGAGCGTGTCGAACAGGCGCACGTCCCACTGCGCCTGACCCGGCGCGAGCGTCGCGGCCTCGCGAATGCGTTCGCCGACGCGCTTCGCGAGCGCCGGGTCGACCTGCACCGGCGAATCGACGAGGACGAGCCCCGAGGCGAGCACCGCGGCGTCGCGTTCGAGCGCGGCGCTGGCGATCCAGCCGCCGAGGGTCGAAGCGACGACGACGGGGCGCGTGCCCATCTGCGCCAGCACGGCGCGCAAATCCTCGACCAGCGCCTCGAAATCGTACCGCGCATCCTCGGGCCATTCACTGCCGCCATGGCCGCGCAGGTCGAGGCTGATGACGCGGCGTCCGGCCTGTTCGAGCGCGTTGGCGACGCCCGACCAGACCGCACGGGTCTGGCCCGCGCCATGTACGAGCAGCACCGCCGGGTCGTTCTCCGCACCGATCACCTCGGCTTCGAGCCGGACGCCCGCGAAACCCCGATATTCGACGATGCTCATGCCTGCTTCTTCTCCTCTGCGGTGCCGAGGTTCAGCCACGCGTCGAATTGATCCGACCGCCGCCGCATCATCAACCGCGCGATGTCGGCATCGCCGTCGATGATCGCCTGGCACAGGCTGTGCTGCATCGCGCGGGTGCGTGCGCGCCGGTCGGGATCGGCGTAGAGGTCGCTACCTCGTTCGTCGAGGCCAAAGCTGTAACCGATTTCGAGGATCAGCTCGACGACCGGATTGCCGCTCATGCCCGAGATCAGCCGCGCCATCAGCAGTTCGGCGGCGATCAGGTCGCGCGGGGTGTCGCGCGCGTCGATCGTGGCGACAAAGGCTTGCAGTGCCTCGACATCGGCCGGGCTGCGGTGCAGCGCGGCGGCGACCGCCGCCTCTTCGGAGACCGGGCGCGTGACCTGGATAACATGCGCGAGGTTCGCGCCTCTCATCCGCAGGAAGCGCGCCAGCGACTGGATCGCGTCGCGCGCGTCGGGGCGTTCGGCATAATAGCCGCCCTGCGCGCCGCGGCGGATGCTGATGAGGCGGTCGCGCTCGACGAGTTTCGCGGCCTGGCGCAACGTCGGGCGGCTGACCCCGAAGCGCGCGAGCAGATCGTCCTCGGCACCGAGGTGCGTACCGGGATCGGCGGCGAGGCTGAGGTTCGCGAGGTTCCGCGCTGTGCGAGTGGCAAGGGTTTCGTTCACGATGGCCATAACAGGTATCTGTTTAAGCCTCTCATGGCGTCATGTCTAGCCGATCCGGCGCTTGACTTATATAACTAGGTATCTTTTAATCACACCAAGACCGATAGCGAGTCGAGAGGAGACTGCCATGAAACCCTTTGTGTTCAGCGCCGACAGCCACATCATGGAACCGTCGGACATCTTCCTCGACGGCCTGCCCGCTTCGCTCAAGGATCATGCGATCCATGCGCGGATGGAGGGCGAATATCTGGTCACCGGGACCAAGGACAAGATCATCTATCGCCTGCGCGTCGGGCAGCATCGCGAGAAGCAGCTCGGCGATGCGCAGCGCCGCGGCATCCGCGAGATCGCGGGGCGGCTCGAGGATATGGAGTTGGAAGGGATCGACAGCGAAATCTGTTTCCCGTCGCTCGGGCTGTGGCTGTACTGCCTCGACAGCCCCGATGCCGAGGCGGCGTCGGCGCGGCTGTACAACGACTGGAACGACAGCTTTCTGGGCGGGCATCCGAACCGCTTCGTGCGCTGCGGCATGCTGCCGGTGCTCGACTTCTCGAACACGCTCGCCGAGCTCGATTACCTCGCGTCGAAGGGCATCATCGCGGCGATGCTGCCAGCGGTGACGCCGCCGGGGCTGCCGAAATACAACAACGCGACCTGGGACCCAATCTTCGCCAAGGGCGCGGCGCTCGGGATCGTGTTCGTGATGCACACGGGCACCGGCCTCGAAAGCGTGATCGTCGAGCGCGGGCCGGGCGCCGGCATCATCAACTACACCAACCAGATGAACGACGCGCAGCACAGCGCGATGTACCTGACCGCCGGCGGCGTGCTCGACCGCAATCCCGGCGCGAAGGTCGCGTTCATCGAGAGCGGCGCCAGCTGGCTCGTCGCGCTCGCCGAGCGCATGGACGAGGTGTCGGTCGCGCACGCGAATTTCGTATTTCCCAAGCTCTCGCGATCGCCGAGCCAGATCGTCGACGACCAGATCTGGGCGAGTTTCCAGCACGACCGCGCGTGCATCGCGTCGGCCGCTGCCGGGCTCCCCGGAGCGAAGAATGTCATGTGGGGGTCCGATTATCCGCACGCCGAGGGCACCTTCCCGATCAGCCGCCGCATCGTTGACGAACTGTTCGAGGGCATGGAAGTCAGCGACGAGGTGCGGCGAAACATATTGGGGCTGAACGCCGCACGGCTCTTCGGGCTGGAGCCCAAGGTCGCTACCAGCGAGAGGGTGGCGGCGTAGAGCCTCCCCCCCATTCATTCCGTCATTGCGAGCGAAGCGAAGCAATCCAGAGCGGTTTACGCCACTCTGGATTGCTTCGCTTCACTCGCAATGACGAACATTTGAACGATTACTCCGCCAGTGGCCTCGCCGTCCGCCCCGCCATGATCGCGGCGATCCCGCCGACCAGCAGGCAGCAGGACAATATCGCCAGCGACGGTTGCAGCGACAGCTCGCCATAGCCCGGCGTGAAGGCCTTGCTGAGATAGCCGGCGACGGTGCCGCCCAGCCCGACGCCCGCGAGCCCGATGAACATGTTGATCGTCGCCGACATCATCGCACGCATCTGCACGGGCACCTGCGCGAAGCAGAGCGCGATGATGGGGCCCAGGTGCAGCGTCATCATGAACTTCACAACCACGAAGCAGGCGAGCGCGATATAGGCATTGCCCGCGAGCGCGAAGCCGACGCCGAAGGGAAAGCTGACGAGCAGACCGATGCCGGCGAACCAGCCGTTGAAGCCCGGCTTGGCCTGGCCGTACCGATCGCTGACCCAGCCCGCGACGAGATTGCCGATGACGAGCCCCGCCGCCATCGCGCCGCCGAGCCAGAAGCCGGTTTCGGCCTTGTCCATGCCGTGGACGCGCTGGAAGAAGGAGGCACCCCACAGGATGAAGGCGAAGCCGGTGAGCGGGACCATGCAGAGCAACAATCCGACCCAGCGCAGCGAGGTGCTCGCCGCCATGGTGCGCAACACTTCGCCTAGGCTGGTTTGCGGCGGCGCCACCGGCTCGACGACGCCGCGGCGGCGCGGTTCGGCGGCAAGGAGATAGACGAGCAGGCCGACCGCAATGCCGGGCAGGCCGACGATGATGAACACCGTGCGCCAGTCATACCATTGCGACAGCCAGCCGGCGAGCGCGAGCCCGCCCGACAGACCGACGGCGTTCGCGGCGAGCATCACCGAGATGATCGTCGTGCGGCGGTCCTTGGGGAAGATGTCGGTGAGCAAGGACATGCCCGCCGGCCCTGCCCCCGCCTCGGCCGCCGCGAGGCCGATGCGCGCGAGCAGCATCTGGACGAAATTATGCGCAAAGGCCGAAAGCGCAGTCGCGGCGCTCCAGATCGAGACGCACACCGCGATGACGAGTCGACGGTCGCCACGATCGGCATAGCGCGCGATCGGAAAGGCGGCGAGCGCGTAAAAAGCGGCAAAGGCGATGCCGGTGAGCAGCCCGAGTTGGCCGTCGTCGAGCCCAAGCTCGACCTTGATGTCATCCTGGAAGAGGGTGAAAACCTGGCGATCGACGTAGGACAGGATCGCAACGATGATGAGCAGCGTGAGCGTCAGGCCACGGCGGCTCGAAATTTCCGAAGACATGATTTTCCTTTCGCGGGGGGACGAAGGTCTCGAAGCCAAAAAAAGAGGGAGGTCCGGCAAGCCGTCCCTCCCCCAATGCTCCTAGGAGCGCCCTGTGGTCCTCAGAATTTGAATGTGCCGGTCACGCCGTAGCTGCGCGGTTCGTTGTAGGACGTACCGACATAGATGTTGCTCAGCAAAAGCGTGTATTGCTGTTCCTGGTCGTTGGTCAGGTTCTTGCCCCACAGCGCCAGTTCGAAATTGCGTTCGGGACCGAAGCTGACCGCGACGCGGGCGTTGAGCAGGCCGAGCGAGCCCGAATTGCGCACCGCGGCGAGCTGGTCGGCTTGCGCCTGGGTCAAGCCCAGACCGCCGATCCCGGTCGAAGTGTAAAGCGCGACGGGAATGTCGATCTGCGGCATCTCACCCTGCCAGGCGTAGACGACGTTCGCATCGAGCCCGACACTGCCCAGATCCTTCTTGAAGTTGGCGCCGATCGAAAACTGCTTCTCGACAATGCCGGCGAAGCTGTAGTCGCTCTTGTCGACGTCGACGATGACCTGGCTGCCGAACGCGCCCGACACGCCCTTGCCCGCATATTTGGTATATTTGGGATCGGTCAGCGCGCCATTTGCGAAGATCGTGAAGCCGTCGACGACTTCGATCGAGCCGTCGACCTCGACCCCCCAGGTTTCGGTATCGGCATTTTCGATCACCGTCTGGCTGAGACCGTTCGGCGCGAGCACGGGGCTGCGCTGTGCGCCCTTCACCTTGTTGTGATAGCCGGCGATGTTGAACGTGCCGCGACCGTCGAGGAAGGTCGTCTTGATGCCGATTTCCTGCTCGTGGACGATTTCGGGCTGCGCCGGGATCGAGTCCGCCAGCGTCAGCGTGCGAAGCTGGAGCGCGCCCGAACGATAGCCCTTGCTGTGCTTGGCATAGATCAGGATGTCTTCGGTCACGTCATAATCGGCGCCGATGGTGTAAGACAGATTCTTGAAGGTCGCGTCGTTCGAGCGCAGGCACGGGATCGGCGTGGCAATCGGGCTGCAACGCACGAAGGTGTCGGTATTGTTCGACACGTCGCCCGACTGGGTGGTCACCCCCTTGTCGTCGATCGAATAACGCAGACCGCCGGTGATGTTGAACGCGTCGGTCAACTTGTAGTTCAGCTGCGTATACATGCCATAGCTGTTGTTATCGATCGACCCGCTGAAGTTCGACCAGTTCGTCGTCCCGACGAACTGCGGCGGCACCGTCGGACCGGCGGTGAAGGTCGCGCCGAACAGGTTCGAGCGCGACTGGTCAAAGCCGGTTTCGCGGAAATAGGTCAGGCCCGCAGCGAAATTCAGACGGTCGTCAAAGCCGGTGCCGGTAACCTGCAATTCGGACGAATATTGCTTCAGATCCTGCGTGCCTTCGGTGAAGTGCGCGGCAAAGCTCGAGCCGTCGAGATCGACGAGATTCTCGCTCTGGACGCCGCGATAGCCGTTGATGAAACGCACCTGGCCAAAGCTGGTGTCGAGGATGAACTTCGCGCTGTAGGTCTGGGTCCGCGTGTCGTTGAAGATACCGCGCGGGTCGGCGCCGACGACCGCACCGGGCAGCGTGATCGACACGCGGTTCTCATTGCCCTCATATTGCGCACGGTCGGTAGCGGCGATGCCGTCGACGATCGGCTTGGCCGCACCGAAGTTCGGCGGCGCGTTGAAAAAGAGGTTCTGGCGCGCCGGACCGTCGATGAAGGTATCATACCATTCGCCCGACAGGATCAGCTCGAAGGTGTCGGTCGGTTTCCAACCCAGCTTGACGCGGCCGTTCCAGGTTTCGCGGCCCTCATATTTGCGGCCGTTGTCGACGTCGGTCTTGTAGCCGTCGCGCTTCTGATAATAGAGCGCGCCGCGGATCGCGAGTTCGTCGGTAAAGCCAAGGTTGATCGCACCCTGGAAGGTGCGCTCGTCGAAGCGGCCATAGGTGCCGCTGAACTTGCCCGAATATTCGCCGTAGCGCGGATTGGCTGTCTGGATCAGCACCGCGCCCGCCGAGGTATTGCGGCCGAACAGCGTGCCCTGCGGCCCCTTGAGTACCTGGACGCTTTCGATGTCGACCAGCTCGGTGTTGAGGCCATAGGCGCGCGCGACATAAAGTTCGTCGAGATAGGTGCCGACCGACGGTTCGAGCGTCGCGAGATTGTCGTTCTGGATCTGGCCGCGCATCGACAGCAGCAGCGCGGTCGGGTTGTTGCCGGCGCCGCGGATGTTGAAGCCGGGGGTGAAGGTCGCGATTTCATCGACCTTGTTGATGCCCTGTTCGGTCAGCTTCTCACCGCTGAAGGCCGTGATCGCGATAGGCGTTTCCTGGATGTTGGCGTCCTGCTTGGTGACGCCGATGACGACGATCGCGTCATCGTCATATTCGCTTTCGTCGGCAGGTGCGGCGGCGCTCTGCGCATAAGCCGGGACCGACGACAGCGCCATTGCCGCCATCGAGGCGGCGACAAGAAAGCGGGCCGAATCGCGCTTTTGCTTGAAAATCATGGTCAAGATCCTCCCCGCGAGGCTTCCTGGCGTCCTCGCTTGGCCAGTTATATAACTAAGTCTAACACGTCAGACAAGTGGATTGCATAAATTTGTCGCGAAACGCTACGGAAACGGTGTCAGGCGTGGTTTTTCGGCAACATCGCTGCAAGTGCCGGAACATCTGCGAGCGCGCGCAACACGTCGTTGAGGTGCGTGCAGCCGATCGTGCCGACCAACGTGTCGAGCACGGCCTGGCGAAATTCTCCGACATTCTGCCCGACCATGCGTGCCGCCTTCATCGATGCGCCGGGGCATTCGCGGAACGGCAGGATGAGCGGCAGCGCCTGCAGCGCCAACAACGCACCGCTCGCCTCGTCGATCTCGGCATAGACGCGATATTCGTGGATCGCGGTGCGGCTGCCTTGCGGATTGGGACCGCTATCCTGAAACCCCGCATCGACCTTCAGCACGCCTTCCGCCCGCCACAGGTCGATGCGACGCGACCGCCGCGCCATCGGGCGCCCTTCCTGTACCGGCAGATCGTGCCAGCCGATCGGGTCGTCGGGATGGACGAGCGGGCCGACTTCGGTCGTCGACTGGTCTTTATGGTCGACTTCGCCATCGCCGGACAGCGAGCTGCCGCCTTCGGTGAAGCCGGTGCAGATATTGACCATGCGCCCCTTGCTGCCCGCCCCCAGTCTCTCGCGGTTCGCACGCATCCGCTGGTGCCAGTCGGGTACCCAGCGCGACCAGACCCACCCCGCGACAAGGCTGGCACCCGCAAAATCGTCGAGCACCTGGAACAAGGGCGTCCCGCGCAGGTCGCCGAGCGTCGCCGCCAGCGCCTGCCGGCTCGCCCCCCCTGCCCGCACCCCGACCATCTCCCGCGCGCGCGCATGGAGCGGCGCGACCTCGATCTCGATGATCTCGCGCGCTGGCGAGGTGCGGATCCGGAATTCGCCGCTGTCGAGAACGACGGGCGCGCCCTCGAACGGCGTGAGCAGGTCGCGCGCGCGGCCGGTCATGATCCAGGGCTGGCCGAAACCGTCGGGCCAGTCCGAATCGATCGAACTGGTCCGGCGGATCGAGCCCGGGCGGCGGAGCGGTGCTGGCCCCGCCGACTGGCGCGCGAAGGGGAATTGCTGGGGTGCGTTCAAATCATCGATCCTATTTGGGGGGCATGCGGATCGCGCCGTCGAGGCGGAGCGTCTGGCCGTTGAAATAGCCGTTGCGCGCGAGTTCGAGCACGAGCGACCCGAACTCGTGCGGATGGCCGAGGCGTTTAGGGAAAGGCACCGATGCGGCGAGCCCTTCGAAGATCGCGGGCGCCTTGTCCTTCACCGCGAGCATCGGCGGCGTCGCAAAGATGCCCGGCATGATCGAATTGACGCGGATGCCGAGATCCATCAGGTCGCGCGCCATCGGCAGCACGAGGCCGTTCACCCCGGCCTTGAGCGAGCCGTAACCGACCTGCCCGATCTGCGCGTCCTGCGCCGCCGCCGAAGCGGTGAGCACGATCGCCCCGCGCTCGCCATCCTCGTTGAGCGGATCGGCATTCGCCATGCCGAGCGCCGCGAGCGACGCGAGGCGATAGCTCGCGATCAAAATGCCCTGCGCCGAAAAGGCATAATCCTCGGTCGCGTAGCGGACATAGCCGCCGGTCGTCTTGTCGAAGCGCACCGTCTTGCCGCCCTTCGAGATTTGCGCGCAATGGACGAGGATGCGTTCCTGGCCGTGCGCGGCGCGGGCGGCTTCATAACCGGCGACGACGCTGTCCTCGCTGGTGATGTCGACCTTGCAGAATACCCCGCCGATCGCGTCGGCGACCGCCTTGCCGCCCTCTTCGTTGACGTCGAAGATCGCGACCTTGACGCCTTCGCTCGCCAGCGCCTCGGCGCTAGCGCGGCCGAGGCCCGAGGCGCCGCCCGTCACCACCGCCGCAATGTCATTTCCCAATTTCATGTCATATCCTTTGATTGCTAATCGTTACTGCAGAACTTCGAGATTGCCACCATCGATCACGAGCACCTGCCCCGTGATGAACCCCGCGCGGTCGGAGCAGAGGAAGGCGGCGGCCGCCGCCATATCCTCGGGCGTGCCCATGCGCGGGACCGGATAGGCGGCGGTGCGTTCGGCGATATGCTCGTCATAGGTCTGGCCCTGCGCCTCGGCGATCTTGGTGAACACCTCCTTGAACTGCGGCGTCGCGATCGCGCCGGTGCCGAGGGTGTTGACGGTGATCCCCATCGGGCCGAGTTCGGCCGAGATCGTTTTCGAGAGCGCGAGCGCCCCGACGCGGTAGGTGTTCTGCGCCGCGCGCGCGAGCTTGCGGTGCGGCGCCTTCACCGAATTGGTGCCGATGGTGAGGATGCGGCCCCAACCCCGCTCTTGCATATGCGGGATCACCGCCTGCACCGCCCAGCGGAAGGCCATGACATTGTTCGTATTCGCCGCCGCGAACGTGTCGTCGTCGACCTCGAGGAAGCTGCCCTTGGGTCCGGAATCGACATTGAAGATCAGGATATCGGGCGGTGCAAAGGCGTCGGTCGCGGCTTGCACCGCCTTGGCGATACCCTCCTTGCTCGTGCAGTCCGCGGAAATACCGATGGCAACGCCGCCCGCCGCCTGCACTTCGGCGACTGCGGCGTCGATTGTGGACTGGGTACGCGCGGCGATGACGGTCCTGCAGGCCTCGCGCGCGAATTCATGCGCACAGCCGAGACCGATGCCCTTCGAGCCGCCGAAGACGAGCGCGACTTTGCCCTTGATCCCGAGGTCCATGTCAGGGCGCCTTTCCGTGCTGGAGCTTGAGCCGGTCCTGCAAAATATCGTTGCGCCCCGGCGAGGCGGCGACGGTCGAGCCGCCGTCCATCTTGATCGTCGTGCCGGTGATATAATCCGAGCGCGCGGAGGCGAGGAACAAGGCGGCGTGCGCGATATCCGCCGGCGTCCCCGCGCGGCCGACGGGGACCGTCGCGCCATAAGCCGCAAGCCCCTCGTCGCCGAGCACCGCCTTGGCGCGGTCGCTGGCGACAAGGCCGGGGTTGATCGCGTTGACGGTGATGCCTTCGCCGACGACATCGCCCGCCGCAGCGCGGATGAAGGCGTCGAGCGCCGCCTTCGCCATGCCATAGGCGGTCATGTTGGGCACGACATTGAAGGTGCCGTTGATCGAGCCGATCGCAATGAAACGCCCACCGTCGCGCGCCTCGGCCAGATGCGGGCGCGCGGCGTCGAGCAGCCACCAGGCCGCCTTGGCGATGCTCGCAAAACCAGCCTCCAGCCGCTCGTCGTCGACATGGCCGAGCCCGCCGTGCGGGATGTCGGCGGCGGCATGGACGATAATATCGACTCCGCCGAACGCCTCGACCGCCGCTGCGATGAGCGCGCGGCAGTCGGCGTGTTTCGCGATGTCGGCGGCGAAACATTCGGCGATGCCGCCGGCCTTCTCGATCCCGGCCTTCACATCCTCGGCATAGGAGATCGTGCGTGCGCCGAGCATGACCTCGGCGCCGGCTGCGGCGAAGGCCTCGGCGATGCCGCGCCCGACCCCCTTGCCGCCGCCGGTGACGATCACCGATTTTCCGGCGAAGCTCTCGCTCATGCGCTTTCTCCTCTAGCAGTGGTCCTGCCGAACTGACGCGGCGGGAACAGCGGAATGTCCATCTGGGTCAGCACGCCGGGCGGCGCGGCATGGACGAAGGGGATCGCGTTGACCGCGATCGTCGGCGTCGCCGACGTGCCGCGCGGGCGGTGGAGTTCCTCGCTGACCTCGGGCGCACCCTCGACGAAAATCTTGTGCGTGACCCCCGCGCCGGTCGCCAGCGCAGGACGCTCCCAATCGGGAGCGGCAGCATGGTGGAGCCGCAATATCTTTTCGTAGCGGATCATCGGCCGACCGAGGCAGTGCGCGGTGACACGCCAGCGCGTCGCGGCGGTGCGCCCCGCCTGCACCTCACCGAAGGCCGCCGTATCGATCGGATAGTCGACCGCGATCGAATCCCAATGCTGTTCGATGCCATCCACCGCGAGGCCGAGGAAGTCGGCGATGCCGCGCAGCGTCGCGATATGCCAGGACGCGCCGACCTGGCTGGTGAACATCGGCGGCTGGGTCGCGGGATCGCCGTTGAAGCCGTACATCAGCAGCGAGTCGGTGCCGCCATAGCCCTGCACATCGGACATCTCGACGATGCGCACGCCGTCGAGCCGCGCGATCGTCGAGAGGATCGCGAACAGCTGTTGCCCGAAGGCGAAACCCGGTTCCTCGCCGGTGAGCAGGAAGCTCGCCCCGCCGCGTTCGCACGCCGCCATGATCGGCGCGACATGGCGCGGGTCGCCATGTGCGGGATATTGGAGGTCGAAATGCGAGATACTGACGACGTCGGTCCCGGCTTCGAGGAAGGGCAGGATTTCGGCGGTCGCCTCTTCGTCGCGGCCGACCGTGCTGGCGAAATAGACGAGGCAGTCGGCACCGAGCGCGAGCAGTTCGGCGCTGTCCGAGGTCGCGATAACCCCGGTCGGCCCGGTCCCTGCTATGTCGCCCGCGTCGCGGCCGCGTTTGTCCGCGCCAGAGACATGGAGGCCGACGAGTTCCAGCGCCGGATCGCCGATGATCTGAAGCAATCCCTGCTTGCCGAGATAGCCCATGCCCCAGGCGATGACGCGGATCGCCATGGCTATGTTTCCGCGAACAGCGCGCGCAGCCCGGGCGCCGAGGGTTTCATCGACGGGGTCCGCGGAAAGTCGGGAACGATGCGGATATGGACCGGGACCTGATAGGCGATCAGTCGCTCGCGGAGCCATGCCTTGAGATCGTCGTGTGCCGGAGCGGGCGCGCCGTCCTTGAGGATGATCGCGGCGGCTGGCACGGCGCCGAGGCGGTCGTCGGGGACGCCGACAACGGCGGACTCGCGGATCGCCGGATGATCGTTCAACGCGGTCACCACATCGTCGGGATGGATCTTGAAGCCGCCGCGAATGATCGCATTGTCGGCGCGGCCCCGGATGAAGAGGAAGCGGTCGGCGTCGAGGACGGCGCGGTCGGTGGTGCGCAGCCATTCAAGGTCGTTGCCGAGCTGCTGCCCCTTGATCTCGAGCAGGCCTTCGGCGCCATGCGGCAGGATCGCCCCACTTTCGGCATCGACGATGCGCGCTTCGACATCGGCGTGGACGCGACCGACCGCGCCGCGCTTTTCGGGCCAGAGCTTGCGGAAATCATCGATCGTCCAGCCCGCGATCGCGCCCGCAAATTCGGTCGCGCCATAATTGCTGCAGATCGGGATGCCATATTTGGCGATGAAAGCATCGACGAGCTCGGGCGCGAGCGGCGCGGTGCCGGTGATCAGCGACTTGAGGCTGGCGAGGTCGGCAGGATCGACATCGGCGTCGAGCAGCATGCGCACCGCCGACGGGACCGCCGAAGCAACCGCCGGGCGGTTACGGCGCACCGCCGACACCCAGGCGTCGACGCTGAACTTTTCGAGCAGCGCGATCCGCCGCCCCGCCGCCAGCGCGCCGATGCAACCATAGATGCCACCGATATGCGTCAGCGGGTTGACCACCATCGTACAGCCCGAATTGAGCCGCGGCGGATCGTCGAAACTGCGCCCGCGCTCATATCGGGTGAAGCCGCGAAAGCTGGCGTCGAAGGCATCGCGGCTGAGCGGTACGCGCTTGGGCGTGCCGGTGGTGCCGCTGGTGAGCATCTCGATCGCAACGCCGGGCGAGGTCTGGATGCCGGTGCGGACCTCGCCCTGCACGACGCGGACGCCGTCCAGAAGCGGATCGATTGCGATCACCGCCGAACCGGCGCGAGCGAGCGCTTCGGCAAGGCCGGGGCGTGCGAGGTCGGTGGCATCGGCGATGATGGCGGGCAAGCCGAGTTGCTCGACGTCGGCGAAAAGCTTTGCGTCGGGCAGGATCGGGTTGAGCGTGACGAGGCAGCGGTCGGTCGAAAGCACCGCGACGATCGCCGCGACATGGCCGGGGCGGTTGCGCAGCATCACCCCGACGCGCGCATCCTCGGGCAGGCCCATCGCATCGAGCGCATCCTCGATCGCGCGGACAGCGGCGGCGATCTGGCGCCAGCTATAATCCGTCCCGCCAAAGTCGATCTGCGCCCGCCCAGGATCGAGCGCCATGATCGCACGCAATTTCTCGGTCATCAGCGCCATCAGAGGGCCAAACCTCCGCTTGCCTCGATCACCTGTCCCGTCACCCAGCGCGCATCGTCGCCGAGCAGCATCATGACCGCGCCCGCTATATCCTCGGGTTCTCCCAGACGTCCCATCGGAGTGTGTTTCGCGGTCGCCGCATCCCAGCCCTCCTGAGCGCGCAGCGCCGCGATAAATTCGGTCGCGACCGCGCCGGGGGCGATGCAGTTGCAGGTGATCTGCCGCTTTGCGACCGCCAGGGCCGTGCTGAAGGTCAGGCTCTGGATCGCGCGCTTGGTCATCGCATAGCTTGCGGCGAAAGGCTGGCCGACCTTGCCCGACATCGAGCCGATGTTGACGATGCGCCCGCCGTCGCGCAGCCGCGGCAGCGCGGCCTGCGTCACGAAATGCGGGCCCTTGACGTTGACGGCGAACAATTCGTCGAACAACGCCTCGCCCGCGCCCTTCAGCGTGCCGTCACGCCCGCCGCGTCCAACCCCGGCGTTGTTGATAAGGATGTCGAGATTGGGCGCCTCGCCAAAGGCCGCATCGCACGCCGCGAACATCGCCTCAATCCCAGCGAGCGACGAAACGTTGGCCTGCACCGCAAACGCCTGGCCGCCCGCAGCCACGATCTCGGCGACCAGCGCGTCGGCCGCGTCCTTGCTGCCCGCATAGTTGACCGCGACATGCGCCCCCGCCTGCCCCAGCCGCCGTACGATCGCGGCGCCGATGCCGCGCGAACCGCCGGTGACGAGCGCGGTCTTGCCGACAAGGTCGCTCACAGGAACAGCCCCCCGCTTGCTTCGACGATCTGCCCGGTGACCCAGTGCGCCTCGTCGCGGCAGAGCATCATCACCGCGCCCGCGATATCCTCGGGCACGCCGAGGCGTTTCATCGGGGTGAGTTTCGACGTCGCCTCGGCCCAGCCGGGCTTTTCGGAGAGCGTCTTGTTGAATTCGGTATCGACCGCACCCGGCGCGACGAGGTTGCAGGTGATACCGCGCGGGCCGACGACGACCGCGGTCGACATGGTCAGGCTCTGCAGCGCGCGCTTGGTCGCGGCATAGGCGGCGAAGGGCGGCAGCGCCGAGCGCCCGCCGAGCGAGCCGATGTTGATAATGCGCCCGCCGTCGCGGAGGCGGCCGAGGCAGAGCTGGGTGATGAAATGCGGCGCCTTCTGGTTCACCGCGATCATGCGGTCGAACAACTCCTCGCTGCATTTGGTCAGGCTGCCGGTATCGCCCTCGCCGCCGACCCCGGCGTTGTTGACGAGGATGTCGAGATTGGGGGTTCCGCCGAAGGCCGCATCGCAGGCCGCGAGCATTGCCTCGATACCCGCCATGGTGCCGACGTCGGCCTGCACCGCAAAGGCCTTCCCGCCATTTGCCACGATCTCCGCAACGAGCGTTTCGGCGGCATCCTTGCTGCCCGCATAATTGACCGCGACATGCGCGCCCGCTTCCGCGAGTCGGCGTGCGATCGCCGCGCCGATACCGCGCGATGCGCCGGTGACGAGCGCGGTCTTTCCGCTGAGCTCCGCCATTTTCTCTCTCCCCAATCGTTTCGACATAATTGACTTAGTTATACAAGTCGTGCAAGCCCTGCCGAAAAGAAAATGGGAGTGGAGATGTCCGAACTGATCCTCAGCAAGCGCGAAGGCGCCTTGCGCATCCTGACGTTGAACCGGCCCGACCGGCACAATGCGATGGACGATGCGATGTCTTCGCTGTTCCAGAAATTGCTCGGCGAGGCGCTGGATGAAACGGACAGCAGCACGATCCTGATCCGCGCCAATGGCAAGAGCTTCTGTTCGGGCCGCGACACCAATGTGCTCGGCCATCGGGCGCGCGACGAGAGCGATTTCCATTTCATCCGGCGCCACCAGGAAGGGCGGCTGAAGATGCAGGAATCGACCAAGCCGATCATCGCGGCGCTGAAGGGCGGCGCGATCGGCGGCGGGTGCGAACTGGCGCTCGCGGCCGATATCCGGGTGAGCGACACGACGCTGAAGCTCGCGCTGCCCGAGATATTATACGGCGTGCTGCCCGACACCGGCGGGACGCAGATGATGACCGCACTGATCGGCCCGTCGCGCACGAAATATATGGTGATGTCGGGGCAGAAGATCGACGCCGCGACCGCGCTCGAATGGGGGGCGGTCGACTTCGTCGTCCCCCCTGAGGAGCTTGAGACCAAGGCGCTCGAAATCGCACGCGACATCGCGGCGCGGCCGCCGATCAACCTCGCGCTCGCGAAGGAGATGATCAATCTGATGCACGGCCCGACGATCCGCACCGGCACCCGCGCCGAGCTCTACGCGCAATCCTATCTGTTCAAGACCGACGATTATCAGGAAGCCCGCGCCGCGATCCGCGAGAAGCGCGCGCCGCTCTACAAGGGGAAATAATATGGCGCTTCCTCCCCCTCCCCCCGTCGGCGCCAAGGCGCTGCCCGACGGCACCTATGCCGGACAGGTTGTTGCGGTCACCGGCGGCGGTACCGGCCTTGGCAAAGGCATGGCGGTCGAGTTCGCGCGGCTCGGTGCGAAGATCGCGGTACTCAGCCGCAAGCCCGACCATCTGGCGGCGGGCATCGCCGCGATCGAGGCGGTCGGCGCTGAGGTCATCGCCGTCGCGTGCGACGTCCGCGACCCCGATGCGATCGTCCGCGCTTTCGACGAGATCGAGGCGAAGCTCGGCCCGGTCGATGTGCTGATCAACAATGCGGCAGGCAATTTCCCGGCGCCCGCCGAGGAGATGACCCCGAACGGGTTTCGTACCGTGGTCGATATCGTGCTCAATGGTACCTATAATTGCAGCCGCGAGTTCGCGGTGCGGCGGCTCGCTGCGGGGCTGCCGGGAGCGATCCTCAACATCGGCGCGACCTATAGCTGGACCGGCGGACCGGGGACGTCGCATTCGGCGGCGGCGAAGGCGGGGGTGACCAATTTGACGCAGAGCCTCGCGGTCGAATGGGCTCCCGACGGCATCCGCGTCAATTGCATCGCGCCGGGGCGCTTCCCGCACGACGATCTGCCCGCGCATATGACGCGCCACCGCGAGGGCGAGCGCGGCGACAATACGATTCCGGGGATGCGTGTCGGCGAAGTCCGCGAACTGGGCTGGGCGGCGACCTTCCTCTGCTCGCCCTACGCGACCTATATCAGCGGACATACACTCGTGGTCGATGCCGCTAACTGGCTGCGCCGGTCGCTGGTGATGCCCGAGTTCGTGCCGATCCGTGAACAGTTCGGAAAGCGCGCGATGGAAAGCGGCAGCGCGCGCGAGGCGATCGCCAAGACGCGCGGAGACGGCGCATGACCGCGCCGCTGGTCCTGCGCGACGACGCGAACGGCGTCTGCACGCTGACGCTCAACCGACCCGACAAGCGCAATGCGATCAATCGCGAGCTGTTCCGCGAATTTCGCGCACATATCCGCGATATTGAGGACGGGATCGACGACGTCGGGTTGGTCGTCATCACTGGCGCGGGCGAGCATTTCTGCGCGGGCCACGACCTCAAATCGCCGCCGCACGCCGATGCGCTGGGCTGGCTGCGACAGGAGATGCTGATCGTCGAGCGGCTGACGAAGCTGCGCCAGCCGGTGATCGCGAAGGTCCGGGGCACTTGCTACACCGGCGGGCTCGAACTCGCGCTCGCGTCCGATTTCATCGTCTGTGGTACGAGCGCGCGCTTCGCCGACACGCATGGCAAATGGGGACTGGTCCCCGGCTGGGGCCTGTCGCAGCGGCTGCCCCGCCGCGTCGGACAGGCGAAGGCGCTCGAGATGATGCTGACGTGCCAGCCCTATGCGGGCGAGGATGCGGCGGCGATGGGGCTCGCCAACTATTGCGTCGCCGATGAGCTACTCGATGCCAAGGTCGCCGAACTGGCCGCGCTGATCCTCGGCAACAGCCGTCACAGCAATGCCGAGAACAAGCGGCTGATCTACGACACCGACGGCATGGGCATCGCGGCCGGGCTGAACCACGAACTGATGCGCAACGCCGGGTTCGATCCGGCGATGCGCAAGAAGGGCGAGCCAATCGGCGCCGCGAAAAAGGCCGTTTGATGGACATCGGATTTTCGCCCGAGGAAATGCACTTTCGCGAAGAGTGCCGCGACTGGCTGCACGCCAATGTGCCCGCCGGGAAGCGCCCGCTCGATGCCGCCGACGCGATCACCTTCGACAAGGCGTGGCAGCGACGCCTGTTCGACGCCGGCTGGGCGGGGATCAACTGGCCGACCGACTATGGCGGGCGCGGGCTGTCGATCGTGCAGCAGGTCATCTGGCTCGAGGAATATGCAGCAGCGCATGCGCCATGGATCGGGGCGAATTTCGTCGGGATCAACCATGGCGGCCCGACCTTGATCCTCAACGCCAGCGAGGAACAGAAAGCGTATCACCTGCCGCGCATCCTGAAGGGCGAGGCGATCTGGTGCCAGGGCTTTTCGGAACCCGGCGCGGGGTCGGACCTCGCGGGGATCAAGACGCGCGGGCGGATCGAGGGCGACGAACTGGTCATCAACGGGTCGAAGATCTGGACGAGCTTCGCGCATGTCGCCGACTGGCAGGAACTGGTGCTGCGCACCGAGGAAGGCTCGCTGCGGCACAAGGGGCTGAGCTGGGTCATCTGCGACATGCATGCGCCCGGAATCACCGTGCGGCCGATCCGCAAGATGTCGGGGCAGACCGAATTCGCCGAAGTCTTTTACGACGATGTGCGCATTCCGCTCGCCAACGTCGTCGGTGGGCTCGGCAATGGGTGGAAGGTCGCGATGTCGACCTTGAGCTTCGAACGCGGCACGGGGTTCATTGCCGACCAGGTCAAGCAGAGCCAGGAGATCGAGGAACTGATCGCGGCGGCACGCGCGAACGGGATGATCAAGGACGACCGGATCGCCGACCAACTGGCGCAGCTGCGCGCCGAGGTCGCGGCGGTGCGCGCAATGACCTATCGCAACATTTCCGAGGTGGTGCGCACCGGCCAGCCGGGCCCCGAGGCGTCGGTGATCCGGCTCTTCACCTCCGAACTCGGCCAGCGGCTCGAACGCATGGCGGTGCTGCTGATGGGCGATGCCATCATCGACTTCGCCTATGGCGACGACAATGTAGTCGGCGATTATCTGCGCGGCTTCGCGGCGACGATCGCGGGCGGCACCGCGCAGATCCAGCGCGACATCATCGGCGAGCGGCTGCTCGGCCTGCCCAAGTCGAGGTGATATCATGGACCTGACCCCGAACGACGAACAGATCGCGTTCCAGACTGCGACCGCCGACTGGTGCCGCGACAATATGGCGCTGGAGGGCGCGCGGGCGCGGCCCGAAGGGCTGTGGGCCGAAATCGAGGCGATGGGGTGGACGGGCATGACCGCGCCCGGAATGGACCTCGACCATGCGACCGAGGCGCTGGTGTTCGCCGAGCTCGGGCGCTTCCTCGCCCCGATCGGACTGATCGCGACTGCCGTCGCGAGCCGCTGGTTCCCCGATGTTGCCGAGGGCAAGGTCGCACTGGCGCTGACCGTGAGCGAGCCCGAGGATTTGCGCGTGCTCGATCCGGCGGGATCGTGCGCCGTGCTGATGAGCGAGCCGGGCGGACTGCGACTGTTCGATCTTCCCGACAGCTTCACCGATCAGAGCGGCATGGTCCATGCGACGCCGCACGCGCCGACGATAGACCTGTCGACGCTGCAGAGCCGCCACGAATGGACGAGCTCGCTTTGGACCGAGGACGACCCTGCCCCGCCGCTGCACCTGCAATTGTTGAGCGCAGCATATGCCGTCGGCTGCGCCGATGCGGCGCGCGACATGGCGGCCGATTATGCCAGGCTGCGCGAACAGTTCGATCGCCCGATCGGCTGGTTCCAGGCGCTCAAGCATATCTGTTCGGACATGGCGGTGCGCGCGGCAGCAGCGCGGTCACAGCTCTATTACGCGGCCTGTGCGCTCGACGAAAATGCTGCGGACGCCGCCTTCCATGTGGCCGCAGCAAAACGGCTCGCCGACCAGGCCGCGCTCGACAATGGGCGCGCGAATATCCAGGTCCATGGCGGCATAGGCATGACCGACGAGGCAGCGGCGCATTTGCCGCTGAAACGCGCGCATCTGTTGCAATTCATTGCGCCGGCAGCGCGCGAAACGCTGCTGGCCTGATGCGATGTCACTCGTCGACGATGGCCTGGAACTCGCGTTCGAGCCATTGGCGCAGCCGCGGTTCGACGCGGCCGGCGAATTCGGCGAGCGGAAGCTGGTCGCGATAGGCGAAGAAGCCGAGCGAGACCATCATGAAGCGCGCCGCCTTCACATCGGCGTCGCCGCCGCCGAACCAGTCTTTGAGCGGTTCGAACACCCGCTCGCGGAGCAAGCGCTGCGCAATCGCGCGCGCCTCGCTGTCGGCGGCGGCGCTGAACATCATCGGCAGCGGGCTGACGCGGTCGTCCTCGTCGGCGAAGCGCGCGACGATCATCTTGCCGAACTGGTCCTTGGGCAGATCGGTCATCAGCCGCGTGTTGAGCGCCGCATCGAGCGCGGCTTCGAACAATTTCAGTTTACCGCCGAAATAGCGGCTGACCAGCGACGGGTTCACCCCCGCGAGCGCGGTAATGTCGCGCACCCCCGCCTCGGCAAAGCCCTTCGCGGCAAAGACTTGCTGCGCAGCATGAAGAATTGCTGCGCGGGTGCGGTCGGCGTCGCGGGCCGGCGTTTCGATCGTCGTTTCCATAAACTCTCCCGATTGACTCCTTATGTAAACACTCGTTTACTTACGTCAATGGGAGAGAGAATATGACCGATTCGCAGGCTGCGGAGCGCACGCCCGTCTTTGAATTCGACTATATCGCCGACCCCGGCGTGCTCGCCGATTGCCATGACCGCTATTGGGAGCTGAAGGAGACCGCGCCGCCGGTGTTCTGGACCAGCGCGCATGGCGGCCATTGGGTGTGCAACACCGGCGCGACGGTGCAGCATGTCGTGCGGCATCCCGAGCTTTTCTCGAGCCGCTATCTCTCGATACCGCCCAATCCCGACCAGCCGAAGATGATCCCCGAGATGCTCGACCCGCCCGAGCACCGGCCCTATCGCCAGATGCTGCGGCCCTTCTTCGAATCGAAGGCGATCGAGCCGCTCGACGGGCGCATCGCGGCGTGGACCGACCAGTTGCTCGATAGCGTGGTCGATAAGGGCGAATGCGATTTCGTCGAGGCGATCGGCTCGCGCCTGCCCGTCGCGGTGTTCATGGAATTATTCGGTTTCCCGATGGAGAAGTTCGAAGAGTTCCGCGCCCTCGCCACCGGCTTTTTCCATTCGCAGGCGAGCAACGAAAACCGCAACCAGCTCGCGCAGGCGATCGTGGGCAACCTGGCCGAACTGATCCAGCAGCGCATGGCCGAGCCCAAGGACGACATGATCTCCAAGATCATCGCGGGCGAGGTCGACGGGCGCAAGCTGAGCTTCGAGGAACTGATGTCGATCGGCTTCCTGATGTTCCTTGCCGGGCTCGACACCGTCACCAATGCGATGAGCTTCGGCATGCGCCACCTCGCGCATGACGAAAAGCTGCGCCAGCGCGCGATCGACGATCCGGCGGTGATCCCGAACATGGTCGAGGAGTTGCTGCGGCGCTACGCCTTCGTCGCGACGCCGCGCTACGTCACCGCCGACACCGAACTCGGCGGCGCGCAGCTTCGCGCGGGCGACTGCATCCTCGCGCCGCTGCCGCTCGTCGGCTGGGACGAGACGTTGACCGAGGATCCGAAAACAGTGTCGGTCGAACGGCAATTCTATCGCCACGCCGCCTTCGGGTCGGGCATCCACACCTGTCTGGGCCTGCATCTCGCACGCATGGAACTCATCATCTTCTACCGCGCCTGGTTCGGCCGCATCGGCCACTTCCGCCAGATCACCAAGGGCGACGAGACGTGCCGCGGCGGCAGCGTGATGGCACTCGAACATCTGCATCTGGCGTGGGACGCCTGAACGACTTTCATTGGGAGAATTAGATATGGCTAGCGCACCCGCAGTTCACCTGCATTTGGGTCACGAACAACGGACGAGCGGCACCGGCGGCACGCATCCGCATTTGCATCCGGTCCAGCAGGTCGTTCAGGCCGACATCCCGCTCGCGGGGGCGGCAGAGGTCGAGGAAGCGGTCGCGAAGGCCGAGGCCGTGCGCGAGGACTGGCGGCGGACTGCGCCCGAGGTGCGGCGCGACATTCTTAATCGCCTCGCCGACCTGCTCGAAGCGAACAAGGCCGAACTCGCCCGCATGGCGGCGCTCGACGGCGGCACGACCTTGATGGTCGGCGAGCGCGGGGTCGATACAGCGGTGGGCTGGACGCGCTATTATGCCGGCTGGTGCGACAAGATGTCGGGCGAGCTGATCTCGACCTTCGATACGCGCGGCGAACTGAGCTACACGGTGCCCGAGCCGATCGGCATCGTCGGCATCATCATCACCTGGAACGGCCCGTTGATCTCGCTCGGCATGAAGGTCGCGGCGGCGCTCGCGGCGGGCAATTGCGTGATCTGCAAGCCCGCGGAGATCACCCCCTTCGCGCCCGAGATGTTCGCGCGGCTGTGCAAGGAAGCCGGGGTGCCCGACGGCGTGCTGTCGATCCTGCCCGGCACCGGCGCGGCGGGCGATGCGATCGTGCGGCACAAGAAGATCCGCAAGATCAGCTTCACCGGCGGACCGATCACCGCGCGCAAGATCCTCGCGGCCTGCGCCGAGGAGATCAAGCCGTCGGTCATGGAACTCGGCGGCAAGTCGGCGAGCCTCGTCTTCCCCGACTGCGACATCCAGGCCGCCGCAGAGCGCGCGGTATTCTGGACCGTCGGTTGCCTGTCGGGCCAGGGCTGCGCCCTCCCCACCCGCCAGCTCGTCCATGCCGACATCTATGACGATTTCATCGCGCGGCTCAAAGCGATCATCGGCCAGTTCAAGGTCGGCGACCCGCTCGATCCGACCGTGGCGGTCGGCCCCGTCATCAACAAGGCGGCGGTCGAGCGGATCACCGGCATGTTCGAGCGCGCGAAGGCCGACGGCGCCGCGACCTTCCTGCTCGGCGGCGGGCGCTGCGGCGGCGACCTCGCCGAGGGCAATTTCATCGAGCCGACCCTGATCGTCGACGCCGACCCCGATCACGAGATCAGCCAGGTCGAAATCTTCGGCCCCGCCGTCGTCGTGATGAAATTCCACACCGAGGATGAGGCGGTCGCGATCGCCAACAACAGCGAATATGGACTCGCCGCCTATATCCAGTCCAACGATCTGCAGCGCGTCCATCGCCTGTCCGAGCGCCTGAACGCGGGCGGTGTCTACAACAACGGCGGATTCCAGATCAATCCGCACACCCCCTTCGGCGGCATCGGCATCTCGGGATTTGGCAAGGAGGGCGGCAAGGCGGGTATCGACGAGTTCCTGCACTACAAGACCGTCACCATCGGCGTCGGCGCCCCGATCTTCCCGAAGCAGGAGGCGTGAGCATGGCCGACTTCACCAACGACCAGTTCCGCCTCGACGGCAAGGTCGCGATCGTCACCGGCGCGGGCGGGCGCGGCAACAGCATCGGGCGCGCCTATGCGGTCGGGCTCGCCAATGCGGGCGCGAGCGTCGTCGTCGCCGACCTCAATCGGGAAGGCGCCGAGCGCGTCGCGGGCGAGATCGAGGCTGCGGGCGGCAAGGCGCTGGCGGTGCAGGTCGACATCGCCGACGAGGCGTCGGTCGCTGCGATGATGGACGCCGTGCAGGCCGCCTTCGGCGGGCTCGACATCCTGGTGAACAATGCGGCGCTGATGGTCGAGGCGGTCGGCACGCCCGCGATCCAGACGAGCATCGCCGATTTCGACAAATTGATGCGCGTCAACCTGACCGGGGCGCTGATCTGCTCGAAGGCGGCGGTGCCTTTGTTCCAGGCACGCGGCGGCGGCAAGATCGTCAACCAGCTCTCGGCAGGCGGTTTCCCCGCGCAAACCACCTATGGCATCAGCAAGGTCGCGCTGCTCGGGCTGACGACGACGCTCGCGACCGAACTCGGGCGGATAAACGTCAACGTCAACGCGATCGCGCCGGGGATGACGATGTCCGACGCGGGCAAGGCGCTGACCCCCGACGAAAGCCCCTTCGTGCAGGCGGCGATGGCGCGTGTGGTGAAACAGCCGCGCGGTGAGCCACAGGACCTGGTCGGGGCGCTACTGCTGCTCTGCTCGCCCGCAGGCGACTGGATCACCGGGCAGGCGCTCAACGTCGATGGCGGGTTCATCATGCGGAACTAAAAAACTCGTCATTGCGAGCGAAGCGAAGCAATCCAGAGCGGCGCATGCCTACTCTGGATTGCCGCGTCGCCTTCGGCTCCTCGCAATGACGAAATCAGGCCGTCCGCCGCAATTCGTGCTTCAGCACCTTGCCCGACGCATTGCGCGGCAGTTCGGCGAACAGGCTCAGCCGCTCGGGCGTCTTCTGTTTCGCGATTCCCGCCGCGAAGAAATGATCGCGCACCTCTTCGAGCGTCAGCGTCGCTCCCGGCGCGGGCACGACGCACGCACGCACCACCTCGCCCATGCGCTCGTCCTTCGCTGCCACCACCGCCACATCGGCGACCGCCGGATGGCCGAGCAGAACCGCCTCGACCTCTTTCGACGAAATATTCTCGCCGCCGCGGATGATGATGTCCTTCTTGCGGTCGGTGATGAGCAGATAGCCGCCCTCGTCGAGCCGCCCGATGTCGCCGGTGCGGTACCAGCCGCCGGGCAGGAAGGCCGCCTCGTTCAGCGACGCGTCGAGATAGCCCATGAAGAGCTCGGGCCCGCGCGTGCAAATCTCGCCGTCTTCGCCGGGCGGCACGTCCCCGCCGTCATCGTCGACGAAGCGCATCTCGGACCCGATGATCGCGCGCCCTTCGGTGTGGAGCTGCTTGTCGAGCGGATCGTCGACCACCCCCGAGGTGACGGTCGGGTGCTCGCTCGACCCATAGCAATGATAGACGGCCAACCCCAGCGCCTGGCAGCGTTCGATCAGCGACGGCGGCACCGGCGCCGCCCCGACCAGATATTGGCGCAGCGATGTCAGGTCGTATCCCTGCGCATCCGCCGCCGCGATCATGCCCGACAGATGGAAAGGCGTGCCCGACGAGGAAGTGACCTTGTGCCGGTCGATCAGTTCGGCCGCGAGCGTCGCGTCCCACTGGTCCATCAGGATCAGCGGCGTCCCCTGGCAAAGGAAACGATACATCGACAGCGCGCCCGCGACATGGCCCGGCGGCCAGGGCGAGATCACTGCATCGTCGTCGCTCCCCGCGCGCATCAACCGCATCGTCTCCATCTCGGCGAGGAACCCGCGCGCCGAGTGCATCACCCCCTTGGGATCGGCGGTGGTGCCCGAGGTGTAGACGAGAAGCGCGAGGTCGTTCGCATCGACCGCCACCGGATCGGCAATCGGGCCCTCGGCCTCGAGCGCGTCGAAGTCGGGTCCGATCGCGACATGCCGCTCCAGTGCGGGCAGGTCGCCGCAGTCTGCCACGACCTGACGGTAGTCGACATTGCGGAAGCGGTCGGGGGTGACCAGCCATTTCGCCTTCGACTGGCGCAGGATGAAGCCCAGCTCCTTCGCGCCATAGATGGTGACGATCGGCAACATCACTGCCCCCGCCTGCGCAGCGGCGACCGCAACGACAAGCCATTCGCGCCAGTTGGCGAGCATGCAGGCGACGATATCGCCGCGCCCGATGCCCGCGGCGGTCATCCGCGTCCCCATTCGCCGCCCCGCCGCGACGACCTCGCCCAGCGTGGTCGTGCAGGGCAGCTTGTCCGACGCGACGGTCAGCGCCGCTCCGGGCGCACGCGCCGCGGCGGCGATCATCGCGTCGGCAAAATTCATCCGTGCAGGGAGTCGACGATCCGCTCGCCCTCGCCGCGTGCCGCCCAGGTGTCGTTGGCGTTGCGCAGATGGAGCCGCCAATGGTTGACCGCACCCTCGACATCGCCGGCCTCGATCATCGTGACCAGCTTTTCGAAGGATTTGAACCCGGCGCGCAGGCTCTTGTACTTGTCCTCTGTCGTCCGCGGGTGGCGGCGCTGATAGTCGTTCTGGTGATGGCGGCCGAGATTGAGCAGCATGCGGTTCAGCAGGCTGAGCGTCTTGTTGCCCGTCGCCTCGACGAGCGTCTGGTGGAAATGCGACACATTGTCGACGAACTCGGCATAAGCCTCCGTGGTCAGCATGTTTTCCAGGTCGGCGAGCACCTGGCGCACTTGCGCGAAGCCCGGCGTCTGCCCCTTGGCGGTCGCCAGCCAGCGCACGACGGTCGGCTCGATCGCAAGACGCGCCGCGTACAGATCGGCGATCGTCGTCCCGCCCGCCTCGAGCAGATAGCCCGCATAGCGCGACACCAGTTCGACCGACGGCTGATGCACGCGCGCGCCGCTGCGCGAGCCGCGCACGACGCTGATCAGCGCTTCGGCCTCGAGGATACGAAAGGCTTCGCGCAGGGTCGGCCGCGAAATGCCGAGGGTCGACATCAGCGTGCCTTCGGGCGGCAGCGAGTCCCCCTCTTTCAATTCGCCCCGGACGATCTGGGCCCGGATCTGGTCGGCGACCAGTTCCGACGTCTTAGGTACCCTGATACGTGCGGCGCTATTTTCCATATTCACAAATCCTGCCCCTGCCCGGAGTTGTTTAACTTATCTCTACTCTAGAAGCGCCTTTAGGGCCTTTGGCGCAATCCCGCAATGTTGCGGCGATTTCCTCCATTTAGCCACCGAAGGACAGGCCTTCGTTGAGCGTCCATTTGCCATCGCGCCCGCGCACCCATCCCGACGATCCCCAGGTCCCGCCATCGACGGGCAACAATATGCCGGTTATGTAACTTGCCATCGCGCTCGACAGGAAAACCGCTGCATCGCCGCATTCCATGTCGACGCCCTCGCGCCCGAGCGGGATCAGGCGGTTCATCGCATCGACCGCCTCGTCGCTATGATGCTTCCACGTCGCGGGATCGACGGGGCCGGCGCGATTACCCTGGTTGCCGGGGGTGACCGTATGGTCGGGGGCGATGCAGTTGACGCGGATGCCGTGCCCCGACAGTTCGACCGCCATCGATTTGGTGAAGCTGAGCATGCCCGCCTTGCACGCAGCATAGACCGCGAAATTGGGTGCGGCGCGGTTCGCTTCGATGCTCGCGACATTGACGATCGAACCGCCCCGCCCGCCCGCGACCATATGCCTGGCCGCTGCCTGCGTCGCGATCAGCATCGACATCAGGTTGATGTCGATATGCTTGCGCATGCTGCGCTCGCTCTGCTCGAGGAAGGGGCGTGCGGAGACGCCCCCGGCGTTGTTGGCAAGGATATCGAGCCGGCCGAACTCGGCGGCCGCGCGGTCGACGGCGGCGCGCAGGGCCTCGCCGTCCATCACGTCGCCCGCGATCTCCAGCGCGCGCCGTCCTGCTTCGCGCACCCGCTCGGCCGCCTCCTCGGCGCGTTCGGGAAAAATATCGTAGATCGCGACGTCGGCGCCCGCTTCGGCAAGCCGGATCGCGATCGCGCGCCCGATCCCGCCACCGCCGCCGGTCACGAAGGCGGCCTGCCCGTCGAGGCGGATGCGATCAGTCATCGAGCGCGATGCCCATGACCGCACCGGTGACATAGGCGGCATAATCGCTGGCGAGATAGGCGGCGAGATGCCCGAGCGTCTCGCCGGTCTCGTGCGTCAAAATGCTGTTCACACGCACGCCGTCGCGCGCCCATTCGACCCCGAGCGTCTTGGTGAGATTGCTGAGCGCGCCGCCAGCGGCGGCCTGATCGGCGCCGAGAGCCTGTTCGGGCGCCCCGACGAATAATATCGCCCCGCCCTGCCCGCGCGCGCGGCAGTTTGCGGCGAAATCCTTCGCGCCGAGGAAGCGGCGGTCGAGACCGGCCTCCATGCTGGCGCGCCATTCGGCGTGGGTCAGGTCATGCGCAGGCTTGATCGCCGAAGGCGGCGCGACATGAACCCAGATGTCGGCTTCGCCGTCGACCAGCGTCGCCCCCGCCGCTTCGAACGCCTTCGTGATCGCCGGGCTGTCGCCCTCGATCGCCACGCGCTTGCCCGCCAGCCAGCCGCTCATTTCCACCCCCAGGGTCCGTCGGCGCGTTCGCGCGGCGGCACATAGTCGGGCATCATCAGCGAGCGGCGCAGGCTCTCGCCGCCATCCTGCACGATCACCTGCCCCGTCATCGCACCGAAGATCGATGTGCAGGTCATCGCCGACAGCCAGCCGAACTCCCAGATGCTGCCGGTGCGCCCGGCAGGGATCATATTCTGCAGCGGCTCGATCCCGCCCTCGCGGTTTCCGGCGGTCGAACTGGCGTGCGGGAAGAAACCCGCCGCGATCGCGTTGACGCGGATGCCGTAAGGCGCCCAGTCGGCGGCCAGCTTCCTGGTCATCGTCGCCTGCGCGGTCTTGGCGGCGGCGCTGTGCGCGTCGCCGGGAAAGCCGGTCCAGATATATTGCGCGCTGTTGTTGACGATCGCCCCGCCCGCGCCGCGCGCGATGCGGCGGCGCGCGAACTCGGTCGAACAGAGGAAGGTGCCGTCGATCGCGATCCGCGTGACCGCATTCCAGGCATTGGCCGAGATATCCTCGGCGAGCACCGGAAAATTGGCGCCGGCATTGTTGGCGAGCAGCGCGATCGGCCCGAGTGCCGCCTCGGCCTCGTCGAAGGCCGCAGCAACGGCTTCGGGCAGCCGCACGTCGCAGCTCATCGCATGGGTGCGCACGCCGAGCGCGGCGATTTCGGCCGCGCCTTCCGCCGCACGCTCGATGCTGCGCCCCATCACCGCGACGTCGGCGCCGCCCTGTGCAAAGGCCTTGGCCATGGCGAGCCCCATCCCCGATCCGCCGCCGGTGACGAGCACCGTCTGCCCCGCGAAGATGTCGGCCGGATAGGGCGGCGCGTCGAAAGGCGGCGGCGTCGCCACGATATGATGGGCTGCTACTGGCATCGTCTCTCCCTGCACACAGGGTTGCGCCCGGACCCGACGCGTGTCAAGACATACATAACTAGGTTATACAGGAGAGGCATATGGAGATCGTCGCGGAGGGCCTCGCCTTTCCCGAGGGGCCGGTGGTCATGGCCGACGGGTCGGTGATCGTCGTCGAGCTGGCGGGCGGGCGGATCACCCGCTGCTGGAACGGCCGGACCGAGACGATCTGCGCCATCGGCGGCGGCCCCAATGGCGCCGCGATCGGCCCCGACGGCGCGCTCTATGTGTGTAACAATGGCGGGCTCGACCTCGTCAAATTCCAGAATGCACGCGGCGCCGGGCATGAGGGCCGCGTCGAACGCGTCGACCTCGCAACCGGCCGTTTCGATCGGCTTTACGATGTGTGCGACGGCATCGCGCTCGAAGCCCCCAACGACATCGTCTTCGATGCGGAGGGCCGGATGTGGTTCACCGACCTCGGCAAGAGTCACGACGGCATCCGCACCGCGAGCGGGCTGTTCAGCGCGGCGCCCGACGGGTCGTCGATCACCGCGATCAACCGCCATGCGATGTCGTATAACGGCGTCGGGCTGTCACCCGATGGTGCCCATGTCTATGTCGCCGACACGCATCAGGCGCGGCTTTGGCGTTATGATCGCCGGGTCGAGGCGCAGCGCCCGACCTGGGTCGCAACGGCGCCGGGGCCGGTCGGCTTCGACAGCCTCGCGGTAACCGCAGCGGGCCATATCTGCGTCGCGACGCTCTACGACGGCGGGATCACGACGATCACACCCGATGGACAGGTGAGCAAGCGCGACATCGCGGGCGAGCCCTATGTCACCAATATTGCCTTCGGCGGCGCCGACCGGCGCGATGCCTATATCACGCTGTCACAGACGGGGCGGCTCGCAAAGATGCGCTGGGACGAGCCGGGGCTGGAGCTTCATTACAATGGCTGATCTTGGGGCTGATCTTGGGGCTGATCTTGCGGCTGACCTCGCCGCCAACCGCGACGCGATCCGCGACCTGCTCGCGCGCTATACCTATAATGGCGACCGCGGACGGCTCGCCGAAATGACCGCCTGTTTCGCCGAGGATGGCGTGCTCGAATATCTGGGCAAGGCGCCGCAGGGACCCGCGGCGATCGAGGCGGCGCTGTCGTCGGGGACGCGCAATCCGCGGCTGACCTTCATCCGCCACCATATCACCAACCCGCTGATCGCGATCGATGGCGATACGGCGACCGCGCGCAGCTATTTCACCGTGCACAGCAATTTCGGACCCGACCATAGCGGCACCTATGACGACCGGCTGGTGCGCACCCCAGACGGCTGGCGCTTCGCGCACCGGCGGGTGCGGATCGACTGGCAGGCCGAGGGATCGCTGTTCGAACCGATGACATCGCGCTGATCGATATTGACACTATAGTGTCAATTCGACATCAAGGTGCCATGTCTGATCGATTTCCAGATTTCGAACGATTCGCCGACGAGGTCGCGCGATTGCGCGGCCGCATGCGCGCGCTGTTCGCCGATACGCGCGCCGCGAGCGGATTGCCCGAGATGGAGCTGACGGTGCTCACCGCGGTGGTCAACGCCGCGGCACCGCCGACGGTCGCGCAGATCGGCCGCAGCCTCGGTCACCCGCGGCAGGTCGTTCAGCGCGCCGCGAACCGGCTCGCCGAACTGGGCCTCGTCGCTTTCGCCGATAATCCCGAGCACAAGCGCGCTTCGTTGCTCGTCGCGACCGAGGCGGGACGTGCGTTGAAGGCCGCCGATCATGCCCGCGCGCAAGAGGTAACGCGCGCCGTGACGGCGCGGATCGACGCCGCAACCTTTGCTGATGCAGCCGGACAGCTTCATGCGATCCGTTCGGAGATCGAAGCCTATTTGCGGGAGCGCGAACAATGAACGGCGAACTGGCGGCGCTGGCCGATGTCGAGCGACTGACAGCGTGGCTCGACGTCCATATCCCCTCGCTCGGCGACGGGCCGCTTCAAGTCGCGAAGATCCATGGCGGCACCTCGAACGTCATCCTGTCGCTCGATCGGGGCGGCGACACGCTGATCCTGCGCCGCCCGCCCGCGGTGCCGCCGCCGGGCAGCGAAAAGAGCGTGCTGCGCGAGGCGCGCGTGCTCACCGCGCTGAACGGCACCCCCGTGCCCCACCCCGTCTGCCACGGAAGCTGCGCCGACGCCGACGTCATCGGCGCGCCCTTCTATGTCATGGACCTCGTCGAGGGCTGGCCCGCCGACCTCATCGACGGCAAGATCCACGACCGCCCACCCTTCGACAAAATGCCGCACGCGCGCGAGGTCCCCTTCGCGATGGTCGACGGGCTGATCGCGCTCGCCAATGTCGATTATAAGGCCGTTGGATTGGACGATTTCGGGCGCCCCGACAATTTCCTCGAACGCCAGGTCGACCGCTGGGAAGGCCAGATCAAAAGCTACAAGCAGCTCTATGATTTCGAGTGGCGCGAACTGCCCGGCTATGCGCTCGCGCGCGACTGGCTGCGTGCGAACCGGCCCGGCGATTTCCGCCCCGGCATCATCCATGGCGACGTCGGTACCCCCAACGCGCTCTTCGCCTTCGATCCGCCGTGCCGGCTCACCGCGCTGATCGACTGGGAGTTGTCGACGATCGCCGATCCGCTGCTCGATCTCGCCTGGTTCTGCAACGGCATATGCGATGAGCGCTTCCCGGGCCATATTCCCGAAAAATCGCTCTACAATGTCATGGACTGGCCGACGCGGCAGGAGCTGATGGCGCATTATGCGGCGGGCACCGGCCGCAGCATGGACAGCTTCGACTATTACCTCATCCTCGCGATGTTCAAGGGCGGCTGCATCCTCGAGTACAAGGTCGCACAGGCCGCCAAGGGCATTTTGAGCGCCGAGACCGGGCGCTTCTTCGACCGGCTGGTGCGCGGCAATTTCGCCGAAGCCGAAAAACTCATTCGCCTCATCGGCTGATCCCAAAACAAGGAACCCCCATGATCGATTTCCGCATCGAACCCGAATTGCAGGCCAAGCTCGACTGGATGACCAAGTTTGTCCGCGAGGAGTGCGAGCCGATGGACCTGCTCTTCCCCGGCCATGGCGCGCCCTATGACGTCGCGAACAAGGAATCGCGCGCCTATATGGCGCCGCTGCAGGAGCAGGTGAAGGCGCAGGGCCTGTGGGCGTGTCACCTCGGCAAGGAACTCGGCGGGCCGGGCCACGGCCAGTTGACGCTTGCGCTGATGAACGAGATCCTCGGGCGCAGCTATTGGGCGCCGACCGTCTTCGGCACCGCTGCGCCCGATACCGGCAATGCCGAAATTCTCGCGATGTTCGGCACCGACGAGCAAAAGGCGCGTTATCTGCAGCCGCTGATGGACGGCACGATCGTCTCGACCTTTTCGATGACCGAGCCGCAGGCCGGCGCCGATCCCAAGGAATTCGCCTGCCGCGCCTGGCAGGAGGGCGACGAATGGGTGATCGAGGGCGAAAAATGGTTCTCGTCGAACGCGCGCTACGCCGCCTTCCTGATCGTCATGGTCGTCACCAACCCCGAAAACCCGCCCTATAATCGCATGTCGATGCTGATCGTCCCCACCGACACACCGGGGGTCGAGTTCCTCCGCCATTCGCAGACAATGGGCGACAGTCGCGGCGAGGATGACGGCACCCACGCCTATATCCGTTACAACAAGGTACGCGTGCCCTTGGATGCGATGCTCGGCGGCCCCGGCGAGGGGTTCAAGGTCGCGCAGGCGCGGCTCGGTGGCGGGCGCGTCCATCATGCGATGCGCACTGTCGGCAAATGCCAGCGCGCGATCGACATGATGCTCCAACGCGCGGTGTCGCGCCGCACGCAGGGCAAGCAACTCAGCGAGCATCAGTTCGTGCAGGGCGCAATCGCCGATTCGATTATCGAGCTCGAACAATTCCGCCTGCTCGTGCTCAAGACGGCATGGATCATCGACAATGAACCGCATGGCGCGGCGCGCACGCATATCGCGATGTGCAAGGTGCAGATGGCGAAGGTCTATCACGACATCGTCCAGCGCGCGATCCAGCTCCACGGCAGCCTGGGCGTCACGCTCGAAACGCCGCTCGCCGACATGTGGATGGGACTGCCCGCGATAGCACTGGTCGATGGGCCGACCGAAGTGCACAAGGTGCAGGTCGCGAAAGCCTATCTCAAAAATGCGACGCCCGCGCCGGGGCTGTTCCCGAGCGAGCATATCCCGACCCGGCTGGAGGCGATCCGGGCGCGGGGCTGAGAGGAGCATTTCGCATGACCACCCGTCCGCTCGTCGACAAACAGATCGCACCTTTGCTCGACATGTTCCCGCCGGTCGACCTGGCCGGAACGCCGATCGACGAGCTTCGCGAACAGTCGGGACGCGCCTATGCCTTCATGCCCCCGCCCGCGATCCTGCCGGAGGAGATCGTCATTCCCTCGGCGCACGGAGGGCCCGATATCGCGGTCTATCTTTATAGCCCGGCAGAAACGAAGCCGGGCGGCGGCGCAATTCTGCATATCCATGGCGGCGGCATGGTCATGGGGTCGGCGAAGCAGATCCAGACCAGCCCGGCGTCGCTGGCGGTGGCGGCGGGGGTTCCGGTCGCATCGGTCGAATATCGACTTGCGCCCGAACGCCCCTTTCCGGCGCCGCAACAGGATTGCCATTCGGCGCTCGTCTGGCTTGCGGGACAGGCCGACGCACTCGGCTTCGACGCGAGCCGGATCGTCGTCGCGGGCGAGAGCGCGGGCGGCGGACTGGCGGCGGCGCTGGCGATCATGGCGCGCGATCTCGGCGGGCCGGCGATTGCGGGGCAATTGCTCACCTATCCGATGCTCGACCATCGCACCGGCGGCGACGCCTGCCCCTATGCCAATCCGAACACCGGCGAATTCATCTGGACGCGCGCGAGCAACCGCTTCGGCTGGGGGGCCCTGCAAGGCGATTACGCCGCCGATGACGATCGCAAGGGCTGGTTCTCGCCCAGCCTCGCCGACGACCTGTCGAACCTGCCCCCCGCCTATATCGCGACGGGCAGCCTAGACCTCTTTTTCGATGAAAATCTCGATTATGCGCGGCGGCTGACCGCGGCGGGGGTGCCCGTCGAGCTGCACAGTTACGCCGGCGCGATCCATGCCTTCAATGCGGTGCCTGGCGCCGCCATCGCCGACCGCTGCAACGCCGGACTGATGGCCGCCGCGGCAGCGATGACCGCCCCCGCAGGAGAATGAAATGATCCCCGATCCGCTTTTCGATTTCACCGGCAAGGTCGCACTCGTTACCGGCGGCTCGCGCGGGCTCGGCTACCGCATGGTCAAGGCGCTCGCCGAGCGCGGCGCCGACGTCATCGTCGCGAGCCGCAAGATCGAGAATTGCGAGACGGTCGCCGACGAATGCCGCGCGCTCGGGCGCAAGGCGATGGCCTATGGCGTGCATTGCGGACGCTGGGACGAGATCGACGGGCTGATCGCCGCAACTTACGCCGAATTCGGCCGCATCGACATATTGATCAACAACGCCGGCATGTCGCCCGCCTGCCCCAGCCACGAAATGCCCGAAAACCTGTTCGATTCGGTGCTCAACCTCAATTTCAAGGGGCCGTTCCGCCTCGCGAGCCAGGTCGCACACCGGATGGCGCAAGGCGATGGCGGCTGCATCATCAACATCAGCTCATCGGGCGCGCTGATGGCGTTGCCGCTGGTCATTCCCTATGGATCGGCGAAGGCGGCGCTCAACGCGATGTCGGTGTCGCTCAGCCGCGAATATGCGCCCAAGGTGCGCGTGAACACGATCAGCCCGGGGCCGTTTCTGACCGATATCGCCGAAGCCTGGGAACCCAGGAAGCGCGAGACGCAGCCCGTCGCGCTCGGCCGTCCGGGACGGCCCGAGGAGATCGTGACCGCCGCCCTGATGCTCGCCAGCCCCGCATCGACCTATACGACGGGGGCGTTGGTGCGCGTGGACGGCGGCCAGCAATAGCTCAGCGGCGGAACCCCGCCAGCCGCCCGTCGATGATCGCTTCGGCCTCCGAAATGATCCGGTCGATCAGTTCCTGACAGGTCGGGATATCGTGGATCAACCCCTGCACCATCCCGGCCCAGAAGACGCCCTTCGACAGGTCGCCGGTCTTGAGCAGTTCGCGGCCTGCGGTGCCCGCGACCAGTTCCTGCACGTCGGTGAATTTCGCATCGGGCTCGGCGAGGCGGCGGACGACCTCTTCGCTGACCGGGCTCTTCCCCACGCGCGCGGTGTTCTTGAAATTGCGGAAGATCAGGAAGCTGCCACGCTCGTCATTGTCGACATAGGCCTGCTTTACATTGTCGTGGACGGGCGCCTCTTTCGTGGCGCAGAAACGCGTGCCCATGTTGATCCCCTCGGCGCCGAGGCTGAGCGCTGCGACAAGCCCGCGCCCGTCGCCGAAGCCGCCCGACGCGAGCATCGGGATCTTGACCTTGTCGGCAGCCGCCGGGATCAGGATCAGGCCAGGAATATCGTCCTCGCCCGGATGTCCCGCGCATTCGAAACCGTCGATCGAGATGATGTCGCAGCCCGCCTTTTCGGCCGACAGCGCGTGGCGGACCGCGGTGCATTTGTGCAGGATCGTCACCCCGTGCGGCTTCACCCGCGCCCAGATTTCGCGCACCGCAGGCGTGCCCGCGGTTTCCATGATCTTCACACCGCTTTCGACGACGGCATCGGCATAGGCGTTGTAATCGGGCGAATTGATCGTTGGAAAGACGGTCAGGTTGACGCCGAAGGGCTTGTCGGTCATCGACCGGCACTTCTCGATCTCGTCGCGCAGCGCCTGCGGCGTCGGCTGGGTCAGCGCGGTGATGATGCCGAGGCCGCCGGCATTCGATACCGCACTCGCCATCTCGGCGGTGCCGACCGCCTGCATGCCGCCCTGGACGATCGGATGCTCGATCCCCAGCATTTCCGTGATCCGCGTCTTGAAGCCCATCCGCTTTCCCTCCAATAGTTATATAACTTGGTTATACTTCTAAACCCATGATGACAAGAGGTGTCCGATGACCGCTCCCCTGCCCCGCGCCGTCCGTGCCGACGAACTCGGCCCGCCCGAAAACTATGCGCTTGTCGATCATGATCCCGGTCCGCCCTCGCCCACTCAAGTAAGGATTTCTATCAGGGCGGCGGGGATCAGCTTCGTCGACGTGCTGACCGCCGGTGGCGGCTATCAGGTCAAGCCGCCGGTTCCTTTCATTCCGGGCAGCGAATGCGCGGGCGTGATCGAGGCCGTCGGCGCCGAGGTGACCGGGCTGGCGGCGGGCGACAAGGTCGTCGCGAGCGGCTGGGGCGGGATGTTCGCTAACGCTACCAACCTGCCCGCGCGCGTCGTGCGCAAGATGCCCGAAGCGCTGTCGTTCGAGCAAGCGGCGGTGTTCCCGGTGAGCTATGCGACTGCCTGGCACGCGCTCGTCGATCGCGGCCAGCTCAAGGCAGGCGAGACTTTGCTCGTGCTCGGCGCGGGCGGCGCGACGGGCTATGCGGCAGTGCAGATCGGCAAGCATCTCGGCGCGCGGGTGATCGGCTCGGCGTCCGACGCGGCCAAGCGCGAGCTCGCGATCGCGGGCGGCGCCGATGCGGTGGTCGACGCGCGCGCCGACGACTGGCGCGATCAGGTCAAGGTGGCGAATGGCGGCAAAGGCGTCGACGTCGTCTTCGATCCGGTGGGCGGCGACGCGACCGATCCCGCATTCCGCTCGCTCGCGTGGAACGGCCGGCATCTGGTGATCGGCTTTCCGGCCGGAATGACCGCGCTCAAGACGAACCTGCCGCTGCTGAAGGGCGCGAGCCTGATCGGTGTTGACGTGCGCCAGTTCGGGATATTCGAGCCCGAGAAGAGCGAAGCCAATCGCGACACTGTGTTTGCGCTGGCAAGCGAAGGCAAGCTGCGCCCGGCGGTGGTGCGGGCCTACCCGCTGGAGGAATTTCAGGCCGCGATGGCAGATGCCGCTGCGGGCAAGAGCGCGGGCCGGATCGTGCTGGTGATGGACTAGGCCCAGCCGGCTTCGATCGCGGTCAGGCGCGCGCGCCAGTCGGGTCCGGCTGGCAGCATTTCGAACTCGCCCTTCAACCGCGCCACCAGTGCCGCGACCGGCTCGACCGCGTCGATCAGACCGACGCTCTGCCCCGCGCTCCAGATGTCGCGCCACGGCACCACGCCCTCGGGCATCGGCGAGCGGACAGTGGGCAGCGCTTTCGCATCGAGCCCGACCGCCTCGATCGATTGCCGCATCCAGTGCGCGGGCACGCCGTTCATGGCCGCCGAGGCGACGATGTCGTCGGCGCCTGCCGCCGGGATCATCGTCCGGTGCCCCTCGACCACGCCGCTTTCGGGCGTCGCGATGAAGCGCGTCCCCATGCAGGCGATATCGCCGCCGAGCGCGAGCGCCGCCGCAACGCCATGCGCGTCGGCGATGCCGCCGGCGACGATCAGCAGCCCACCGAACATCCGCCGTACCGCGGGGACAAACGCCATCGGCGTCAAAAACCCCGTATGCCCGCCCGCGCCCGCACAGGTCAGCATCAGCCCGTCGGCGCCCGCCGCAATCGCCTTTTCGGCATGTTTCATTGTCGTCACGTCATGGACGACGCGCCCGCCCCAGCCATGGACTCGCTCGACCAGCGCCGACGGATCGCCAAGGCTCGATAGGACCAGCGGGACGCGATAGCGTTCGAGCAGCGCAAGCCGGTCGGCACCCGCAGGATCGCTGCCCCAGCGCGCGGGCATATTGACGATCGGCGGTGCGCCGTCCGTCTCGGCGAGCGCCTTAAGATAGTCCTCGAACTGGTCGGCGGGCGTGATCGTACCGCCCTGCCAGCCGCCAATTACGCCCGCGCGGCAGCAGGCGGTTGCGAGCGGGACCGACGAGGCGAAGCTCATCGGCGCGCACATCAGCGGAAGCGCAAGATTGGCGAACATCGCGGTCAGACGGTCGCCTTCAGCGCGTCGAGCACGCGGACATAATGGACGGGGTTCCACACATCCTGATCCTCGCCCCAACCGATGCCGCCGTCAATGTCCCAGCGCATCAGCTGGTTCACGCCGTAGCCGGCCTCGCTCATCGTGCTGACTACAAAGCCTTCGCTCTTCATTTCGCGGCCATGCTCATCGACCAGCTCGACCTGCATATGCGTGCTCCAGCCGGTCTTCGGGCTGCGGAACACGCGCATCCGCGACTTGGCGGCGTCGAGGCTGCCGAACGTCCCGTCGCGGCGGATCCAGCCCGCATTCATCGGCGACCAGCCCTCGGCGTCGCCGTCCTGCACGCGCGCGAAGCCGAGGAAGCCGGTGCCGTCCCTGCGGTGCCCGAAGATATATTGGATGCGCCCGCGCCCACGCTCGCGCTCGATCTCGCGCCACCGTGCGCCGCCGGGGTGCTTCACCCGCTCCATATCATTGGCATAGAGTTTCGGGCTTGCGGCATAGGGCCCGCCGCGCGGTCCCCAAGTGCGGTCGCGCACCCCGATGCCGTCGATGCGGATTTTCTCGCCGCGCAAGGTCATCCAGCCCTCGACATGGCCGAGCTGGTCGTAGTGCGGGGTCGCCATGAAGGGCGGCTTGCCGGGTGGGAAACGGTGCGGTTCGTGGAGGCCCGTATGCGTGAAGTCGAGCGCGAAGCCGCGCGCCGGGTCCTCATACTGCAGATGATATTTCATGCCCGGTTCGATCATCTTGAGGCTGTAGCCGCCGCCATTCTTGTCGCCGGGGAAGACGATGTCGGTGAGGTCGGGCGCGTCGGGCATCGGCGCTTCCTCGACCTTGCGGTAATAGGCCATGCGCGCCTGGTCATACCCCTCGTCGTCCCACGCGAAGATGCGCCAGGTCACCGCCTTTCGGTTCGGATAATAGGGCGCGTGGATCCAGCAGCCGATCTTGCGTTCGGGGATGTTGAACGACCACCAGTTGGTCTCGGTCTCGTATGGATCGTCGGAAAGCTGATGGTAGCGGTCGTCCTCGGGCTTGAACGCCAAGTCTTCGGTCATGCAAGTTTCTCCAGTTCGTCGAGCGCTGCGGTGAACAGCGCGGCGATGCGGCCGACGTCGGCGACTTTCGCGGCATCGGCGATCACGCCCATGTCGAGATTGTCGCCGCTGCGCCGCGACGTGATATTGAGGAAACGGCCCGAGCCGATGATCGGAACCGGATAGTTATGGCGCTGCAAAAAGCCAGCATAGCTGCGCGGTTCGGCGGGGCCGGGGACGTTCGAGAGGGTCAGATTGCCGGGGATCAGACGCTTGCCGCCCGCCATGCGATCGGCAAAGGCGGCGCGGCGGTCGCGTGCGCCGAACGGCTTTTCGGCGGCGTCGAGCAAGGCCTCGTCATGGCCGGTGCGGCGCATCTCGGCCGCCATCGACGCCTGGATCGCGCGCAGCCGCTCGACCGGATCGGCGAGATGCGTCGCGAGATGCGGGTGCAGCGCGACGATGCGGTTGCCGAAATCGCCATGTTCGGGGCGGCGATACGAGCGCGCCGAATTGATAACGAGCGGCGCGCCCGGAAGGTCGCCAGTCTCGATCAGCCAGTTGCGCAGTGCGGTGCCGGCAAGGGTCAGGAATACGTCGTTTATCGTGGCGCCCGCCGCCTTGCCGACCGCCTTGACGCGTGCGAGCGGCAGGCTGATCGTCGCATAGCGGCGCTCGGCCGAGGTCGGTCCCGACAGCGCGAACTCGGGGGTCGGTTCGCGGTCGCCCTTATGCGCTTCGAGCGCGGCGAGCGCCTCCTTGCGCCGGGCCGACTGTGCGGCGCGCAGGTCCGCTTCGGCTTCGAAGCGCGCATCGGCTCTTTCGCGCCATTTCTCCGGCTCGGGCAGCCGCGCGTCGGCGAAGCGCGCGGTCGCGGGCGGCGCGGCATCGCTGAGCAGGCGCATCACGGTCTGGAAACCGATGCCGTCGGCGACACTGTGGTGCATCTTCAAATAAAAGGCGCTGCCGCCATCGGCGAGACGCTCGAAGACATGCACCGCGAAGGGCGGGCCCGACAGATCGAGGCGGCGCATGTTGAGCTTCGCCACCGCAGCGTAGAGATCGACTTCGCTCCATTCGCCGTCATGCAGTTCGACCGCGATCAGGCTTTCAAGATCGGCATGGGCGATATCGGCCCAAACGTCGCTGTCATAGCCATCGGGCGCCTCGTGCAGCCGCACGAGCAGAGGCGTCGCGGGCAGCCGGTCGGCGAACTGGCGGCGCAGCGCGGCGGCGAGATCGCCCTGCCGCTCCTCAGGCACCTCGAGCAGGATCAGCGCGCCGACATGCATCGGCGAGGCGTCGGTCTCCGACAGGATCATGAAATGATCGTCGGGGCGCAGGCGGCGGACGCCCGGCGCGAGTTTCAGCGGATCGCTCACGCCCTACCAGCCCGCCAGCGTCGCGGCGCGCGCGCGATGCTCGGCGGGGCTGCCGAGCCAGGCGCGGTCGGCCATCGCGCGGCGGAACCAGTAATTGAGGCCATATTCCCATGTATAGCCGATGCCGCCATGCGCCGCGACCGCCGCGCGGGTCGCGCGGACATAGACGTCGCACAGATGCGCCTTCGCCATCGCCGCGGCGCGCGGGGCGTCGGGAAGCTGGGCATCCCAGGCATAAGCCGCGTACCAGACCAGCGCGCGCGCGGGTTCGACATCGAGCGCCATATGCGCGAGCTGGTGCTTGAGCGCCTGGAAGCGTCCGATCGGCTGGCCGAACTGCTCGCGCTCCTTGGCATAAGCGACGCTCATGTCGGTGACCTTCTGCGCCCCGCCAAGCGCATCGGCGGCAACGAGGACGAGCGCGGCGTCGGCGAGGCGCGCGGTCATCGGATCGCCCGCGGCGATCAGCGTTTCGCCCGCGTCGCCAGCAATGGCCACCTTCGACATGGGGCGGG
>NZ_LYVN01000015.1 GCF_001990265.1 Sphingopyxis sp. KK2
GCACGGAGCTGCTGCGCAAGCCGATGCGCGCCCGCCTCGCCGATGCGCCCGCCCTCCATCCGCTCCTCGCCACGGAACAGCTTGCCGCCGAGGAATGTGCCCGTCGCGAGCACCACGGCGCCCGCGGCCAATTTCGTCCCGTCGCCGAGTTCGAGCCCCGCGACGCGCGCGCCGTCATCCGACAGGATCAGCGCCGACGCCTCGCCCTCGACGACGGTAATGCCCGCCTCCGCGGCGAGCCGGTCCTGGATCGCCTGGCGATAGAGTTTGCGGTCGGCCTGGACACGCGGCCCCTGCACCGCCGCGCCCTTCGACGCATTGAGCATCCGGTAATGGATCGCGGCACTGTCGGCCGCGCGCGCCATCCAGCCGTCGAGCGCGTCGACCTCGCGCATCAGATGCCCCTTGCCGAGCCCTCCGATCGCCGGGTTGCACGACATCGTCCCGATCAGCGCCGGGTCGAAACTGACGAGCGCGACGCGTGCGCCGAGCCGCGCGGCGGCGGCGGCGGCCTCGGTTCCGGCGTGCCCACCGCCGACGACGATGACATCATATGTTGCGCTGCTGTGCATGATTGTGGCGGCGCTTACAGGATTCGCGCGCGCAAATCCACCGGCGCGCGACCGATTGCCTGTTCCACGTGGAACATCATTTCCCGATACAGAAACGACCGAACAGGGCGTCAAGCATCTCCTCGACCCCGGCGCGCCCGGTGATCCGGTCGAGCGCCCCGCCCGCGAGCCGCAGCCGTTCGGCGAGCAGGATCAGGTCGCCCGCCTCGCGCGATCGCGCCTCGATCGTCAGCCAGTCGCGTGCCTCGCCCAGCGCCTCGCGCTGGCGCCGCCGCAGCGCCGCCTCGCCCTCGCGCGGCAGCAGCGTGCGCGCCATTTCGACGATCATGCGGTGGAGCTTGTCCATCCCCTCACCCGTCGCTGCCGATAGTGTCAGGTCGCAGCGCGCCGCCTCGGCCTCCGCCGCCGCGTCGCCTTTCCAGCGATCGGACTGCGCCGCGACCAGAATCGCGCGGATATGCGCGGGTGCCTCCTTCGGCGGGCCGAGCCAAAGCAGGATGTCCGCCGCCTCGACCGCCGCCTTCGCGCGGTCGATGCCGATCATTTCGATCGTGTCGGCACTTTCGGCGCGCAATCCTGCCGTGTCCGAAAAGCGCATCGCGATCCCGTCGAGCGCCAGCGCGGTCTCGATCACATCGCGCGTCGTCCCCGCGACCGGCGACACGATCGCCAGCTCGCGCTTTGCTAAAGCATTGATAAGGGTCGATTTACCGGCATTGGGCGGCCCCGCGATGACCACCGACAGCCCCTCGGCGATTACCTCCGCCGCCGGCCGCGCCAGCCATCCGCCCAACTCGCCCGCCAGCGCCGCCATCCCCTCCCGCAAACGCTGCGCGACACTTTCGCCAACTTCGACATCATCCTCATCGGCAAAATTCAGCTCGGCCTCCGCCCCCGCCATCAGCGTCAGCAGCCGCTCCTGCCACGCCTCGACCGCGCGCGACACATGCCCGCTCGCCATGCCGAGCGCTTGCCGCCGCTGGCTCTCGGTCTCGGCGGCGAGCAGGTCGGCGAGCCCCTCGGCCTCGGCAAGGTCGATCCGCCCGTTCTCGAAGGCGCGCCGCGTGAATTCCCCCGCCTCGGCACGGCGCAGCCCCGGCATCGCATCGAGCGCAGCCTCGACCGCCGCGACCACCGCGCGGCCGCCATGCAGATGCAGTTCGGCCAGATCCTCGCCCGTCGCGGTCGCCGGACCCCGGAACCACAGGACCAGCGCGCGATCGAGCGGCAACCCATCGGCTGCTTTAAGCTCCGCCAGCACAGCGCGGCGTGGCTCGGGCAAGCGCCCCGCCAGCGCCGCGAGCGCGTCCCCCGCCGCCGGCCCGCTGACGCGCACGACGCCGATCGCCGCCGGCGGCATCCCGCTCGACAGCGCGAAAATCGTTTCGCGGCCTTCGTCTCGGTTCAGCTCTTGCGTCCCTTCGCGGACTTGTCGTCCGCTTCCGCCGCTTTGCTCGCGCCGCCCATCAGGCCGCCACCGAACTGGCTCATCAGCGATTGCACCAGCCCCAGTCCGCCTTCGCCCATCGGCACCCAGCTCTTGACCATCGTCTGGACCATGTCGGGCGTAATCCCCTTGGCCATCAGCTCCTTGACGCGGTCGAGATAGATGTCGTGGAGCGGCTCGAGGTCGGGCAGGCCGAAAAGCCGCCGCGCCTCTTCGGGGGTACAATCGATCTCGATATTGAATTTCATCGCCTGTCTCCGCCCCGCAAAAAAGCTTGTGGCGCGCTTGAGCCGCGCCGCTGCGGCGGCTAGCTTCGCGCTTTCACTGCCAAGAAGCAAGAGTCAGGAGAGTCCCCTCATGTCCGCCACCAACACGACCATCCCCGCGCTCGACGGCGAGGGGGACATCCCCGCCTATGTCGCGCGTCCCGACGCCGACAGCTCGCGCGCGATCATCGTCATCCCCGAAATCTTCGGGGTAAATGCCGGCATCCGCAAGAAATGCGACGACTGGGCGGCCGAGGGCTATCTGGCGATCGCGCCCGACATCTTCTGGCGCTTCGCCCCCGGGGTCGAACTCAACCCCGATATCGAGGCGGAACTGCAGGAAGCCTTCGGCTATTTCGGCCAATATGACGCCGACAATGGCGTCAAGGATATCGAAGCGGCGATCCGCTGGCTCCATGCAGAGGGCGCCGCGAAAGTGGGCTGCGTCGGCTTCTGCCTCGGCGGACGCCTCGCCTATATGGCCGCCGCGCGCACCGACGTGAACGCCTCGGTCGGCTATTATGGCGTGATGATCGACCAGATGCTGAACGAAAGCCATGCGATCGCGCACCCGCTGATGCTTCATATCCCGACCGAGGACCATCTCGTCGACCATGATGCGCAGAAGCGCATCCACGAAGGGCTCGACGCGCATCCGAAGGTGACGATCCACGATTATCAGGGCCTCGACCATGGTTTCGCCGCGGCGATGGGCAATCGCCGCAACGAGGAGGGCGCACAGCTCGCCGACGGCCGCACCAGGGCCTTCTTTGCCGAGGCACTCGCATGAGCGGCGCCGAGGCCGGGGTCGCCGCCTGGCACGCCTATATGGTGGGCGGCGGCGATCCGCAGGCGCTGCGCGCGATGCTCGCCGAAGATGCGGTCTTCCATTCGCCCGTCGTCCACACCCCGCAGGAGGGGCAGGACAAGGTCTTTGCCTATCTTCATGCCGCGAGCCACGCGCTCGGCGGCGACGATTTCCGCTACCTGCGCGAGATCGTCGACGGCGACCAGGCGATGCTCGAATTCGCCACCACCCTCGACGATATCCAGATCAACGGCGTCGATATCATCCGCTGGAACGACGAGGGCAAGATCGTCGATTTCAAGGTGATGGTGCGGCCGTTGAAGGCGATCAACAAGGTGTGGGAGAAGATGGCCGCGATGCTCGCCGCGCAGGCGGGCTGACGCGATGCTGCGGGTGCCGCGCTGGATCGCCATCCCCGTCCTGATCCTCGCGATCGCGGGCGCGGCGTGGTGGCATCCGGCGCGCTGGACGCTGCTCCTCTCGGTGCCGCTGCTCGGCATCGCGCTCTATGACGCCGTGCAGTCACACCATAGCCTGCGCCGCAATTACCCGCTGATCGCGCGTGTCCGCTGGCTGTTCGAGGCGCTGCGTCCCTTCCTCTACGCCTATATCGTCGAAAGCCCGCTCGACGGGCGCCCCTTCGCGCGCACCGAACGCGACCTCGTCTATGCACGCGCGAAGGGCGACCTCGATTCGCATCCCTTCGGCACCGAACTCGACGTCTATTCGGACGAATATGAGTGGATGAGCCACAGCATGGCGCCGGCGATCGCGCCCGACCGCACGCGCCGCGTCGCGGTCGGCAGTTCGCAATGCAGCCAGCCCTATGATGCCGCATTGCTCAATATCTCGGCGATGAGCTTCGGCTCGCTCGGCGCCAATGCGATCGAGGCGCTCAACCGCGGCGCCCAGCTCGGCGGCTTCTATCACGACACCGGCGAAGGCGGCTTCAGCCCCTATCACCGCAAGCATGGCGGCGACATCGTATGGGAGCTCGGCAGCGGCTATTTCGGTTGCCGCGACCAGGCCGGGCATTTCGACCCCGAACGCTTTCGCGACGCCGCGCAGACCGACCAGATACGGATGATCGAGATCAAGCTCAGCCAGGGTGCCAAGCCCGGCCATGGCGGGGTGCTCCCCGGACCCAAGGTCAGCGCCGAGATCGCGGCGACGCGCGGCGTTCCCGAGGGCATGGATTGCATCTCGCCCGTCGCGCATTCGGCCTTTTCGACGCCGGTGGAACTCGTCCTGTGGGCCGCAAAACTGCGCGAACTGGCGGGCGGCAAGCCCGTCGGAATCAAGCTCTGCGTCGGCCAGCCGCACGAAATCTATGCCGTCATGAAGGCGATGATCGAGACCGGCGTCCGCCTCGACTATATCGTCGTCGACGGCGCCGAGGGCGGCACCGGCGCAGCACCGGTCGAATTTTCGAACCGCGTCGGCATGCCGCTGCGCGAAGGGCTGATCTTCGTGCGCAACGCGCTCGTCGGCTGCGGCCTCAAGGAAGAGATCAGGCTCGCCGCGTCGGGCAAGGTCCATTCGGGCGCCGGACTTGCAGTCAACGCCGCGCTGGGCGCCGACTGGTCGAACGCCGCGCGCGCCTTCATGTTCTCGCTCGGCTGCGTCCAGTCGCTGCAATGCCACACCGACCGCTGCCCGACCGGCGTCGCGACGCAGGATCCCGGCCGCCAGCGCGGGCTGGTGGTCGAAGAAAAGGCCGAACGCGTCCGCCGCTTCCAGGCGGCGACGGTCAACGCGCTCTGGGACATCACCTGCGCGATGGGGCTCGAAACCCCGTGGCAGATCATGCCGCACCATTTGCACGAACGGCTCAATTCGGCGCGCTCGGACTCGATTGACCGAATCTATAAATTCTACGAACGCGGCGTGCTGCTCGACGACCCCGATTCGGTCGCCGGAGCCCGTTATTGGGCGATGGCAAGCGCCGACAGCTTTCGCGCGGCGCTCTAGATCAGGCTGAGTTCGGCAAGCTCGCGATAAAGCTCGGGCGGCAGGTCGCCGATCCCGTCGCTTTCGTCGACGCCCTTGGGGGCATCGGCCTCGGCCAGGTAGCGCCAGCCCTGATGCGCACGCTTGGGCTGCGGGTGGATGCGCTCGAGGTCCGCGACGCAGACGATATCGATCCGCCCGTCCTCGCGCTCGTCGAAACGCAAGATTTCGACCCGCCCGACGAGTATGTGCTTCACGATGAAATGCAACTTTCCGCCGATCAGTTCGTCGACGCGCTTCGGCTTGAACCGCGTCGTGAAACGCACCTCACCGCCTTCGGCCCGCATCGCAATACGCGATGCAAGCGAAGGATAGTCGGGACAGCCGACGGCGACGCGGGTCATATGAAGCTGGGACATCGATCGGATTTGGGGGTCGGTGCCCGCCGATTCAACTCGGCTGGCCGCTCAAATAATAATCGCCGCGAACCGCGGGATTCACCGGCGTTGTCATCAGGAGAAAAGGCGCAACGAGAAAAAAGCCGAGCCCCTGGAGACCCGCAACCAGCGCAAAAGGCAACGCGAATATCGCGGTCACGCCGAGCCATGCGACCGAAAGACGCGCCATCGCCGAACGCATGGCGTGCGGAAATTCGGGCGCAAAATCCTCGGCAGTCTCACGCAAAATCGCGCTCGCTTCGTCATGGCATCCGATCGGGATCAGGATCCGGAATCCGCCGATAGCGAGGATGTCGGGCGATACGCTGGTGTAAAATTCGCCGCCGACGTCGACCGGAATACCCGCTGCGTCGAGCTTGGCTGCGACGACCAAGGCTTCGCCCCGGCTCAGCAGCGTCGCAATCGGAACCATCGCATCCCCCGTCATGGACCGGTGATGCGATGGATGCCCGACAAAGTCTAGCCGAACAGCGTGCCGATACCGACGCTCGGGTCGATCCAGCCTTCATAGATCATCTTGACCGCAACATAGAGGATCACGGCGAGGCCGATATAGGCGATCCAGCGGTAGCGTTCGATATACTTCGCGATGATATTCGCCGCGACGCCCATCAGTGCGACCGCAACGATCAGGCCGACAATCATGATGCCCGGATGTTCGCGTGCCGCACCGGCGACCGCGAGCACATTGTCGAGGCTCATGCTGACGTCGGCGACCGCGACCGCCCAAGCGGCGGCGGCAAAGCTCTTGGCGGGCTTCAGCCCCGAATGCTCGTCGCCATGGACTTCGGGCGAACCCGCCGAATGCGCACCTTCGCGCAATTCGCGCCACATTTTCCAGGCCACCCAGATCAGCAGCAGGCCGCCAACAAAGATCAGCCCGACGATGCCCATCAGCTGCTGGACGACGAGCGCAAAGGCGACGCGCAGCACCAGCGCGGCAAGCACGCCGATGATGATGACCTTGCGCCGCTGGTCGGCGGGAAGCCCCGCCGCGAGCGCGCCGACGACGATCGCATTGTCGCCCGCGAGGACGATGTCGATCATCAGCACCTGCAAAAAGGCCGACATCGCCGCAGGTGACCCGATATTGCTGAAGTCATTGACAATGTGCTGCCAGATTTCGGCCGGCGACCCGAAGCTCGGTGCGGCGGCAGCCGCGTGTGTCAAAATATCCAATATCACAGCTTGTCCCCGAAATAGCTGACCTCTGGAATAGGGTCATAAAAGCGATGCAGCAATGCCCGCCACTGCTCGTAACGATCCGACCTGCGGAACCCGTCGCGATGATCCTCGACCGACCGCCATTCGACCAACAACAGATAGGGCTGTCCGGTTCCTGTCGGACGGCGAATCTCGAGCGAAATAAAGCCGGGCGATGCGGCGATCAGCGGCCGCGCCGCGGCGATGGCCGCCTCGAACGCCGCCTCGCTGCCCGCACGGACGGGGAGCAAGGCATGTTCGAGCACGGCCATGACGCCGGCTTACTGGTTCATGCTGTCGAAGAAATCCTCGTTGGTCTTCGAATCCTTGATCTTGTCGAGCAGGAACTCCATCGCGTCGACCGTGCCCATCTGCATGAGGATACGGCGCAGCACCCACATCTTCGACAGCTTGTCCTTCTCGACGAGCAATTCTTCCTTGCGGGTACCCGACTTGCCGACGTCGAGCGACGGGAAGATGCGCTTGTCGGCGACCTTGCGGTCGAGCACGATTTCCGAGTTACCCGTGCCCTTGAATTCTTCGAAGATGACCTCGTCCATGCGGCTGCCGGTATCGATCAGCGCTGTCGCGATGATCGACAGCGAACCGCCCTCCTCGATATTGCGCGCGGCGCCGAAGAAGCGCTTCGGGCGCTGCAGCGCATTTGCGTCGACACCGCCGGTCAGCACCTTGCCCGACGAGGGGACGACAGTGTTGTAGGCGCGGCCGAGGCGCGTGATCGAGTCGAGCAGGATGACGACATCCTTCTTGTGCTCGACGAGACGCTTGGCCTTTTCGATCACCATTTCGGCGACCTGAACGTGGCGCGTCGCGGGTTCGTCGAAGGTCGAGGAGACGACCTCGCCGTTCACGCTGCGCTGCATGTCGGTGACTTCCTCGGGACGTTCGTCGACGAGCAGGACGATGAGGTAAACCTCGGGGTGGTTGTCGGTGATCGCCTTGGCGATATTTTGCAGGAGCACCGTTTTACCCGTGCGCGGCGGCGCGACGATCAGCGCGCGCTGACCCTTGCCCTGCGGGCTGACGAGGTCGATGACGCGCGCCGACTTGTCCTTGACCGTCGGGTCGACGGTGTCGAGCGACAATTTCTGGTTCGGATAGAGCGGCGTGAGATTGTCGAAATTGACGCGGTGGCGGACCGCTTCGGGGTCGTCGAAATTGACCTTGATCAGCTTGGTCAGCGCGAAATAGCGCTCGCCATCGCGCGGGGCACGGATCTCGCCTTCGACGGTGTCGCCGGTGCGCAGGCCATATTTGCGAACCTGGTTCGGCGAGACGTAAATGTCGTCGGGACCGGCCAGATAGTTCGCGTCCGACGAGCGCAGGAAACCGAACGAGTCCGGGAGGACCTCGATCGTGCCCGATCCGATGATTTCCTCGCCCTCTTCGGCGAGTTCTTTCAGGATCGAGAACATCAGGTCCTGCTTGCGCAGCGTCGACGCGCCCTCGACGCCCAGTTCCTCGGCCATTTCGACGAGTTGGGCGGGCGCTTTGGTTTTGAGTTCTTTGAGATGCATGGGATGGATTCCGGGTATGAATATCGGGAGAAAATTACACTAAGTTCGTTGCACCGGCTGGTGCCTATCCGGCCGTGGGACGGCCGTTACCGATAGCATCGGCGCATGGAAGCGCCGCCCGCAGGAAGCGGGGTTGATCGGCCCCTAGAACCGGCTTTTGCCCAAGTCAATCGGGGCTGCGCCAGATCGAAGCCTCAGAAGGGACGGACCACGACGAGGATGACAATGACCGCCGCGGCGACGCCGGGGACCTCGTTGAGCATCCGCAGCGCCTTCTCGCTCATCGGACGCTGCCCCTTGGCGAGCTTCTTCGCATAGCCCGCCATCCAGCCATGATAGCCCGACAGGCCGATCACGAGCAGGAGTTTGGCGAGGAACCAGGGCTCGCTCCAATAATTACCGTTGAAGGCGAGCGCGAGGCCGAGGATCCAGACGATGGTCAGCGACGGATCGAGAATGATGCGGAGCAACCGTCTTTCGCGATCGATCCATTTCGCATCCTCGTCCGACCCGACGGCGCATTGGTGATGATAGACGAAAAAGCGCGGCAGCATGAACAGCCCGGCCATCAGGAAGATCACGAAGATGATATGCGCCGCTTTGACCCACAGCATCGCCGACCCCAGGAAACCCGCCAGTTCCATGCCTATCCCCGCACGCGCTTGATCAGATGCTCGACATGCGCAATCGGCGTGTCGGGCACGATGCCATGGCCGAGATTGAAGATATGGGGACGCGAGGGGAAGGCCGCAAGGATACGGTCGATCGCCGCGTCGAGCGCCTCGCCGCCCGCGACAAGCGCGAGCGGGTCGAGATTGCCCTGCACCGGCAGCTGCGCCGGCAGATTAGCATCGGCCCAGACCGGGTCGACGGTCTCGTCGAGCCCGATCGCATCGGCGCCGACTTCATTGGCATAGGCCGGCAATTTGCCGCCGGCACCCTTGGGAAAGCCGATGATCGGGGTGTCGGGATGGAGCGCCTTCAACCGGCGCAGGATTTCGGCATTGGGCGCGATCACCCAGCGTTCGAACTGCGCGGGGGAAAGGCTGCCTGCCCAGCTGTCGAACAATTGGACCGCCTCGACCCCGTTTTCGATCTGGCCCGACAAATAGGTGATGCTGAGGTCGATGATCGCGTCGATGATCGCCTGAAACGCGGCTGAATCACCGAACGCCATGCGCCGCGCCGCCGCCTGGTCCTTCGACCCCGCGCCCGCGATCATATAGGTCGCGACGGTCCAGGGGCTCCCTGCAAAGCCGAGGAAGGTCGTTTCGGAGGGCAAGGCGCCCGCGACCCGCGCGACGGTGGCATAGACGGGGTCGAGCCGCTGCGGTGCGGCTTCGAGCGAGGCGAGTGCATGATCGACGAGCGGCGGAGCGAGCCGCGGGCCCTCCCCGGCCTCGAACCACAAATCCTGCCCCAGCGCGTGCGGGATGACGAGGATGTCGGAAAAGAGGATCGCGCCGTCGAAACCGAAGCGGCGGATCGGCTGCAGCGTCACCTCGGCGGCGGCCTCGGGATCGTAGCAGAGCTCGAGGAATCCGCCCTTGGTTTCACGAAGCGCGCGATATTCGGGAAGATAGCGTCCCGCCTGGCGCATCAGCCACAGCGCGGGCTGCTCCTGCCGTACCCCGCGCAGCGTCGCGAGCAAGCTCTTAGGGGAAGCCATGGCGCAGACCTCTTTCTCTTCCAATATAATATATAAGAATATGGTGGTGGTTTGTTGGCGGGCGGATAGCGCGGCTTTAGGCAGGCGCGCCGCTTTTGCCAACAGCTTGACTCCACAGCCTCGCATCTTTGCGGCGGAGTCGGGGGCCGCTTTCCTCGTTCTTCACAGCCTGTGGATAAGTGGCGCGACTTGTGGACAAGGTGTGGAGTGGAATCGGCAGCGCCGGGGATGAATCCACCGTGCCGATTCTACCCCTGCGCTTGTCCCGAAACTTATCCACAGCCCCCGTACGGCACGTCTCCGCTTGCCTTTTTCCGCGGCTTTCCGCCATGGTGGGGCATGGGCCGGCTCCACTTGCACCTCATATCCGATTCCACGGGCGAAACGCTCGAAAATATCGCCAAGGCGGCGATCGCGCAGTTCGACGATGTCGAGGTGGTGCGCCATTTCTGGCCGATGGTGCGTTCGGAATCGCACCTCGACCGGATCATGGCCGAGGTCGAGGCGAGCCCGGGGATGATCCTGTTCACGCTCGTCAACGGCGACCTGCGCGTCAGCCTCGAACGGCGCGCGCGGGCGCGCGACCTGCCGCTCGTCGCGGCGCTCGACGCGGTGACCGACGCGCTGTCGACGATGCTCGGACAGGAAGCCAAGGCGCGCCCCGGCCGCCAGCATCAGCTCGACGCGGCTTATTTCGCACGCGTTGAGGCCATTCAATTTACCGTCGCACACGACGACGGCATCGGCTGGGAAAATTGGGAACAGGCCGACATCGTGCTCGCCGGCGTGTCGCGCACCTCGAAGACCCCGACGAGCATCTATCTCGCCAATCGCGGCTTCAAGACCGCGAATATCCCGATCGTCCCCGAATCGCCGCCGCCGGATGCGCTCTATCACCTCAAGAAGCCGCTCGTCGTCGGGCTGACCACGGGTCTAGACCGGCTGGTGCAGGTGCGCCGCAACCGGCTGCTCGCGCTCAATCAGGCGCCCGAAACGCCCTATGTCGATGACGACACAGTCAAGGCCGAACTCGCTTATGCCCGCCGCATGTTCGCCGACAACGGCTGGCCGGTGATCGACGTGACGCGCCGCTCGATCGAGGAAACCGCCGCCGCGGTGATCAAGCTGGTCGAGGACCGTAGCGCGGCATGACCCTGCTCCTCGCTTCGCAAAGCAGCGGCCGCGCCGCGATGCTCCGCGCCGCCGGGCTGACCTTCGAGACCAGCGCCGCGCATGTCGACGAGGAGGCGCTGACCGCGTCGCTGCAGGCGGCGGGCCAGACCGCCCGCAACATCGCCGACGCGCTCGCCGAGGCGAAGGCGATCAAGATTTCGTCGCGGCTGCCCGGCGTCACCGTGCTCGGCGCCGACTCGACCCTCGCGCTCGACGACGGCGCGATGCTGACCAAGCCCGAAAGCCCCGAAGAAGCCGAAAGCCACCTGCGCCGCATGGCGGGGACGCGCCACCGGCTGTTCAGCGCCGTCGTCGCGGCGCGCGACGGTGCGCCCGTCTGGCGCGCGATCGGCGAAGCGAAGCTGTGGATGCGCCCCTTGTCGGACGCCTTCATCGCCGACTATGTCGCGCGCGAATGGGACAGCATCCGCTGGACCGTCGGCTGTTACGAAATCGAGGGAGCGGGCGTGCAATTGTTCGACCGGGTCGAAGGCGACCCCTGGACCATCATCGGCATGCCGATGCTTCCCTTGCTCGCCTGGCTGCGCGCGACCGGGCTGGCACCGTCATGAGCATCCCCTATGCAGAGGTGATTGGCGATCCGATCGCGCAGTCGAAATCGCCGCTGATCCACGGCTTCTGGCTTGAAGCGCTCGGCCTTAAAGGCGATTATCGCCGCGCGCATGTCAAACCCGACGCACTCGCGGACTATGTCGCCGAGCGCCGCGAGGACCCCGACTGGCGCGGCTGCAACGTCACCATGCCGCACAAGGCCGCGATCATGGATCTGGTCGATGATCCGGGCGACATTCGCGGTTCGATCGGCGCGATGAACACCGTCGTGCGCCAGCGCGATGGCGCGTTGATCGGGACCAACACCGATGCGGCGGGCTTCTATGCCCCGCTCGCCGAACTCGATCTTGAGGGCGCGCCGGTCGTCGTCGTCGGGGCCGGCGGGGCGGCGCGCGCGGTGCTGTTCGCGCTCGCTCGCGCCGGGGTCGGCCCTGTCACCATCCTCAACCGTTCGCCACTCAAAGCGATGGGTCTGCTCGCGACCTTCGGTCTGAAGGGCGAGGTGGTTGCGCTCGATGCCACGCTGCCTCCCGCCGCGCTGCTGGTGAACGCCAGCAGCCTCGGCATGAAAGGCCAGCCGCCGCTCGACCTCGACCTCTCGCATTTGCCCGACGACGCGATCGTCTACGATCTCGTCTATTCGCCGCTCACCACCGGGCTGCTCGCCGCCGCCGAGTCGCGCGGACTCGACACCGTCGACGGGCTCGACATGCTGATCGGCCAGGCCGCGCTCGCCTTCGAGCTCTTCTTCGGCAAGGCACCGCCCGAGGGACGCGACGAGGAATTGCGCGCGCTGCTGACCGCATGAGCCATTTCAAGCGCCCGGCCTCGCGGCTCCGCCGGCCTTTCCTGCTCGGTCTCACCGGGTCGATCGGAATGGGCAAGTCGACTGCGGCGAAGATGTTCGTCGCCGAGGGCATCCCGGTGTTCGACGCCGATGCCGAGGTCCACAAACTCCAGGGTCCCGGTGGCGCGCTGGTCGCGGCGATCGAGGCACGCTTTCCCGGCACGACCGGTCCGAAGGGCGTCGACCGGCAAAAGCTGGGCGCGCAAGTGCTTGGCAACATGCACGAACTCGCGGCGCTCGAAGCCATCGTCCACCCTGCGGTGGGCCGCGCGCAGAAGCGCTTCCTCGCCAAGCATCGCGCGCGCGACGTCGTCGTGCTCGACGTGCCTTTGCTCTTCGAAAAGGGCGGCTGGCGCCGCGTCGGGGCGATCGCTGTCGTCTCGGCGCCGGCGTGGATGCAGCGCAAGCGCGTGATGCGCCGGCCGGGCATGACGCTGGCCAAGCTCAAGGCGATCCGGCGGCTGCAGGTGCCCGACCGCGTCAAGCGCGCGCGCGCCGATTTCATCATCGAAACGGGCCGCCCCAAAAGCGCGACGCATCGCCAGATTCGCGCCATCGCCTCTTGTTTCCGCGCCGGTTAGGGTCCAGATTATGGCTTCGATGCGAGAGATTATCTTCGATACGGAAACCACCGGGTTCGACCCGAAGACCGGGGACAGACTGGTCGAAATCGGCTGCATCGAGCTGGTCGATCGCCGCGAGACCGGCAACAGCTTCCACGCCTATTTCAACCCCGAACGCGACATGCCGGCGGCGGCCGAGGCGGTGCACGGACTGTCGATCGCCTTCCTGTCGGACAAGCCGCTGTTCGCGTCGCGCGTCGACGAACTGATGGAATTTCTCGGCGATGCGCCGCTGGTCGCGCACAACGCCGCCTTCGACTTCGGTTTCGTCAATGCCGAGCTGGCGCGTGCGGGGCGCCCCGCGCTCGACATGACGCGCATGTGCTGCACGGTGCAGATGGCGCGCAAGCTCCATCCGGGCGCGAAGCACAGCCTCGATGCGCTGTGTACGCGCTACGGCATCGACCGCAGCCACCGCGTCAAGCATGGCGCGCTGCTCGACGCCGAACTGCTCGCGCATCTCTATATCGAAATGACCGGCGGGCGGCAGATCGGGCTTGGTCTTGCCGCGACCCCGGGCGTGCCGGCCGCTGCGACCGCCGCTCCCCTTCCGATCCACGTCCCCGACCGACCATGGCGCGAACCGCGCCCGCATATGGCATCGCCCGCCGAACTGGCGCGCCATGCCGATTTCGTCACAGGGCTGAACCAGCCGCTGTGGCACGATACGGTGTGATGGCCTCTCCCTGACCATCGCCCGGCCTAGAAGGAGAAGAAAAATGGAAATCCGCGTCTCTGGACACCAGATCGAAACCGGCGAAGCGCTGCAGTCGCACGTGTCGGATCGGATGAACGCGATTGCCGACAAATATTTCTCCCGCGCAATCGGCGCCCATGCGACCTTCGGTAAGGGACCGCACGACAGTTTCCAGTGCGACATCGTCGCGCATGTGATGCAGGGCCTCGTGCTCAAGGGTCATGGCCAGGCGCAGGACGCGCATGTCGCTTTCGAAGGCGCGGCCGAACGGATCGAAAAGCAGCTGCGCCGCTATATGCGCCGGCTGAAGGACCGCAACAACGGACCCAGCGTGCCCTCGCCGACGGTCGACGAGATCCAGGACAATGCGAGCTATATCGTCTTCGACAGCGGCAGTGAGGAAGAGGATGCCGGCGATGCCCCGGCGATCATCGCCGAAACGCGCGTCGATATTCCGAGCAGCAGCGTGTCCGACGCGGTGATGATGCTCGACCTCCGCAACACCAACGCGCTGCTTTTCGTCAACAGCAAGACCGGCGCACACAACATGGTCTATCGCCGGACCGACGGCACCATCGGCTGGGTCGAACCGCAATAGGACTGGATTTTCTCCGCCATCCGGCATAAGGGCCGCGCCCAACGATACATCCGCGATACCCGGGGCCGCGATGGCGGGGACACCAGACCGATCCGCGAACGATTGCCGAGCAAGGCAATTGCGTGCCGCGTGCCGGGTTGTTTGAGATTTGACCAGACGCATGAACCTTTCTTCCCTTCTCTATCCGGCGACCGTGCGCGCGCACGTCCAGCTCGATTCGAAAAAGGCGCTGTTTCCGTTCGTCGGCGACCTTGCGGCGCGCTCGCTCGGGCTCGATTCGGGCGAAGTCAGCGAGGCGCTGCTCGAACGCGAGCGGCTGGGCTCGACCGGCTTCGGTCGCGGCATCGCGTTGCCGCATGCCAAGATGGCCGACCTCACTGGGGTGCGCGGGCTGTTCATGCAATTGGCGCGGCCGATCGATTTCCAGGCTGTCGACGGCCTGCCGGTCGACCTGTTGTTCGTTCTGCTCTCGCCGCTCGATGCTGGCGCCGATCATCTGAAGGCCCTCGCGGGCGTGTCGCGCATGCTGCGCAATGAGGCGATTGCCGACCGGCTGCGCGGCGCCAAGAGCGACGAAGCGCTTTATGCGCTGCTCGCCGACAGCGAGACGCGTGACGCGGCCTGAGGCCGCGGCGCCGTTTCGGCCATGACCCGGCTCACCAGCCGCTTCCTCATCGACCTCCTGATCCGTCGCACCGGCGCGGCGGGGGGCTTTGCGACCGTCATCGCCTCGGGCGACGACCAGTCGGGGGTGATTCTCATCCAGTGCAGCGATCGCGGCGTCGCGGGACCATTGCTCGAACGGCGCTTTTCGATGGCGGGCCGCTATATCTGGGAGGATGTCGGCGCTGTCGACGGCGACGGCGAAACCACGCGCGCGGCCTATTACGACCGGCGCAAAAAGGCCGACCCGGACCTCTGGATCGTCGAACTGGATATCGCAGATGCGCCACAACTCGTCGCCGAGTGGGCCGCTTTGGCTTGACATTGTTGCGCCGCACAATAGGTGGCGCTCACAAATTAACGCGTAGGTCGTCCCTCGGGTTGCATCGGCTTCGGTCGAGATACCCGGTTAAAGGTTCGGACACGCAGTCGGATGACGGCCGCAGGCGGGTACAGAAATAAGTCCCCCGCCTGTTTTTCTTTTGGCCCGTCAGCCGCCCTTTTGACGGATTTTATGAGTCGCATCTTGAACGTCGCCAGCGTGGCTGCCGTCGGTATGACAGTCGCCACCATGCTGGTCATCGCGGAACCCGGTTTCGCCAATGATCTGGCCGCCCAGGCCAGCCTGCCCGTAGCAACTTCGTCGAGCGCCGTGCCCGAATTGCTCCAGAAGGCGGATCTTTCGACCGAAACTGCGGTCGATACTCCCTCGATCGATGATGATCAGGCCGACGTCCCCGATGCGGCGCCGGTCACCGCCGAATCGCTCGCCGCGCTCGTCGCCGCGACGCCGCGTCCGGCAACGCTCGATCCCGAACTGCGCTGCCTTGCCGGCGCGGTCTATTTCGAATCGCGTGGCGAATCGCTCGTCGGCCAGCTCGCGGTCGCGCATGTCGTGATCAACCGCGCCGAATCGGGTCGCTTCCCGGCCAGCCTGTGCGGCGTCGTCCACCAGCCGAGCCAGTTCAGCTTCGTGCGCGGCGGCAAGATGCCGGCGATCCGCGAATCCTCGACCCTGTGGTCGAACGCGGTCGCCATCGCGCAGATCGCGCGCGACGGCAGCTGGAAGAACCAGGCGCCCGGCGCGCTCTTCTTCCACGCGCGCCACGTCTCGCCCGGCTGGCGCAAGACGCGCATCGCGCAGATCGACAACCACATTTTCTATCGCTGAGCTTCGAGCGGGGGGCGCGTGGCGCATCCCGTTCATTGCCAAGCCATAATGGCTGGCGCATGATGCCGGCTATGAAGCTTCATCTCTCTGTCGCCCTGCTCGGTGCAGCGGCGCTGACGCTCGGCGGTTGCGCAACCGCCGTCCCGCCGGTCGAAGTCACCCGGTTCCACAACGCGGTTCCCGGCTGGGCGCCCGGCACGCGCTACGCTATCGCGACCGCACCGGTCGACGGCCCGGCCGCGGGCATGCCGTCGATCGAATGGAACAGCTACCGCACCGCGGTCGACCAGCAATTGCAGCGCCAGGGACTCGTCGCCGCGGGATCGGGCGAACGCGCGCCCTTGCTCGTACGTATCGATTTCGACCGCAGCGAACGGGTGAGCGGCGGCGGCAACAGCCCGGTGTCGGTCGGCGTGGGCGGCGGCACCGGCGGTTACCGCTCGGGCGTCGGGCTCGGCGTCGGCTTTAGTTTCGGTGGCGGTCCGCGCCGCATCTACGACATCGGATTGTCGGTACGCATCGACGACGCAGCGACGGGCAATGCGCTTTGGGAAGGGCGCGCGCTTGCCGCCGTCCCCGCGAAGGCGCCCGCCGCGCAGCCGTCGCTCGCCGCCGCAAAATTGGCCGAAGCCCTATTCAAGGACTTTCCCGGCGAATCGGGACGCACTATCAGCGTTCCATGACAATCAGCATCGACGCCGCCTTCGACAGCGGCAATATCGTCGTGGAGTCGCTCGCCGGCACCACCGCCCGGCTCTCGATCCGCAGGGATCGTGAATCGGACTTCTTCCAATGGTTCCACTTTCGCGTCGGCTGCGCCGTCGGCGATGCGCTGGAACTCGCCATCACCGGCGTCGCCTCCTCGGCCTATCCCGACGGCTGGCCCGACTATGCCGTGTGCGCCAGCACCGACCGCGAACATTGGTTCCGCCTCGACACGCGTTACGACGCCGATGCCGACGGCGGCTCGCTGATCGTCCAGCACACCGCCGAAAGCCCGATCCTGTGGGTCGCCTATTTTGCGCCTTACTCGATGGAACGCCATCACGACCTGATCGCGTCGGTCGCCGAATGCGAGGGCGTCACCTATCGCTGCCTCGGCCACAGCCTAGAAGGCCAGCCGATCGATTGCCTCGAAATGGGCAGCGGCGACACGCAGGTGTGGCTCTATGCGCGCCAGCATCCGGGCGAGAGCATGGCCGAATGGTGGATGGAAGGCGCGCTCGAAAAGCTCACCGACCCCGCCGATCCGCACGCGCGCTCGCTGCTCGCCAAATGCCGCTTCCACATCGTGCCCAACATGAATCCTGACGGCTCGCGCCGCGGCCATTTGCGCACCAATTTTGCGGGGGTGAATCTCAACCGCGAATGGCACGAGCCCACCGCCGAGCGCAGCCCCGAAGTCCTGTGCGTGCGCAATGCGATGGACGAGACCGGGGTCGACTGGGCGATGGACGTCCATGGCGACGAAGCGATTCCGGCGGTCTTCTTCGCGGGCTTCGAGGGCATCCCCTCGCTCAAGCCCGAGCAGCAGCAGAAGTACAAGGATTTCCAGGCCGCGCTCGCCGCCGCGACCCCCGATTTCCAGGTCGATCTCGGCTATGTCGAATCGGCGCCGGGCCAAGCGAATCTGACGATGTCGACGACCCAGCTCGCCGAACGCTTCGGCGCGGTGTCGATGACGCTCGAAATGCCGTTCAAGGACAATCGCGACCTCCCCGATCCCGTGCAGGGCTGGTCGCCCGAACGCTCGAAGCTGCTCGCACACGCTTGCCTGTCGACGCTCGACCAGATTCTCTGATGGCCGATAGCGGCGCCTGGCATATCGTCGAGGACGATCTGTCGGGCGCCGCGATCCGCGCGCTGCTCGAGCAGCATTTTGCCGGCATGCTCGCCAATTCGCCGGCGGGCAGTTGTCATTTCCTCGATTTCGACGGGCTGCGTGCAGGCAATGTGACCTTCTGGTCGATCCACCGCGATGGCGCCCTCGCGGGCTGCGGCGCGCTCAAGATGCTCGATGCGGGCCATGGCGAGATCAAGTCGATGCGCACGCACGACGCCTTCCTGCGCCAGGGCGTCGCCGCGCGCATGCTCGACCATATCCTCGCCGAAGCACAAGCGCGCGGAGCCGAAAGGCTCAGCCTCGAAACCGGGTCGAGCCCCGCCTTCGAACCCGCGCTCGCGCTCTATCGCCGCTATGGCTTCGAGGATTGCGAGCCCTTCGCCGATTACAAACCCGACCCGTTCAGCCGCTTCATGACGCGCGCGCTCCAGATATGAAAACGGGGCCCGGAAGGGACTCCGGACCCCGCCTATTTCAAGCCGGGAGAGGCGCGGTTACGCGGCCTTTTTGTCGCCGTCGAACAGGGTCGGCTGCGTGCCGCCGATCGCGATCTTGTGCGGCTTCATCGCCTCGGGCACTTCGCGCACCAGGTCGATGACCAGCAGGCCGTCGGCCAGATCGGCGGTGCTCACGCGCACGAAGTCGGCGAGCTGGAAGCGGCGTTCGAAGGCGCGCGTCGCGATTCCGCTATAAAGAAGCTGGCGGCCTTCGCCTTCGCCCACCGCCGCCTTGCGGCCGCTGACGAGCAGCATATTCTGCTGCGCGGTGATGTCGATCTCGTCGCTCTTGAACCCCGCCACCGCGACGGTGATGCGGAAATGGTCGTCGGCGATCTTCTCGATGTCGAAGGGCGGATAGTTTTCGGCGCCCGAACCGCTCGTTTCGAGGAATTCGAACAAGCGGTCGAAACCGACGGTCGAACGGCGATAGGGGGTCCAGTCGAAGCTGTTACGCATGGGTCTTTCTTCCTTTTGCAAAGCGAAGTCAGGGACCGCGGCAGCGCGCCGCGATCGCCACCCGGCCCCGTGATGGCGGCCGGATGAGGCGAATCTGGTGGCGGCTGAAACCATTTCAAGAGGGGCCTTGGCCTTTGCGCAAAAGCCGCGCTATGGCGCCCGCGATCACTCCTTGGGAAGGACCGGAAATGCCGCAGCTCATCCTCATCCGTCACGGCCAGTCGCAGTGGAATCTAGAAAATCGCTTCACCGGCTGGTGGGACGTCGATGTGACCGAAAAGGGCGCGGCCGAGGCGAAGGCCGCGGGCGAGTTGATGAAGGCCAAGGGCATCGCGCCCGACACCTGCTTCACCTCGGTCCAGACGCGCGCGATCAAGACGCTCAACCTCGCGCTCGAAGCGATGGGGCGGCTGTGGCTGCCGGTGACCAAGGACTGGCGCCTCAACGAACGCCATTATGGCGGGCTCACCGGGCTCGACAAGGCCGAGACCGCGGCGAAGCATGGCGACGATCAGGTCAAGATCTGGCGCCGCAGCTTCGACATCCCGCCGCCGCCGCTCGACGCCGGCTCGCCCTACGACCTCGCCAGCGATCCGCGCTACGCCGGCATCGCGATCCCGAACACCGAAAGCCTCAAGGACACGATCGCGCGCGTCCTGCCTTATTATCAGGCCGAAATCGAACCCGAGCTCGCGGCGGGCAAGACGGTGCTGATCTCGGCGCATGGCAACAGCCTGCGCGCGCTCGTCAAGCATCTGTCGGGCATTTCGGACGCCGACATCACCGGGCTCGAAATCCCGACCGGCCAGCCGATCGTCTATGACCTCAACGACGACCTGACCGCGCGCGAGCGTTATTACCTCAGCGAACGCTGAGCTGCTGTTCCCCGACGAAAGCCGGGGTCCAGATCACAGCGTCCCGGTCACCGTCAGCTGGAAATATTGCCCGAACTTGCGCTGGCGGCTCTCGCTGAACGCGATCGGTCCGTCGCGCCGGTCGACATAGACGATACGGTCGAACCCGTCCTTCATCCCCGCAAGGTTGCGGTACGACAGCTTGACCGTGAAGCCCGCGACATTCTTGTGCTCGACAAAGGCGGTGACGAAGGGCCCGACCGTATATTCCTTCTCGATCGCGTCGAGCCGGAGACCCGGACTGAATCGTTCGTCGAAATAGCCGCCACCCCACGCGAAATTGGTGCCCGGCACATCGTGGCGCAGGCTGAGGTCGGCTATATATTCCTGCCCGAAGCTCTGGTCGCGCCATTGGTCGGTCAGCGGGTCGCGCACGCGGTTGCGGCGCCAGGTGACGTCGGCGTTGATCCGCGCGCCCTTCCAACCCAGCGGGTCGAGCAGCAACGTCCCCTTGGTGGTGACGCGATAGAGATGCGCAGGCGGCAGGTTGCCGCGTCCTTCGGTGGTCGCCGATAGCGGGATCTGGTCGACGAGATCCTGCGCATAGCCATAGGCAAAGGCGACCGACGCATTGCCCCACTTGCCCATGTCCTGCACCCATTCGAGCTCGGTGCGGTTGACGACCGGCGGGACGAGCTGGCCGTTGCCGCCATTGCCCTGCCCGTTCGCGACGTCGACCGAGCTCGCGAAGTCGAAGAAATTGAGCTGGTCGACGCGGCGCTGGACGAACCAGTTGATCGTCGTCTTCGACCCCACCTTCCACGCCAGCGCGAACTTGCCCTTCGGCCGGACGAAACGCCGCGTCGCGCCGTCCGGCCCCGACGAGCTCAGCTCGCTATATTCGGCGGCGAGGTTGAGCTGCGCGGTCAGGTTCGGCGCGAGCGCGCGGCCCCAGGTCAGCGACGCCTCGCCGCGCTTTTCCTCGACCTTGGTCCGCTCGCCGCCGAAAGGAACCGGCAGGAAGCTGTCGTTCGGTTGCAGCACCGCAAATTCGGCATCAACGTCGAGTGTATTATACGCGCCTTCGAGCGCGACCTGCCAGTCGGTCCCGCTGCCGGTGCGCCAGCTATATTCGCCGCGCAGGATCGATTCGCTCTCGTCGGCGGTCTGGCTGAAGCGTTCGCCCTTGCGACCGTCGTTCTCGCGATCGACGATGAAGCTGTCGACGAAGGGGCTGTGCTCGAAACGATAGAGCGAGATCAGCTTGAGGCGGCCCTTGCCCAGCCCCATCTCGTAATCGCCACCGATGTCGAAATTATATTCGTCTTCGGTGAACCGGAATTCCTCGGTCACCCGGCCGAAGACGGGCTGGACCGAAGTGCCGGTCACCTGCTCGCGCAGCAGCTGCAACTGCCCGCCGGCGTTGAAATTCCACTTGTTGCCATTCGCCGTGGTGCGCGCGAGCGCCGCCGACAGCCGCGGCCGGTCGCCGTCATAGGCGCCAAACTCGTCGCGCACGAACAACAGATTGCCATCGCCGTCGAAGCGCCGCTCGGGCCCCCAATGGCCCGACCGGTTTGCCTCATTCTTCAGGCTCAGCGTGACCTGCGTGCCGTCCAGTTTGCCGGTGGTCGAAATCTCACCGTTCAGCCAATTATCCTCGATGCGCGGGCGCCATTCGGGCTGCCAGCGGATCGTGGTCTTGAAGCCGCCGGTCGCGCCGGCGCCCGCGACCAGCACGACATTGGCGACCTGCCCGGTCAGGCCGGGGACACTCAGGCTCGCGCCGTCGACGATATCGATATAGGCCACCTGCGTCGCGGTGATCCGCGACAGCGCAGTGCGCGCATCGGTGGTCTTGCTCGCGATGCGCTCGCCGTTAATCAGCACATTCTCGGTCGCCTGCCCCAGCCCGCGATCGCCGCCGTTGGTGCCCGTGACAATCAGGAAGCCGGGGACCTTCTCGACCATGTCGAGTGCGGTGCGCGGGGCAAAGCGGGTGAAGTCGGCGGGGGTATAGCGCTCGGCGCCATTGACGGGAACCGGGATCGCGGCGGGCGCGTCGCCGGTTGGCTCCTGCGCCCAGACGGGGGCCGCCGACGCCAGCAGGATCGCCGCGAACGACGTGCGAAAAACAAAGGCCGACATGACTCCCCCCAACCGCGCCGCGATCGAGATGCAGCCCGTCTTTATGCGACTAGTTCGCAATAGTGAAATGGCCCGCGATTGTCTACCAACGGCGCCCAGCCCTCGACGAGCGCCGTTTGACCCGCAATTTCAGTCGCGCAGCAACTCGTTGATTCCGGTCTTCGCGCGCGTCTTGGCATCGACGCGCTTGACGATCACCGCGCAATAGAGCGACGGCCCCGGCGTTCCGTCGGGGAGCGGCTTGCCCGGCAGCGACCCCGGCACGACGACCGAGTAAGCCGGAACCTCGCCCATAAAGACCTCGCCCGTCGCGCGGTCGATGATCTTCGTCGAGGCGCCGAGATAGACGCCCATCGACAGCACCGCGCCCTCGCGCACGATCACGCCCTCGGCGACCTCGGCGCGCGCGCCGATGAAGGCGCCGTCCTCGATCACCACCGGTCCGGCCTGCAGCGGCTCGAGCACGCCGCCGATCCCCGCGCCGCCCGACAGATGGACATTGGCGCCGATCTGCGCGCAGCTGCCGACCGTCGCCCAGGCGTCGACCATCGATCCCTCGCCGACATAGGCGCCGATGTTGACGAAGCTCGGCATCAGCACCGCGCCCTTGCTGATAAAGGCGCCGCGGCGGACGATCGATCCGGGGACGGCGCGGAAGCCCGCGTCGCGGAAGCGATTCTCGCCCCAGCCGGCGAATTTCGACGGCACCTTGTCCCACCAGGTCGCGCCGCCGGCGCCGCCCTCGATGATTTCCATGTCGTTGAGGCGGAAGGACAGCAGCACCGCCTTCTTCAGCCACTGGTTGACCTGCCAGGTGCCGTCCACATCGCGCTCCGCGACGCGAAAGCTGCCGTCGTCGAGCCCCGCGAGCGCGGTCTCGACCGCGTCGCGCACCGCGCCCGTCGTCGTCAGTCCCAGATTGTCGCGATCGTCCCAGGCGGCCTCGATCGTCGATTGCAGGTCGGTCGTCATGAAATCCCCCAGGGTGTCGGCAAATTGTCGAGCCAGTCCGAAATGTCGTTCACATGGAAATCGACCTGATCCGGCAGGTGGTCGCGATGGCCGCTTTCGCTGCCATTGTCCAGCCACACGGTCGTCATACCCAGCGCCTTCGCCGGGGTCAGGTTGCGCGCCATATCCTCGACGAACAGGCTGCGTTCGGGAACGACGCCCAGATGGTCGACCATCATCCGGTAGGCGGCGGGGTCGGGCTTGGGCGTATATCGGGTGATCCGGATGTCGCAGATGCCGTCGAACAGGTCGGCGATTCCGCGCGCCTCCAGCACCCGCGCCGCATAATCGGCATCGGCGTTGGTGAAGATCAGCTTGCGGCCGGGCAGCCGTTCGAGGCCTGCGCGCAGCCGCGCATCGGGGGCGATGCGGTCGAGCGCGATGGCGTGAACGTCGACCAGGAAATCCTCGGGAAGCACGCCGTGATGGCGCATCAGCCCCGCCATCGTCGTGCCATGGTCGTGGAAATATTGCTTCTGCACCCGCCGCGCCTCGACCGCGTCGACATCGAGCAGCCGCATGATGAAGGCGCCCATGCGCTCGTCGATCAGGTCGAACAGCTTCGCCGACGGCGGATAGAGCGTGTTGTCGAGATCGAAGATCCAGCTGTCGATATCGGCGAGGCGCGCGGTCATGCGGCGGCGCTTAGCGGTGGCCAGTAGAGAGAACAAGGAGTCTGGATTGGTGGTGGGGTTAGATGTGCTGAGCCGATGGCATCAGAATGGCGGCAGACAGATTGATTCTTCCTCTCTATGTCGACATCGCTACGCATTTGGTGGGGATGAGAAGATATGGGTTATCGGAGTGAGATTGACGGTCTGAGGGCCGTTGCTGTCATTCCTGTCATTCTCTTTCATGCCGGCGCGTCGATTTTCGGCGGCGGTTTCGTAGGCGTAGACGTGTTTTTCGTCATCAGCGGTTATCTGATCACGGGGATACTGATCGACGAATTGGAAAGCGGCAAGTTTTCTATTGTTCATTTCTATGAACGACGCGCCCGGCGTATCCTTCCGGCATTATTCCTAGTTATATTTTGCTGCATCCCATTCGCGTTGATTTGGATGACACCCAATCAACTGAGTGCATTTGCGAGAAGTGCATTTGCCGTAGTGATTTTCTCTTCGAACTTTCTTTTCTGGAGAGAGCAAAATTATTTTTCACCTACGGCGGAGTTGAGTCCGTTGCTTCACACATGGAGCTTGGCCGTCGAAGAGCAATATTATCTGGTGTTCCCCGTTCTTCTCCTGTTGCTGTGGCGATTAGGGCGGCGGAAGATTTTCTTGACGATCGTCGCGATAGCCGTCTTCAGCTTACTTGCCAGCGAATGGGCATGGCGCCACCAACCGAGCGCCAACTTCTTTCTCGCGCCCACACGAGCATGGGAATTGATGGCAGGATCGGCCTGTGCCTTCATGCTTCGCGATCGGCGGCCGACGCCGAACAATTGGCTGAGCGCAGCAGGTCTGGCGATGATTTTCTATGCGGTTTTCACGTTTGACGAGGCAACGCCGTTCCCGAGCCTTTACGCAATCATACCGGTCGTTGGCACGATGCTGGTGATCCTCTTCGCTTCCGGGGAAACATGGGTCAACCGACTGTTGAGTCTACCGGCTTTGGTTGGGGTCGGATTGATCAGCTATAGCGCCTATCTTTGGCATCAGCCGCTGTTTGCCTTTGCCCGCATACGCAGCATCAATGAGCCTGCGCCGATTCTGATGGCGTTACTGGCGCTGGCCTCTCTGATACTGGCCTATTTCAGCTGGCGTTTTGTTGAACAGCTCTTTCGGAAGCCGGAGAAGCTGTTCCTGCCAACGCGTGGAAAGCTTTTCACGGCGAGCGCCGCAGTTGCGGGGGTCATCGCAATCCTGGGTGTCACTGGACATTACATGAGCGGATTGCCGCAGCGTTTCGATCCAGCCGTGTTGCAGTTTGCGCAGTCATCCGATGACAAAGCGCCTATGACATGCTTTTCCGATGAGCGCTCGAGCCTTCCCCGTCACCCACGTGCTGACTGCCTGTATCTGAGCGGTGATGCGCGCCCGCCGGTGCTGATAATCGGTGATAGCCATGCCTGGGCGGCTTCGCAGGTGATGATGGCAGAATTGCAAAAGGCTGGGATTAGCTATTATTATGCGACTTATGGATCGTGTTTACCGCTAGCCGGTTTTCGCAAGTTCGAGCCGGTGAAAAACCATCAATGCTCGCAATTCAACAGAGACACGCTAGAATTCGCGCGATCGCTTGGCGTTGGGTCCGTCGTTCTTATGGCTCGTTTTCCGATGTACCTTCGCGGCGACCGATATGATAATGGCGAAGGGGGCATAGAGTCAGGCGACCGAATATTTGCTGACTTGGACGAACGCACGCAAAGCCGTTGGGACGATCCTGCGCGCCGCATGCGAGTCCTTCATGGCTATGAGAGCCGGATTCGTGAACTCGCCAGTGAATTCAATGTGGTGCTGGTCTACCCTGTACCTGAGGCCGGATGGAATGTCCCCCGATATGCCTTCAAGAAAGCGCTATTCGACGGTCAACGGCAACCTGTCGTCAGCACATCCTATAATCGCTACAAAGAGCGAACGATCGAGGTGAGGGAACTTTTCGACCGCTTAGTGACAGAAGTACCGTCGGTGCATGCCGCCCGCGTGGAATCCGCATTCTGCGTTGCTGCTACCGATCGATGTGTGAATGCGGATGCGCAGGGAATCTACTATTATGACGATGATCATCTGAGCAACGCCGGCGCGCGGCGAGTTGTACCGATCATCATAAATACCATCAAGGAATCCCGCCAGCCCCACGCGCGATGAGAAGTTCATTTGGCAAGTGCATCACCCAGCGATAGCCATCGCGGGGCTTTCGTCGCAAACCGGAGGGTATTCGCCGCGCTGCTCGACGGCAGGTCGACCAGTGCCACGCCTTCGAGCGCCGGCAACTGCCGCCGTCCGATCGCCGCGGCCTTGCCGCCGTTGAACGCGATCATCCGAAGGTCGGGCAGCGTCGCGACCAGCGCCGCCAGATCCTGCGCCTCCACTCCACGAATCTCGCTGTCGCTGCTCGACCGCCGCTCGGCGGTGCGGATCGCGTCCCACAGGCCGATGCGCGCCTTGCGCAGCGCCGCCAGCCGATCGTCATAATCCATCGCCGCCAGCGGCCGGTCGATCACTTCGCCAACGAGCCGCCAGAACTGGTTTGTCGGATGCGCATAATAGCGCCGCTCGGCGAGCGACCGCGCGCCGGGCAGGCTGCCGAGGATCAGCAGCCGCGTGTCGGGGTAGACATGCGGGGCGAAACTGGCATGGCGGACGGGGGGCATGGACCGTCCGATAGCGTGCCCCGACCGGCGCAACAATATTGCTGGCCCCTTGACCGCCGGGGGAATCGGGGCTAGGGGCGCCCCCGTTCGAAAGCGGCGGACTTCCGCCAACTTCGGGCACAACAGCGCTTGAACATTGCTGGCGCGGATGGAGCCTCCGGAAGATCTTGCAGGTCTGCCGGGGTCTTTTGCTGTTACAAGGTCGCCCGTTTTCTGCGGTTTTCCGCAGGCGTCGGACCGATGCTTCATCCACCGCGGTACAGTAACCGTTCGCTTTGATGGGCGAACATTTTAAGGTGAAGCATTCATGCCCACGATCAACCAGCTGGTCCGCAAGGGCCGGACTCCCCAGAAGGTGAAGTCCAAGGTCCCGGCGATGGACGCAAACCCGCAGAAGCGTGGCGTTTGCACCCGTGTTTACACGACGACCCCGAAAAAGCCGAACTCGGCGCTCCGCAAGGTTGCGAAGGTCCGCCTGACCAACCAGCGCGAAGTCATCACCTACATCCCCGGCGAAGGCCACAACCTCCAGGAACACAGCGTCGTGCTGATCCGCGGCGGTCGTGTCCGCGATCTTCCCGGTGTGCGTTACCACGTCCTGCGCGGCGTGCTCGATACGCAGGGTGTGAAGGACCGCAAGCAGAGCCGTTCGAAGTACGGCGCGAAGCGTCCGAAGTAAGGACCGCTTTTCGGCTTTTGATCATCCCGCAGCGCCTTGCGCCGGGATGCTGTTGTTAAAAGGAATTACCTATGGCTCGTCGTCGTCGTCCTGAACGCCGCGAAATCCTGCCCGATCCCCGTTTCGGGGATGTCGTGCTGTCGAAATTCATGAACAGCGTCATGCTGGACGGGAAGAAGTCCACCGCCGAAAGCATCGTCTACGGTGCGCTCGAGACGGTCGAAGCCCGCGCCAAGAAGGAACCCATCGGCGTGTTCCACGAAGCGCTGGCGAACATCCGCCCGAACATCGAAGTCCGCAGCCGCCGCGTCGGCGGTGCGACCTACCAGGTTCCGGTCGAGGTCCGTCCGGACCGTGCGCAGGCGCTCGCGATCCGCTGGCTGATCACCGCCGCGCGCAACCGCAGCGAGACCACGATGGCCGCGCGTCTGTCGGGCGAACTGCTCGACGCGTCGAACAACCGCGGCAACGCGGTGAAGAAGCGCGAAGACACGCACCGCATGGCCGAAGCGAACCGCGCCTTCAGCCACTACCGCTGGTAAGCGGTCGCGGGGCGACGCCGCATCGGTCGGCGCGTCTCGCAATCGTAACAATCGTTCCTATATCGGGGGTGGCTCCAAAGGCCTCCCCCCAAATCCAAGGAAAAGACCATGGCACGCAGCCATTCGCTCGAACATTATCGCAACTTTGGGATCATGGCGCACATCGACGCCGGCAAGACCACGACGACCGAGCGTATCCTCTACTACACCGGCAAGTCCTACAAGATCGGCGAAGTCCATGACGGCGCCGCGACGATGGACTGGATGGAGCAGGAACAGGAACGCGGCATCACGATCACGTCGGCTGCGACCACCTGTCTCTGGAAGGCTGACGAAGGTCAGGGTCCCGAGCATCGCCTGAACATCATCGACACCCCCGGCCACGTCGACTTCACCATCGAAGTCGAGCGTTCGCTGCGCGTGCTCGACGGCGCGATCACCGCGTTCGACGGCGTTGCCGGCGTCGAGCCGCAGTCGGAAACCGTGTGGCGCCAGGCCGACAAGTATCGCGTGCCGCGCATGTGCTTCATCAACAAGCTCGACCGCACCGGTGCCGATTTCTATTATTGCGTCCAGACGATCATCGATCGCCTCGGTGCGGTTCCGGCCGTCCTCTATCTGCCCATCGGCGCCGAAGGCGGCTTCAAGGGCCTCGTCGACCTCGTCAACGAGCGTGCGATCATCTGGAAGGACGAAAGCCTCGGCGCCGAATTCTTCTATGAGGAAATCCCCGCCGACCTCGCCGACAAGGCTGCCGAATATCGCGAAAAGCTCGTCGAGCTCGCCGTCGAACAGGACGACGACGCGATGGAAGCCTATCTCGAAGGCAATGCCCCCGACGTCGCCCAGCTCAAGGCGCTGATCCGCAAGGGCACGCTGGCGCAGGCGTTCGTTCCGGTCCTCTGCGGCTCGGCGTTCAAGAACAAGGGCGTCCAGACGCTGCTCGACGCGGTTGTCGACTATCTGCCTTCGCCGCTCGACATCCCTGACGTCCAGGGCATCAACCCGGCGAACGACCAGCCCGACTCGCGCGAGACCTCGGACTCGGCGCCGCTGTCGCTGCTCGCCTTCAAGATCATGAACGACCCGTTCGTCGGCTCGCTCACCTTCGCCCGCATCTATTCGGGAACGCTCAACAAGGGCACCTACCTGAACTCGGTGAAGGACAAGAAGGAAAAGGTCGGTCGTATGCTGCTGATGCATGCGAACAGCCGCGAAGACATCGAAGAAGCCTATGCTGGCGACATCGTCGCGCTCGCCGGCCTCAAGGAAACCACCACCGGGGACACGCTCTGCGCCACCAGCGCGCCGATCATCCTCGAGCGGATGGAATTCCCCGAGCCGGTCATCGAGCTGTCGGTGGAACCGAAGACCAAGGCCGACCAGGAACGCATGGGCATCGCGCTCAACCGCCTGGCCGCCGAGGATCCCTCGTTCCGCGTGTCGACCGACCATGAATCGGGCCAGACGATCATCAAGGGCATGGGCGAGCTTCACCTCGACATCCTCGTCGATCGCATGAAGCGCGAGTTCAAGGTCGAAGCGAACGTCGGCGCGCCGCAGGTGGCGTACCGCGAATCGCTCGCGAAGCCGGTCGACGTCGACTACACCCACAAGAAGCAGTCGGGCGGCTCGGGCCAGTTCGGCCGCGTCAAGGTCAGCGTCGCTCCCGGCGAACGCGGCTCGGGCATCACCTTCATCGACGAGATCAAGGGCGGCAACATTCCGCGCGAATATATCCCGTCGGTCGAAAAGGGCATGCGCGAGTCGGCCGAAAACGGTCACATGATCGGCTTCCCGATCATCGACTTCGAAATCAAGCTCACGGACGGCGCCTATCACGACGTCGACTCGTCGGCGCTGGCGTTCGAAATCGCGGGCCGTGCGGCGATGCGCGAAGTGGCGGCGAAAGCCGGCATCAAGCTGCTCGAACCGGTGATGAAGGTCGAAGTCGTTACCCCTGAGGAATTCATGGGTGACGTGATCGGTGACCTCAACAGCCGTCGCGGGCAGATCCAGGGCACCGACAGCCGGGGCATCGCCCAGGTCGTCGAGGCGATCGTTCCGCTGGCGAACATGTTCGGCTACGTCAATCAGCTGCGCAGCTTCAGCCAGGGTCGCGCCAGCTACTCGATGCAATTCTCGCATTATGAGGAAGTGCCGACCAACGTCGCCGAAGAAGTGAAGGCCCGTATGGCCTGATAGGGACAGAGCCGCGCGGACTTGCGCCGCGCGGCAAAGCCCTCTAAGGGCGGCGCCTGATTCAGCAGGCCCGTCCGGACTGATCAAACGAAACACCTAAAGAAGAAGGTTCTTTAATCATGGCCAAGGCTAAATTTGAGCGGACGAAGCCGCACTGCAACATCGGCACCATCGGTCACGTCGACCATGGCAAGACCTCGCTGACCGCAGCGATCACCAAGGTGCTCGCCGAAAACGTCGCCGGCAACGCCGCCGTCGACTTCGCGAACATCGACAAGGCTCCCGAAGAGCGCGAGCGCGGCATCACCATTTCGACCGCCCACGTCGAATATGAAACCGATGGCCGCCACTATGCGCACGTCGACTGCCCGGGTCACGCTGACTATGTGAAGAACATGATCACCGGTGCCGCCCAGATGGACGGCGCGATCCTCGTCGTGTCGGCCGCTGACGGCCCGATGCCGCAGACCAAGGAGCACATCCTGCTCGCCAAGCAGGTCGGCGTCCCCACCATGGTCGTCTTCCTCAACAAGGTCGACCAGCTGGACGATCCCGAGCTGCTCGAACTCGTCGAGCTGGAAATCCGCGAAGAACTGTCGAAGCGCGACTTCGACGGCGACAATATTCCGATCATCCCGGGTTCGGCTCTCGCTGCCCTCGAAGGTCGCGACGACAACATCGGCAAGGACGCGATCCTGAAGCTGATGGCTGCCGTCGACGCGTGGATCCCGCAGCCGGAACGTCCGCTCGACAAGCCCTTCCTGATGCCGATCGAAGACGTGTTCTCGATCTCGGGTCGCGGTACCGTCGTCACCGGCCGTATCGAAACCGGCGTCGTCAAGGTTGGTGAAGAAGTCGAAATCGTCGGCATCAAGGACACCAAGAAGACCGTCGTGACCGGCGTCGAAATGTTCCGCAAGCTGCTCGACCAGGGCCAGGCTGGCGACAACGTCGGTGCGCTGATCCGCGGCGTCGGCCGTGAAGAAGTCGAGCGTGGCCAGGTTCTCTGCAAGCCCGGCACGATCAAGCCGCACACCGAGTTCACCTCGGAAGTCTACGTCCTGTCGAAGGACGAAGGCGGCCGTCACACGCCGTTCTTCGCGAACTATCGTCCGCAGTTCTACTTCCGCACCACGGACGTCACCGGCGAGGTCATCCTCCCCGAGGGGACCGAGATGGTCATGCCGGGCGACAACGTCCAGCTGTCGGTCAAGCTGATCGCCCCGATCGCCATGGACCAGGGTCTGCGCTTCGCGATTCGCGAAGGTGGCCGTACGGTCGGCGCAGGGGTTGTCGCGACCATCACAAAGTAATATAGGGCCGCGAGCCGCGCGATTCGGACTGATTCGCGCGGCTCGTAGCTTAAAGGTTTTTGATGGCCGGGCCGGCTTCCTGATGGGGGCCGGTACAAGCCATTTCGGCTCTTTCGCATCGTTAGACGGGATTCGACTGGAACAGTCATGGAAACGCAGAATATTCGCATTCGCCTGAAGGCCTTTGATCACCGCGTGCTCGATCAGGCCACCACCGACATCGCCGACACGGCGCGTCGTACCGGAGCGCTTATTCGCGGCCCGATCCCGCTTCCGACGCGTATTGAAAAATTCACCGTGAACCGCGGCCCCCATGTCGACAAGAAGTCGCGCGAGCAGTTCGAGGTGCGTACCCACAAGCGGCTGCTCGACATCGTGCAGCCCACCCCGCAGACCGTCGACGCGTTGATGAAGCTCGACCTGGCTGCTGGCGTGAACGTCGAGATCAAGTTGGCCTAAGCCAACGCTGCCCCCGCGAAAGCGGGGGTCTCTATCGGCAGGACGGTTCGCCGCCTGTATCACGATAGGGTGGATACCGCCGGACCGCTTCCTCGGAAGCATCATGGTCCGGGCTGCGTCCCCCGTCTCGCCGCTCCTCCTTCGGGAAGGCGGCACCTCAGCCCGGACGGGGCGATGCATCGAAATTATGGGCTGGGAGGGTTCCGGAGAGGCTTGCCTCATCGGGTCCCGCAAGCCGTGCGGAATGGTCCGCCCGGCCTCTGTTGAGGAGTATTGATCATGCGGACTGGCGTGATCGCGAAGAAAATGGGGATGACCCGCCTGTTTCAGGACGACGGCCGCCACGTGCCCGTCACCGTCCTGAGCCTCGAAGGCTGCCAGGTCATTTCCGTGCGCGAACAAGAACGTGACGGCTATGTCGCCGTCCAGCTCGGTGCCGGCTCGGCGAAGGCGAAGAACGTCGCCAAGCCCCAGCGCGGCGCTTTCGGCAAGGCCGAAGTCGAACCCAAGGCGAAGGTCGTCGAATTCCGCGTCGCTGACGACGCGACGCTCGACGTCGGCGCCGAACTGTCGGCCGACCATTTCGTCGCCGGCCAGATCGTCGATATCCAGGGCGTCACGCAGGGCAAGGGCTTTGCCGGCGCGATGAAGCGCTGGGGTTTCGGAGGCATGCGCGCCACGCACGGCGTGTCGATCAGCCACCGTGCCCATGGTTCGACGGGTAACCGCCAGGATCCGGGCCGCGTCTTCAAGAACAAGAAGATGGCCGGCCACATGGGCGCGCGCAACCGCACCCAGCAGAATCTCGAAATCGTCCGCACCGACGCCGAGCGCGGCCTTCTCTTCGTCAAGGGCTCGGTCCCTGGCTCGAAGGGCGGCTGGCTGCTCGTCCGCGACGCGGTGAAACTGCCCCGCCACCCCGAGGCCCCCTATCCGGCGGGCATCAAGAGCGCGGCCAACAGCAACGATGCCCCGGCTGACGCGCCGGTCGAAACGCCGGTCGAAGAAACCGTCGTCGACACCGCGGCCACCGACGGCGCGCAGGAGTCCTGAACATGAAGGTCAAGGTTCAGACCATCGACGGCAAGGCCGGTAGCGACATCGACCTCAACGACGACGTCTTCGGCGTCGATCCGCGCGCCGACATCCTGCACCGCGTCGTGTCGTGGCAGCTCGAAAAGCGTCGTGGTCCGGCTCGCGCCGCCCGCGAACGCAGCGACGTCGCCCGCACCGGCAAGAAGTTCGGTCGCCAGAAGGGCGGCGGTACCGCGCGTCACGGCGATCGCAAGGCGCCGATCTTCATCGGCGGTGGCAAGGCGCACGGTCCCCGGGCCCGCACCTTCGGTCACTCGCTGAATAAGAAGATCCGTGCGCTCGGCCTCAAGATGGCGCTCAGCGACAAGGCGAAGGGCGGCAAGATCGTCGTTCTCGACACGCTCGAGCTCAAGGATGCCAAGACGAAGGCGCTCGCCGGCAAGCTCGGCAAGCTCGAACTCGGCAACCGCGCACTCTTCATCGACGGCGATGCGGTCCATGAAAGCTTCGCCATGGCGTCGGCCAACCTGATCGGTATCGACTCGATGCCGGCGGCTGGTGCCAACGTCTATGACATCATCCGTGCCGACACGCTGGTCCTGACCCGCGCGGCGGTCGAAAAGCTGGAGGCCCGTTTCAATGGCTAAGGCAAAAACTGTCGACGCGCGTCACTATGACGTGATCCTCGCTCCGGTGATCACCGAAAAGTCGACCCTGCTCAGCGAAAATAACGCGGTGGTGTTCAAGGTTGCGAACGACGCGACCAAGCCCGCCATCAAGGCCGCCGTCGAGGCGCTGTTCGATGTCAAGGTGATCGGCGTGAACACGCTCGTCGCCAAGGGCAAGACCAAGCGCTGGAAGGGCAAGCCCTACACCCGCAGCGACGTGAAGAAGGCGATCGTTCGCCTGGCCGAAGGCCAGTCGATCGACGTCACCACCGGCGTCTGATTGTAGGAAGAGGCAAGAACAATGGCACTTAAATCCTATAATCCGACCAGCCCCGCGCAGCGCGGCCTGATCCTCGTCGACAAGTCGTCGCTGTGGAAGGGCAAGCCCGTCAAGGCGCTGACCGAAGGCAAGAACAAGACCGGCGGTCGCAACAACAAGGGTCATGTGACCTCGCGCGGCATCGCCGGCGGCCACAAGCAGAAGTACCGCTTCATCGACTTCAAGCGTCGCAAGTGGGACATGCCGGCCACCGTCGAGCGTCTGGAATATGACCCCAACCGCACCGCCTTCATCGCACTGGTGAAGTATGAGGATGGCGAGCAGACCTATATTCTGGCGCCGCAGCGCCTGGCGGTCGGCGACGTCGTCGTCGCGGGCAAGAAGACCGACGTGAAGCCGGGCAATGCGATGGAATTGTCGCAGATGCCGGTCGGCACGATCGTCCACAACATCGAGATGAAGCCGGGCAAGGGTGGCCAGATCGCCCGTTCGGCCGGCACCTATGCACAGGTCGTCGGTCGTGACCGCGGTCTCGTCATCGTGCGTCTCGGTTCGGGCGAGCAGCGTTACATTCGCGGCGAGTGCATGGGCACGGTCGGCGCGGTGTCGAACCCCGATAACCAGAACACCAACCTGGGCAAGGCCGGTCGCGGCCGCTGGCTCGGCAAGCGTCCGCTGACCCGCGGCGTTGCCAAGAACCCGGTCGACCATCCGCACGGCGGTGGTGAAGGCCGCACCTCGGGTGGCCGTCATCCGGTGACCCCGTGGGGCAAGCCGACCAAGGGTGCGCGCACCCGCTCGAACAAGTCGACCGACAAGATGATCATCCGGTCGCGTCACGCGAAGAAGAAGAGGTAAGCCATGGCTCGCTCGGTCTGGAAGGGTCCGTTTGTGGACCTCCATCTGCTCAAGAAAGCCGAAACGGCCCAGGACGGCGGCAGCTCTGCCCCGATCAAGACCTGGTCGCGTCGGTCCACCATCCTGCCGCAGTTCGTGGGGCTGACCTTCAACGTCTACAACGGCCGCAAGTTCGTGCCGGTGTCGGTGAACGAAGACATGGTCGGCATGAAGTTGGGTGAATTTGCGCCGACGCGCTTCTTCCCCGGCCACGCGGCCGACAAGAAGGGCAAACGCTAATGGGCAAGGCAAAATCCCCCCGCCGCGTTGCGGATAACGAGGCGCTGTCGGTCGGCACGCAGATTCGCGGTTCGGCGCAGAAGCTGAACCTCGTCGCTGCGCTGATCCGCGGCCGCAAGGTCGAAGACGCGATGAACGTCCTCGCTTTCTCGAAGAAGGCGATGGCCGTCGACGTGCGCAAGGTTCTCGCCAGCGCCGTCGCCAACGCGGAAAACAACCACAACCTCGACGTCGATGCGCTGGTCATCCAGGAAGCAAGCGTCGGCAAGTCGATCTCGATGAAGCGCTGGCACGCTCGCGGCCGCGGCAAGTCGACCCGGATCGTCAAGCCGTTCAGCCGCATCCGCATCGTCGTGCGCGAACAGGAAGAAGAGGCGTAAGATGGGCCAGAAGAGCAATCCGATCGGCCTGCGCCTGCAGGTCAACCGCACCTGGGACAGCCGCTGGTTCGCCGAAGGCCAGGACTATGGCCGCATGCTCGTTGAGGATCTCAAGATCCGCAACTTCATCTTCAAGACGCTGCCGCAGGCCGCGATCTCGAAGGTGGTGATCGAGCGTCCGGCGAAGCTGTGCCGCGTGTCGATCTATGCCGCCCGTCCGGGCGTCATCATCGGCAAGAAGGGCGCCGACATCGAAAAGCTGCGCAAGCAGCTCGGCGAACTCACCGGTGCCGACGTGTCGCTGAACATCGTCGAAATCCGCAAGCCCGAAGTCGACGCCAAGCTCGTCGGCCAAGGCATTGCCGACCAGCTCGAGCGCCGCGTGGCTTTCCGCCGTGCGATGAAGCGCGCGGTGCAGTCGGCGATGCGTCTCGGCGCCGAGGGCATCCGCATCAACTGCGCCGGCCGTCTGGGCGGCGCGGAAATCGCGCGCACCGAATGGTATCGCGAAGGCCGCGTTCCGCTGCACACGCTGCGCGCGAACGTCGACTATGCCGAAGCGACCGCGCACACCGCCTATGGCGTGTGCGGGATCAAGGTGTGGATCTTCAAGGGCGAAATCCTGGGTCATGACCCGATGGCGACCGACCGGTTGATGCTCGACGCGCAGACGTCGGGCGTGCGCCCGGCGCGCGAAGACCGCCGCTAAGGACTGCTGACATGCTGCAACCGAAAAAAACCAAGTTCCGCAAGGCGTTCAAGGGCCGCATCCACGGCAACGCCAAGGGCGGCACCGCGCTGAACTTCGGCTCCTACGGGCTGAAAGCGATGGAACCCGAGCGCATCACCGCGCGCCAGATCGAAGCGGCTCGCCGTGCGATCAGCCGTGCGATCAAGCGCCAGGGCCGTTTGTGGATCCGTATCTTCCCCGACGTCCCCGTGTCGTCGAAGCCGGCCGAAGTCCGTATGGGCAAGGGCAAGGGTTCGCCGGAATTCTGGGCAGCGCGCGTGAAGCCGGGTCGCATCCTGTTCGAACTCGACGGCGTTCCGGGCCCGGTGGCCGCGCTGGCGTTCGAACGCGCCGCGATGAAGCTGCCGATCAAGACGAAGGTTATCGCCCGCCTCGGCGACACCTCGCACCTGGAGGGCTAAGGACATGGCCAAGACCGAAGATTTCAAGGCCAAGACCGACGACCAGCTCGCCGAACAGCTTGGCGAACTGAAGCGTGAGGCGTTCAACCTGCGTTTCCAGGCGGCCACCGGCCAGCTTGAAAAGGCATCGCGCGTCAAGGAAGTGCGGCGCTCGATCGCCCGCATCAAGACGCAGCAGACCGAGCGTTCGCGCTCGGCTGCGAAGTAAGGAGACTGACGATGCCGAAGCGCATTCTGACCGGCACCGTGGTGTCCGACAAGGGCGACAAGACCGTCGTGGTGAAAGTGGAGCGCAAGGTGAAGCACCCGCTCTACGGCAAGATCATCCGTCGTTCGAAAAAGTATCACGCCCATGATGAGGACAACGCCATCAAGGCTGGCGAAACCGTCCGCATCGAGGAAACGAAGCCGATTTCGAAGCTGAAGACGTGGAAGGTGCTCGACAAGGTCGACACCCACAGCAAGCCCAAGACGGCTGCCGACGCCTAAGCTGGTTTTCACGGAACCGCCGGGATTGCCCGGTAGGCCAAACAAGAAGGAAATGCATCGATGATCCAGATGCAGTCACAATTGGAAGTCGCCGACAACAGCGGCGCCAAGCGCGTCCAGTGCATCAAGGTGCTGGGCGGGTCGAAGCGTCGCGTCGCCGGCGTCGGCGACGTCATCGTCGTGTCGATCAAGGAAGCCCAGCCGCGCGGCAAGGTGAAGAAGGGCGACGTCCATCGCGCCGTCATCGTCCGCACCGCGAAGGATGTGCGCCGCGCCGACGGTTCGGTGATCCGTTTCGACAGCAACGCCGCCGTGCTCGTCAACAAGAATGAAGAGCCCATCGGCACCCGTATCTTCGGCCCCGTCGTCCGCGAACTGCGTGGGCGTGGCTATATGAAGATCATCAGCCTGGCGCCGGAGGTCCTCTAACCATGGCGAACAAGATCAAGAAGGGTGACACCGTCGTCGTCCTGTCCGGCAAGGACAAGGGCAAGACCGGCGAAGTGACGCAGAGCCTGCCCAAGGACGGCAAGGTCGTCGTCGCTGGCGTCAACGTCATCACCCGTCACCGCAAGCCGACTCAGACCAACCCGCAGGGTGGCCTGGAGCGCAAGGAAGCGCCGCTCTTCGCGAGCAAGGTCGCGCTCGCCGATCCCAAGACCGGCAAGCCGACGCGCGTCCGCTTTGAAACCAAGGACGGCAAGAAGGTCCGCGTGGCCGTGAAGTCCGGGGAGACGATCAATGGCTGACAATTACACCCCGCGCATGCGCACGCGCTATGACGACGTGATCGTCAAGGCGATGACCGACAAGTTCGGTTACAAGAATGTGATGGAAGTGCCGAAGATCGAGAAGATCACGCTGAACATGGGCGTGGGCGACGCGGTCCAGGACAAGAAGAAGGTCGAAATCGCGGCCGCCGAAATGGAACTGATCGCCGGCCAGAAGCCCGTCGTGACCAAGGCCAAGAAGTCGATCGCCCAGTTCAAGCTGCGCGAAGGCATGCCGATCGGTTGCAAGGTCACCCTGCGCCGCGAACGCATGTACGAGTTCCTCGACCGCCTGATCACGATCGCGATGCCCCGCATCCGCGACTTCCGCGGCGTGTCGGCGACCAGCTTCGACGGTCGTGGCAACTATGCCATGGGCCTGAAGGAACAGATCATCTTCCCCGAGATCAACTATGACCGCATCGACACGGTGCGCGGCATGGACGTGATCGTCACCACCACCGCCCGTACGGACGAAGAAGCCCGCGAACTGCTCAAGCTGTTCGGCTTCCCCTTCCCGATCGAAGCGCAGGAAAAGGAAGCCGCCTGATCCCCGCATGGGACCAGGCAGGCTCTTTCAAGAGGAAAGAGAACTTAAGTCATGGCGAAACTGAGTTCAGTGAACAAGAATGAGCGTCGCAAGAAGCTGGTGAAGAAATATGCCGGCCGTTATGCGAAGCTGAAGGCGATTGCGGCGGACACGTCGCTCGACGATGGCGAGCGTTTGATCGCGCGCCTCAAGATGGCGGAAGTTCCGCGCAACGGCAACCCGACCCGCATCCGCAACCGCTGCGAGATGACCGGTCGTCCGCGCGCATATTATCGCAAGTTCCGGCTTTGCCGTATCCAGCTCCGCGATCTGGCCAACAAGGGCCTGATCCCCGGCGTTGTGAAGTCGAGCTGGTAAGGAAGACGCAAGATGGCAATGACCGATCCTCTGGGTGATATGCTCACCCGCATCCGCAACGGCCAGCAGGCGAAGAAGGACAGCGTCCTGACGCCGGCCTCGACGCTGCGCGTCCGTGTTCTCGATGTGCTCCAGCGCGAAGGCTATATCCGCGGCTACAGCGAAGAAGCGCTGGGCGCCAAGGGCCAGCACAAGGGCATCCGCATCGAGCTGAAATATTTCGAAGGCCAGCCGGCGATCCGCCACGTGGCCCGCGTCTCGAAGCCGGGCCGCCGCGTCTATTCGGGTTCGAAAGAACTGCCGATCGTGCGCAACGGCCTGGGCATCACCATCGTGTCGACCCCGCGCGGCGTTCTGTCGGACGCCGAAGCCCGCGAACATAATGTCGGCGGCGAAGTGCTGGCGGAGGTGTTCTGATGTCGCGTATTGGTAAAAAAGTGGTCGCCATTCCTTCGGGGGTCACGGCCAGCATCGACGGCGGTCAGCTGGCGGTCAAGGGCCCCAAGGGTACCCTGGCCCTCACGCTCGCCGACGACATCACCTATGAGGTCAAGGAAGGCGAGATTTCGGTCCAGCCCGCCAACGCCACCAAGCAGGCGCGCGCCTTCTGGGGCATGCAGCGCACGCTGGTCCAGAACCTCGTCACCGGCGTGACCGACGGCTTCACCAAGGTGCTCGAAATCACCGGTGTCGGCTATCGTGCCAACGCGCAGGGCAAGACGCTCAAGCTGCAGCTCGGCTACAGCCACGACGTCGACTTCGATGTGCCCGAAGGTATCGAGATCAAGACGCCGGACAACACGACGATCGAGATCACCGGTATCGACAAGCAGAAGGTCGGTCAGGTCGCGGCGGAAATCCGCCGTTGGCGCAAGCCCGAACCCTATAAGGGCAAAGGCATCAAATATCGCGGCGAGTATATCTTCCGCAAAGAAGGCAAGAAGAAGTAAGCCATGGCACATCTTACCCCTTTCCAGAAGCGGCGCCAGCGCGTCCGCACCGCCCTTCGCCAGCGTGCCGCCGGGCGTCCCCGCCTTTCGGTGCACCGTTCGGGCCGTCACATCTATGCGCAGCTCATCGATGACGCCGCCGGCACGACGCTGGCTTCGGCTTCGACGCTCGACAAGGATGTCCGCGGCAAGACCGGCGCCACCACCGCAGCGGCTGCCGATGTCGGCAAGCGCCTCGCCGACGCCGCCAAGAAGGCCGGCGTGACCCAGGTCGTGTTCGACCGCGGCGGTTTCCTGTTCCACGGGCGCATCAAGGCGCTGGCCGACGCGGCTCGCGAAGGCGGATTGGAGTTCTAATATGGCTGACGAAATTCAGAACGTCGAAGGCGCTGTCGAAGCGACCACCGAGGGCCAGGCTCCGCGCCGCGGCCGTGGCGGCGGACGCGATGGCGGCCGTGGCGGTCGCGAAGGTGGCCGTGGTCGCCGCGACGATCGTCGCCCGCGCGACGAAGAAGGCGGTGAAGAGCTGATCGAAAAGCTCGTCCACATCAACCGCGTCTCGAAGACCGTGAAGGGCGGCAAGCGCTTCGGTTTCGCCGCGCTCGTCGTCGTCGGCGATGGCAAGGGTCGCGCCGGTTTCGGTCATGGCAAGGCGCGCGAAGTGCCCGAAGCCATTTCGAAGGCGACCGCTGCCGCGAAGAAGGCGATGATCCGCGTTCCGCTGCGCGATGGCCGCACGCTGCACCATGATGGCCTCGGCCACTTCGGCGCCGGCAAGGTTACCGTTCGCTCGGCACCCGCCGGTACCGGTATCATCGCCGGTGGCCCGATGCGCGCCGTGTTCGAATCGCTCGGCGTCGCCGACGTCGTGACCAAGTCGAACGGCACCTCGAACCCCTACAACATGATCCGCGCGACCTTCGAAGCGCTCGGCGAGCAGACCAGCCCCAAGTCGGTTGCGCAGCGTCGTGGCAAGAAGGTGTCGGACCTCATCAAGCGTGGCGGTGCATCCGACCGCGCTGCCGAGGCCGAAGCTGCCGCGGTGACGGAGTAAGACCATGGCTGACAAGAAGATCAAGATCCGTCAGATCGGCTCGCCGATCCGTCGTCCCAAGAGCCAGCGTGCGATCCTGACGGGCCTCGGCCTGGGCAAGATGCATCGCGAGGTCGAACTGGTCGACACCCCGGAAGTGCGCGGCATGATCCGCAAGCTTCCGCACATGGTGGAAGTGGTCGAGGGCTAAGCCCGATGAAGCTCTACCGCCTGTTGACCGGTCCCGACGACAGCGCGTTTTGCGCGCGCGTCGAAGGCCTGCTCAACCGGGGGTGGCAGCTGCACGGCAGCCCGTCGATTACCCAGGTCGATGGCCGTGGCTATGTTGCCCAGGCCATCGTGATGGACAAGGCCGGCGCCTATCCCGGCTTCCAGCCATCGAGTGAAATCGAACCGGATTAATCTGGTTCCCAGCGCGAACACAGCGAAAGCGAGTGCAATATGACTATCAAGCTTAACGATCTTCGTGACAATGCCGGCGCCCGCAAGGGCCGCATGCGTGTCGGCCGCGGTATCGGCTCGGGCAAGGGCAAGACCGCCGGTCGCGGCCAGAAGGGCCAGAAGGCCCGTAGCGGCGTTGCGATCAACGGCTTCGAGGGCGGCCAGATGCCGCTCCACATGCGCATCCCGAAGCGCGGCTTCAACAACATCTTCGGCAAGGACTTTGCCATCGTCAACCTGGGCATGGTCCAGAAGCTGGTCGATGCGAAGAAGCTCGATGCCAAGGCCGTGATCGATCACGCCGCGCTCAAGGCCGCTGGTGTGGCTCGCGGCGGCAAGGACGGCGTTCGCCTCCTCGCCAAGGGCGAGCTCACCACCAAGCTGAGCTTCGCGGTCGCCGGCGCGTCGAAGGGCGCGATCGAGGCGGTCGAAAAGGCCGGCGGCAAGGTCGAGCTGCCCGCCAAGGCCGAAGAAGCCAAGGCTGAATGAATATAGGGGGCGGTTCGAAAGAACCGCCCCTTCATATGTGACCTGTCCGTTTCCGGTCGACCCGGCGGGCATGGGCGGGATCGGGCGAAACGGCCCACCGCTAAAGCAGGGCCTTTCCCCTTGCGCTTCGGCACCGGCGAACGCACATAGGCGCCGGGTCGCGGGGGGCGCGGTCCGCCACTGAGGAAAGAACGACATGGCCTCTCGCGCCGACCAGCTCGCCCAAAATCTGAACTTTTCGAAATTCGGCCAGGCGACCGAACTCAAGAACCGCATCTGGTTCACGATCGGCGCGCTGATCGTCTTCCGCTTCCTGTCCTTCGTGCCGCTGCCGGGCGTCGATCCCGTCGCGTTGGCGCAGGCCTATAAGCAGGCCGCCTCGGGCGGCGTCCTCGACATCTTCAACACCTTTTCGGGCGGCAGCCTCGAGCGCCTCAGCATCATCGCGCTCGGCGTCATGCCCTATATCACGGCGTCGATCGTCGTGCAGCTCGCCTCTGCGCTGGCCCCCAGCCTCGCTGCGCTCAAGAAAGAGGGCGAAAGCGGGCGCAAGAAGCTCAACCAGTACACGCGCTACGGCACCGTGCTGCTCACCGCGATCCAGGCCTATTTCCTCGCGCTGACCGCCGAGGCGTCGACCGGCGCGCAGGGTATCACCGTCGTCCTCGATCCGGGCATGATGTTCCGCATCACCACCGTGATCAGCGTCGTTGGCGGCACGCTCTTCCTGATGTGGCTCGGCGAACAGATCACCAGCCGCGGTATCGGCAACGGCGTCTCGCTCATCATCATGGCGGGCATTCTCGCCCAGCTGCCGCGCAGCTTTGCGCAGATGTTCAGCCAGGTCCGCGACGGCAATATGGGCGGCGGCACCGTGCTCGCGGTGATCGTCGGCGCGATCCTCGTCATCGCCTTCATCAGCTTTATGGAGCGCGCGCAGCGACGGGTGCTGGTCCAATATCCCAAGCGCGCGACGCAGCGCGGCGGCATGCAGGCCGACCGCAGCCACCTGCCGCTGAAGGTCAACACCGCCGGCGTGATCCCGCCGATCTTCGCCTCGTCGCTGCTGCTGATGCCGCTGACGATCACGCAGTTCATGGGCAATAATGTCTCGCAAGACAGCGCGAGCGGCGATTTCCTGATCTCGCTCAACCAGTATCTCGCGCACGGCCAGCCGCTCTACATGCTGCTCTACGCCGCGGGCATCGTCTTCTTCTGCTTCTTCTACGTCGCGGTCGTCTTCAACCCCGAAGAAACCGCCGACAATCTGAAGCGCCAGAACGGCTTCATCCCCGGCATCCGCCCGGGCAAGAATACCGCCGCCTATCTCGACCATGTGCTGACGCGCATCACCGTGATCGGCGCGGCCTATCTGGCGGCGATCTGTCTGATCCCCGAATATTTCATCGCGCGGTCGGGGCTGCCCTTCCAGCTCGGCGGCACCAGCCTGCTGATCATCGTCAATGTGACGATCGACACCATCACCCAGATTCAGAGCCACATGCTCGCGCATCAATATGGCGACCTGATCAAGAAGGCCAAATTGAAGGGCGGCGTTGCGCGGCGCTGACGCGCCCGCTACGCGAGTCTCGAACAGGGCAGGGAAACAGGGGCCGTCATGACGCTCAATATCATTTTGCTGGGTCCGCCGGGGGCGGGCAAGGGAACGCAGGCGGTCCGCCTCGAGGAAGGGCATGGCATGGTCCAGCTCTCGACCGGCGACATGCTGCGCGCCGCGGTCAAGGCGGGAACGCCGATCGGCGTCCAGGCCAAGGCGGTGATGGATGCGGGCGAGTTGGTCTCGGACGAAATCGTCTCGGGGCTGATCGGTGAACGGCTCGACGAACTCGGTCCCGATGTCTCGGTGATCTTCGACGGCTATCCGCGCACCGCGGCGCAGGCCGATTCGCTCGACGAGATCCTCGACGCGCGCGGGCGCAAGCTCGACCATGTCATCGAACTGCTCGTCGAAGAGGATGCGCTCGTCGACCGCATTACCGGTCGCTTCAGCTGCGCCAACTGCGGCGCGGGCTATCACGATCGCTATAAGCTGCCGAAGGTCGAAAATACCTGCGACGTGTGCGGCAGCCATGAGTTCAAGCGCCGTCCCGACGACAATGAGGAAACGGTGCGCACCCGCATGGCCGAATATCGCGCCAAGACCGCGCCGATCCTGCCGATCTACGAAGCGCGCGGCATCGTGACGCATGTCGACGGCATGGCCGATATCGACGTCGTCAACGACGCGATCGAAACGATCCTCAGCGCCGCGACGACCGGCTAGCCAGCGTCCCCGCCGCCGTTTAAGAATGGCGGCAAAGGGGATGGGCGATGAAATTTTCGACGATATCGGGCGCCGCGATTCTGGCCGCGCTCGCCGTGCAGCCGGCGCAGGCGAAAGTCATCGACCAGAGCGAACTCGGCTTCACCGTCGCGCACACGGCGCAGGTCGCTGCGACCCCCGAAGACGTCTGGAAAATGCTCAAAATGCCCCAGAAATGGTGGTCGCAGGAGCATAGCTGGTCGGGCGACGCGGCCAATTTCTGGCTCGATTCGCAGGCGGGGGGCTGCTTCTGCGAAAAACTCCCCGGCACCGGCCCCGACAAGACGGTCGGCATGGGCAGCGTCCAGCATGCGCGCATCCTCTTCGCCAAGCCGAACGAACTGCTCCGCCTGTCGGGCGCCTTCGGGCCGCTGCAGGGCGAGGCGCTCATCGGCACGCTGACGATCCAGATCAAGCCGACCCCGACCGGCGCCGCGATCCGCTTCGACTATGTCCTCGGCGGCTATATGCGCTTCAAACCCGCCGAGATCGCGCCCGCGGTCGACAAGGTGATCGGCGAGCAATTGATCGGCCTCGCCAAGGCGCTCGGCGGCAGCCTGCCGCCGACGCGCGACGAGAAAGCGGCGGCCGAAGCCGCAGGCGAGAGCGACGCCAAGGGCGAAGCGGCCGAGGCCGCGCCACCCGCCAGACGCGAATCGGGTCTCGACGACGCGATGGCCGACCTGCTCGCCGACCCGCCGAAGCGCGAAGAGGATGTGCCCGAGGACGAGGAGCCCGAGCGCCGCTAGGCTTTCGGCTTGCCGCGCAACGCCGCGAGCGCGGCGAACGGCCCCGCCTGCTCCTCGCTCAGCACGCCCTTTTCGGCGAGGATGCGATCGGCATCGGGGTGACGCGGAAAGGGATCGAGCGCGAGCGACAGCGTCTGCACCGCGACTTCGCCCAGATCGACGCGGTCGTGCTCGAGCGGCAATATGTCGATATCCTCGGTGCCCAGCTCGACCTCGATCTCGCCATCCTCGTCGGGCTGCAGGTCGCGGAGATATTTGAGGTCGAAACCTTCGGTGATCGTCGCGGGCACCGGCAGGTCGGTCGCGGCGCAGCTTTGCACCAGCTTCGCCTGCACCTCGCCGCGCAGACCGATCCCGCCCGCGACGCCGCGCACCTCGATCCGCGCCTCGAATCGCTCGAACTGCACCAGGTCGAGCCGCTTCGCGATCGCCGCGCGCGCTGCGTCGTCGGCGGTCAGCGTCACCGTCTTGCCCGCCCCCGCCTCGGCGAGCGTCACGACATGCGAATATTCGGGCGTCGTCATGGCGTGCCGTCGGGCAGGCGGTCGGCGACGACCAGCTCGGCGACCGGCATCGCGCCGAGCGCGCCGCGCAACCGCGCCACGCCTGCTATCATATAATCCAGCTCGGCCGCGCCCGGCGCCTCGCCGCGCCACAGGTTGCGGACCAGCGCGGCGCGCAGGTCGTCCGACCCGTCGGGCGCGCGATAGGCGCCGAGCCGCCCGCCGAGCGCCCCGACCATCCGGCCGATCTGCTTGCCGACGACCATGTCGCCGAAGCCGATCTGGCGCATCTGGCCGTCCATGTCGGTGACGAACAATTCGGTGATCTCGACCCCCGCCAGCGTCTGCGCGGGATCCTCGTCGATGCGGTGAAGAACGAGCGCCATCACCAGGCTGATCATGTCGAACCTCCCGTCGAGCGTGTCGGGAACGCCGCCGGCCTGGTACCAGTGCGGCGCGCGCGCGGTCGCGACCACGGCATTCCACAGCGGACGGCGCGCCTCGCGCGGGTCGGGGTCGGGCTTGAAGAGTTTGCGAAACGAGATCATGCGCCCCGCTTAGGCGGATTTGCGTTGGCGCGAAAGGCCCGCCGGTCAGGCTGCAGCAAGCTTTGCCGCGCCACAAGCAGCTTGTGCGCGCCGCCCGCTTGGCGCTAAGAGGCCCCACAACATGCGCAGTCGCGGGGGCGAGCGGCAAGGCAGCGCAACGGAGACCATTTGATGCCGCACTTCACGACCAGTTTTTCGGCCCGCCGGGCGCCCCTGCTGCTGGGCGTCGTCGCGCTCGCGCTCGCCAGTGGTGGTTGCACCCAGCTCAAGGGGCGGCAGGGCTATGTCGCCGACCCGGTGCTGACCGACGCGATCGCGCCGGGCATCGACAATCGCGAGTCGGTCGAAAAGACGCTCGGCCGCCCGACCTTCGTCGGCCAGTTCAGCGACAATGAATATTATTATGTGTCGCGCGAAACGCGCCAGCTCGCCTTTGCCAACCCGCGCCCGGTGGCGCAGCAGGTGCTGCGCGTGCGCTTCGACAATGCCGGCAACGTCGCCGCGGTCGATCGCACCGGAATCGAACTGGTCAGCAAGATCAGCCCCGAAGGCGACAAGACCCCGACGCTCGGCCGCGAACGCAGCTTCTTCCAGGATATCTTCGGCAATATCGGCGCGGTCGGCGCGCCGGGTGCCGGGGCTCCCGGCGGTCCGTAGACCGGGCGCATTCGGACAGGAAAAAGAGCGGCGGCGCCCCGGGGCGACCGCCGCTTTTCTTTGTCCGGCCTTACTCGGTGATCCCGCCGGCGGCGAGCACCGCCAGCGTCACCAGGTCCGATGCGGTCGATGCCATCGTCGCGACCTGCACCGGCTTTTCCATGCCGACGAGCATCGGCCCGATTACCGCGCTGCCGCCGAGTTCGCGCAGCAGCTTCGCCGACAGATTGCCCGACTGCAGCCCCGGCATGACCAGCACATTCGCGGGCCCCGACAGGCGGCAGAAGGGATAATTTGCCATCACCTTGGGGTTCAGCGCGACGTCGGGCGACATTTCGCCTTCATATTCGAACCCCGGTTTGCGCGCGTCGAGGATCGCCACCGCGTCGCGGATATTGTCGAGCCACGATCCCGGCGGGTTGCCGAAGGTCGAATAGGAGAGAAAGGCGACGCGCGGTTCATGGCCCATGCGGCGCGCGACCTGCGCGGTGCGTTCGGCGATGTCGGCGAGTTGCTGTGCCGACGGGCGTTCGTTGACCGTCGTGTCGGACATGAACACCGTGTGGTGCTGTCCGACGAGGACGTGGATACCGAAATTGGTCTGGCCCTCGGCGGGGTCGATCACGCGCCGCACTTCGCGCATCGTCTGCGAATAGGTGCGCGTCGTGCCCGTGATCATCGCGTCGCCGAGCCCGAGCTGGAGCAGCAGCGAGCCGAAGATGTTGCGGTCGCGGTTGACCATGCGCTCGATATCGCGGCGCAGATATCCGCGGCGCTGCAGCCGTTCGTACAGCATGTCGACCATCTGCGGCACATGCGGCGAATTGACGCTGTTGTGGACCTCGAAGCTCTCGGGGTCGGCGACCCCCATCTCCTTGAGCTTGTCCTGCAAGCCTTCGCGTCCGACGAGCACCGGGATGCCGTAACCGCCGTCGCGGAACTGGATTGCGGCGCGCAGTACCACTTCTTCCTCGCCCTCGGCAAAGACGACGCGCTTCGGATTGGCGCGCGCGGCTTCATAGGCGAGCGTCAGCACCGAGGTCGTCGGGTTGAGCCGCGCTTTCAGGCTGTTGCGATAGGCCGCCATGTCCTCGATCGGCTGTCCGGCGACGCCGGTGTCCATCGCCGCCTTGGCGACCGCGGCGGGCACGATTTCCATCAGTCGCGGGTCGAAGGGCGAGGGGATGATATATTC